>NZ_JBKQQD010000589.1:0-7563 GCF_052144515.1 Mycobacterium sp. | reverse complement strand
CCCTTCATCTGCTTGAGCGGCTATATGGCGCCCGCTAGATTGCCGGCCCGCGCTTGCACACCAGCGCCGAGTCGAGGGCTGCACTGTGCGTGACATCGAGCGGGGTGAATTGCGCGCGCCGGCGTGGGTGATCGACATCGACATCGTGCGCGACTATGGCGACGAAGCCGTCGATATCACGCGGTTTGCGACGGCGTGGTGCCTCGTGCGCCGAAACGGTGTTCCGGTGGCGACACGGTTCTTGGACATCGAAGCCGACTCGTCGATCGCCCTCACAAACCTTCGTGACCACTTTGCCGCTCTGAGCCTTCCGCAGCCGGTCGAACCCCCCGATGTGCTCGACGCATCGCTCACGGTGGTGATCTGCACCCGCGACCGGCCCGAGGGCCTGTTGCAGACCCTGGCCAGCCTGGTCGGGCAGTCCGACGCGGGCTTTGAGGTGGTGATCGTCGACAATTCGCACGACGGCGCGGTTGCCCGCTCGCTGGTCGGCTTCAAGGGTCTTAAGATGCGGTGTTGCCACGAGCCGGCACCAGGCCTGTCACGTGCCAGGAACCGTGGACTGTCCGAGGTGCGCAGCGAGCTCATCGCGTGGATCGACGATGACGAAGTGGCCGACCCCGACTGGATCGCCTGGATCAAGCGAGGATTCGCTTTCCCGGATCGACCCGACGCGGTGGCAGGAGTGATGCTGCCGGCCGAGTTGGAAACCGGCGCCCAAATCAACTTCGAGCGCTACGGTGGGTTCAACAAGGGCCGCGGCAGCGAGCCGGTTCCGCTACTTGCGGGCGGACCGTCGGTATTCGATCCGCTATACCCACTGCCGAACTTCGGCGCCGGCGGCAACATGGCCTTCCGGACCAACGTGCTGCGCGCCATCGGCGGGTTCGACAATCGGCTCGGCCCCGGGACCTTGACCCTTAACGGCGAGGAGACGCGAGCTCTTTCGCTTGTGCTCGAGAAGGGCTCGATGATCCTGTATTGGCCACCGGCGATTACCTGGCACTACCACCGCCGGACCGACGCAGCCCTGGAGAAGCAGTTCTTCGGGTATTCCGCGGGTCTCACCGCGTTCTACATGAGCATGATCCTGACCTCCCCGAAATATGTCTGGCGGATCCTCAGGTTCGTCCCGCGGGGGGTCAAACGGATGCTGGCCAATCGCGGCTCCGGGCCGCCGGATTTGCCGACCGGGGGGATCCCGGAAAATCTTCTGCGGGCGGGCAGGAAGGGCCTCCTGCAGGGCGCCTGGCTCTACCTGCGCGAAGTCCGGCGTCAACGCCGCACGGAATCCGGGGTCCGATGAAAATTTCGGTAATCGGATGCGGCTACGTCGGCCTCGTGACGGGTGCTTGTCTGGCGGACACCGGCAATGACGTGGTCTGCGTCGATATCGACCAGGCCAAGATAGCCCAGCTTCTCGCGGGACGGATCCCCATCTATGAGCCCGGCCTGGCCGAGCTGATCGAAAGGAACCGCGAGAACGGGTGCATCGACTTCACGACCGACAGGCGCCGCGGGGTCGAGCACGGAGACGTGATATTCATCGCCGTCGCGACGCCCATGAGCGAGAGCGGCGAGGCCGATCTCTCCTACGTCTATTCCGCGGCCGATGACATCGGGTCGCACATGGATCGCTACAAGGTCGTGGTTGACAAGTCGACCGTCCCGGTCGGCACGGCCGACGAGGTTCGAGCGATCATCCGCAAGAAGGCCAAGCACGAGTTCGACGTCGTGTCCAACCCCGAATTGTTGAAGGAGGGCACGGCGATCGCCGACTTCATGAAGCCCGACCGCGTGGTGATCGGCGGCGACTCCAAGCGCGCCCTTGACATCATGCGAGAGGTCTACGAGCCGTTCCTGCGCACCTTCAATCCCTTGATCACCATGGACGTCAGGAGCGCCGAGATGGCGAAATACGCGGCCAACTGCTTCCTTGCGACCAAGATTTCCTTCATCAACGAGATGTCGAACCTGTGCGAAAAGGCCGGCGCTGATATTTCGGCCGTGCGGGAGGCCATCGGTGCGGACAGGCGCATTCGCTATGAATTCCTGTTTCCCGGGGTGGGCTATGGTGGCTCCTGCCTGCCGAAAGACGTTCAGGCGCTTATACACACGGCCGCCTGCCTGGGCTCAGACATGCGTCTGCTGCGCGCGGTCGACCAAGTCAACAGCGGGCAAAGAGCCGTCCTCGTATCCAAGATCCTCGACTATTTCGGGGGCCGCCACGGGCCCGCGACGAATCTCGACGGCCTGCGCTTCGGGCTCTGGGGCCTCAGCTTCAAGCCCCAGACCGACGATATGCGCGAGGCCCCGTCCATCGTCACCGCGAGGAGGCTGGTCGAGCTCGGGGCGACAGTGCGGGCCTATGATCCCGAGGCGACAGCGCAGGCGAAGGAGGCGCTCGGGGACTCGATCGAGTACGCCGGGAGCATGTACGAGGCGGTCGATGGCGCCGACGCGTTGCTCCTCGTCACCGAGTGGAAACAATTCCAGCGGCCATCGTGGCAGCGCCTCAAGTCGGTAATGCGGGGCTACGTCGTGTTCGATGGCCGAAACATCTACGAGCCAAAGCGCGTGGGGGCCGAGGGTTTTGAGTACTACGGCATGGGCCGGAACTAGGACTTAGGAGAAGAACATGAGAGCCCTCGTCGCTGGCGCCGCCGGCTTCCTGGGATCCCACCTCTGCGACCGTCTTCGCCGCGACCGCATCGAGGTTCTCGGGCTCGACAACTTCCATACCGGCAGTCGCGAGAACATCAGTCACCTCGAGGATGACCCGGGCTTCGATTTCTTCGAGCACGACATCACACGGCCGATAGACGCGGCTGCGGCAGGCCCGTTGGACGTCATCTTCAACATGGCCTGTCCGGCGGCGCCGCTCACCTATCAGCGCGATCCGCTGTTCACCCTCGAGACGAACTACGGCGGGGTGAGGAATCTACTCGAACTGGCGCGCGAGAAGGGGGCGACAATACTCCAGTCCTCCACCAGCGAGGTCTATGGGGATCCCACAGTCCATCCCCAGGTCGAGAGCTATTGGGGCAACGTCAACTGCTTCGGCGTGCGGAGCTGCTATGACGAGGGCAAGCGAATCGCGGAGACGCTGATGCTGGAGTACGCGCGTCGCTACGGGGTCCGAATCAAAGTCGTCCGCATCTTCAATACCTACGGCCCAAGGATGGACCCCGAGGACGGCCGAATCATCGCCACTTTCATCGTCCAGGCACTGCGGGGTGAACCGATCACCGTAAATGGGGATGGCAGCCAGACCCGTTCCTTCTGCTACGTCGACGACCTCGTCGACGGCCTCGTGAAGATGGCCGCGAGCGACCCCTCATTCATTGGACCCATCAACCTTGGCAGCACGGCTGAATTTACCGCCGAGGAGGCCGCGAGCCTCATCAAGGAAATGACCGGATCCCCCTCGCCGACCGTCCACAAAAGCCTGCCTCCGGACGATCCGAGGCAGCGCAAGCCAGACATCAGCCTCGCCGAATCCAAGCTCGGTTGGCGTCCCCAAGTCCCTTTCGAGCAGGGGGTCGCGCGGACTATCGAATATTTCCGAGGCATGACCGCATGAAGTTCTCCGTACTTCCCAGAGTCACTCCCCAGAGTTACCGCAAGGACGGGACTGTCACAACGACGCCCCGATCATCTCCATCGTCTTCAACCGGCCGGACACCACAAGGCAAGCGAACCGTTCGTTGACCCCACAGCGTCGAAGGATTGATCAGGGAAGGGCAGCTTCTCGGCGTTTCCCTCCGCGAAATCCAGACCGGACAGCTGGTGCTTTCTTCGACAGAAGTCTAGGCCGACGGGGTTCAAGTACAACCCTGTGTAGGCGTCTGTCCGCGGCGAACGGATGTTACGATCCCGCTCGCCCAGACCGGCCACGCTTTGGGCCATCATCTGCTGAGGAGTTCGATTTTGGCTGACGGCGACCTGAGTGCGCGCGAGGCCGAACGCGTGGTGTGGGACGTGATCGTCGTGGGTAGCGGCATGGGCGGCGGAATGCTGGGCTACCGGCTGGCCCGCTCAGGCCGCAAGGTGCTGTTCGTCGAGAAGGGACGCTCGACACTGCCCGGGACACCGGGAACGATTCGCTCCGCGATACCCGAACTGGCTGAGCCGCGAGCCTACCGTTCCGCAGCGGCCTACTACGACGCCTTGGCCCGGGCCGGTCGCTCCACCGACGAGATCGAAGACATCAGCGGGCGTTTCCCGAAGCGGTTCGTGTCGTTCATCGGCAGCGGAACCGGCGGGTCCTCGGCCCTGTACGGCATGGTCTGCGAACGATTTTTCGTGCGCGATTTCACTCCCCGGCAAGACTTCACCGACCCCGGCGATTCCACTGTGCCCGAGGCCTGGCCGATCAGCTATGAGCAGATGGCGCCCTGGTACGCCGAGGCGGAAAAGCTGCTGGGGGTTCGCGGCCAGGCCGATCCCCTGCGCCCGGAGTCCGCCGAGGTCGGTCTGCCCGCAGCGCCGCCATTTTCGGCGCACAACCAGGCGCTGGTCAACTATCTGGCAGGTCGCGGCCTGCACCCCTACCACCTGCCGATGGCCTGTGATTACACCGAGGGTTGTGCCACCTGTCAGGACTATCTCTGCGACCGGTCGTGCAAATACGACGCCGGCCGCAACGGCGTGCTACCGGCCGTTGCCGAGCACGGCGCCCAGCTGCTGGCCGAATGCCGGGTCGTGCGTTTGGAGGCGGACCGCACCCAGGTGCGGCAGGTGATTTGTGAGCGTCGCTCCGACATGCTGGCTCTGAGGGCCAAGGTGGTGGTGCTGGCCGCCGGTGCGCTGGCCACCCCGGTGCTGTTGCTCAACTCCCGTTGCGGCGAGTGGCCGCGCGGATTGGCCAACGGCTCAGACTGGGTGGGCCGCAACTTGATGCGCCATCTACTGGACCCGATCGAGATCTGGCCACACCCCGACTACAAGACCACAGCCGCAAACAAGGAGATCGGGCTCAACGACTTCTATTTCTGGGAGGGGCAGAAATACGGCACCGTACAATCATTCGGCCCGGTACCGCCCATGCAGTGGCTGACCAACCGCCCCGACCGGCGGGGCAAGGCGCTGCGCCTGATGAGGCCGGCGGTGCGGCAGATCTACAAGAGAATCTTCACCGGCGCACTGGTGCTGGGCGCGATGACGGAAGACCTACCCTATCTGGACAACCGCGTCTTGCCCTACGACCGGCCCAGTCTGGACGGCCGCCAGCGGCTGCGAATTCAGTACCGCTTACACCCCAGTGAGATCGAACGCCGCGCGGCGTTTTTGCGCCAACTGAAAGAGGTGTTGCAGCCGTTTCGCAATATGCCCCTGGGGGGCGGCGGCGAAGGCAACACGAACCTGGGCCACGTCTGCGGGACGTGCCGATTCGGTACCGATCCGAAAACCAGCGTGCTGGACCCCCAAAACCGGGCGCACGAAGTGGACAACCTGTACGTGGTGGACGCCTCGTTCTTCCCCTCCAGCACCGGATTGAACCCCAGTTTGACGGTCGCGGCCAACGCCTTACGGGTGGCCGCACACGTCAACCAAGCCCATTTCGCGACCTGATCGATCAATCGCCTCCGCCGATATGTCGACGCGGCACGCCACTTGTTGTCCGAAGTACTAACCGCGCGAACGGATTAGCGTTCAGGCCGGCTCGCGAAGCGATAGGCCGGCGGCGCGATAGATCGCATCGATGACGGTATGGTTCTCGATCGCGTCGGACCGGTACTGGGGCGCTGAGTGCCATCGAGCATGGCGAACTGTGCGTGCCAGCGCGAGTGATCGGCGGGGGTTTGCGACAGCTGGTACAACGTGCGCCGCAACAGGGTCGCGCAGCGACGCGATTCTTGGACATCGAAACCGACTCGTGAGGCCGGCCGTCAGCCCGCCGTTCTTGAACCGCGGGTCAGCCGCGTGGATGGCGAGCAATTTGTCCGTCGTGTCGTCGGTGGAACCGTTTTCCACGATGATTGCCTCGAAGTCATGCGCCGGCTCGGCTTCGAACACGACGGCCAGCCGCTTTGCTAGCTCGTCAACGCATTCGCTTTTGTTCTAGGCCGGGGATGATCACGGCGATTTTTTCTTCAATCCCATACCTTCCACGGCGGGTTTCCGCTGTTCCAGAGGTTATTCAGCGCCTGTGATTCCCGGAAGGTATCCATCGGCTGCCAGAACCCGTGGTGAGTGAACGCGGCGATCTGGCCGTCTTTAGCCAGCCGGAGCAGTGGCTGGTCCTCCAGCACGGTGTCGTCGCCCTCCAGGTAGTCGAACACCCCTGGCTCGAAAATGAAGTATCCGATGTTGATCCAGTCTTCGGTCTTCGGTTTCTCCCGGAACGTGGCAACTACACCGTCCTGCTCCAGGTCGATGACCCCGAACCGGCTCATCGGCTGGGTGGCCGTCACAGTGGCGAGCTTGCCGTGCGCGCGGTGGAACTCAAGCAAGGCGGCGATGTCGACGTCGGCGATGCCGTCGCCGTAGGTGCACAGGAAAGTGTCATCGCCCACGTACTTCTGGATGCGTTTGATCCGGCCGCCCGTCATCGTGCTCAGGCCGGTGTCGGCGACGGTCACCTGCCAGTTGAATTCGGCGTGCGAGCCGTGGTGGCGGATGCTCGACTGGTCACCGAGGGTGATGGTGAAGTCCAGATTGGACACCCCATAGTTGGCGAAGTAGCTCTTGATGTATTCGCTCTTGTAGCCCGTGCACACCACGAAGTCGGAAATGTCGTAGTGGCCAAGGATTTTCATGATGTGCCACAGCACCGGCCGGCCACCCACCTCGACCATCGGCTTGGGGCGGAACTCGGTCTCCTCACGCATTCGCGTGCCGAGACCACCCGCGAGCAGCACGGCTTTCATGCTGTCGCCTCCGCCGACACAGCCGGCAGTCGCCCGGCAGCGTGTCGTGCCGCCTGGTAGAGGTGCCCGGAAACACCGGAGCGGTGATGGCGCAGGACGGTGCGCAGAACGCGGATCCCGTCGCGGATGGCATGCAGGTTCGAGGTACCGCTGCGCCGAGGCAGCTCGAGGCTAGGAACCTCGGCGATGCGCAGACCCGCCTGCATGGCTCGCACGGTCATCTCGGCCTCGATTTCAAAGCCGGTGGCCGACAGCTGCAGGTGCTCGAGGTAGCGACGGTGGAATGCGCAAAATCCGTAGCACAAATCGGTCAGGTGGGCGTCATAGACCGTGTTGAAGACCGTGAGCAGAAACCAGTTGCCCAGTCCGCGAAACCGGGTGATGTCCAACGACCCCCCGCCGCTGATGAACCGCGACCCCTTGACGAAGTCATAACCATTGGCAAGGAAATGCACATAGTGGGGGATCTCCTGCGGCAACATGCTGCCGTCGGCGTCCATCATCACGATGATGTCGCCGGCGGCGGCCTGGAACCCGGTGCGCAATGCGCTGCCCTTGCCCGTGCCCTGCTGCGCCACCACCCGCACATCCGGCCGATACGCCCGCGCGGTGATCACCGTGACATCGGTCGAGTTGCCGTCGACGAGAATGATCTCATCCACGTCATCGGCGACCTGCTCAAGCACCGAGG
>NZ_JBKQQD010000588.1:0-6254 GCF_052144515.1 Mycobacterium sp. | reverse complement strand
CCCCTGCCTGTTTGGCGTTGGCCTTAGCCTGATCGGCGCGGCCCTCGGTGCGCAGCCGGGTGTTGCCGGTGGTGCGGCCGAAATATTTCTTGGTGGCGCCCTTGATGGCTTCGGCCTTGTGCGCGAGCTTCTTACCAATGCTCATTGCGGTTTCCTTCCATCGGTTTCGGTGAGCACAGACCGCGACTGCGGGCTGACAGTGTCGACCGTGCTTCGGTGCCGCCGGGTTCGGCGACGTCGGTGCTGCCCGTCGGTTGCCGACCCCGCGACCAGCGACCGAGCAGGGGAACCCTGTTCCAACGGGTCGTGGCCGGCTGCGAGTTCACCGGCGCGCCCGCGGCTGCGCCGACCCGCTGGCTGTGTTCGAGGCGTTCGTCGCGTTCTTGGTTCAGAAACGCCGTTTCGCGTTGGGACCTCGCGAGGTCGCGTCGGGCGTCTCGCCCGCGGCCCGCGGTGCGCTGGGCACCGGCCAACAGCACGCTCAGTCCCAGCATCGCCACCGCGCCGATCACGATCCCGAAAAGGAACAACGTGCCGGTCGACCCGGTGACGTGATAGCCGAATACCGAGAAGTTCTCCGTCAACGGATGGGCGGCCCCCGAATTGCTCAGCACACCGACGATGGCGACGATCACGGCGACGAGCAGAACAACTAATCCAACAATGACAAGCATTATGGCGCCTCTGTTTCCGATGCCAGATCTTTGAGTAAACGCCGAGTTCGGGCGCCGCCTGGGCTTGCTGGAGAGTGCTCAAAGCAATCCGCATGACGCCGACCAACATTGGCACAACGACTGGTCGCACCTCCCGTTGAAATGTGAGGGTTTAGGCTTCCATCGAGCCTATGGGCACTCTGGCAGATGCATGAGGGTCAAAAGACCCTTTGCTAGACGACGGGGCTAGGCGGAGCCTCATTGCCTATAGCGAGAGGCTTGAAGCACCTTGATCTGGGCGGCTGGCAGCGAAAGAGGAGAGGCCGGCCATGGCGATTTTCGACAACCTGCAGTACGACTACCGACCGAGTTGGTCGCCAGGCGCAAGTGGGTGCGCCAGGCCCAGGTCGATGCCGGCGCACGGCCCGGGACCACGACCGAAGAGTCCGCCGAGCTGAAGCGCCTGCGGCGGGAGAACGCCGAATTGCGAAGGGCGAACGCGATTTTGAAGACAGCATCGGCTTTCTTCGCGGCCGAGCTCGACCGGCCAGCTCACTAATCACCCGGTTCATCGCCGATCGTCAGGGCCACCGCGAGGTCGCCGCCGTTTGGCAGAGGTCCGGACTCATCCGTCCAGGCGACCAGATCGGAATTCAGTTTGGGTTCTTGTGATGGAAGGGTGCTGACGTCGCCGAAGAAAAAGTAGGTCCTGCCGTCAGAATGCTTTGCATTTGCACCTTCGTCGACTCCTTGTACGTTCCACCAATGACCGGTGTCGGTGAGCAGTGGATTGCCCATGGGATCGACCAGCAGTGGCCATGCGTTGTTTGTGGACCCGCTGATCTGTCCGATTCTGTTGACGACACCAAGCACCGAAATGGTCATCGTCGACTAGCCCCCGATCGGTTCACCACAGGACTCCCATGCGCGTGCTGAGCCGTCACGTCGCTGCCAGTGTCACGGTGTTCGACCACAGCGTATCGGTTAGATCGCCCTTACAACGTCCTTCAAGATGAGGTCAGGCTGGCGGACGGACACCGCAGGTCGTCAACGACGAGAAGTTCGGTGATTTGCTGACGACGGCTTTCCGTGAACGTCGTCGGCACGATGGATCACATTGAGCGCGAAGATCGTTACGCCTTGAGCTGATGACGGGGTCGGTAGCCGAGTCGCATGACGATGGCTCAAGCGGCGCTGGCCGATCATGCTTCATCGAGCGTGGGAAAAAGCAGTTCTGAAACCAGTAGCTGCAGCGCCGCCGCGACCGGGATGGCAAGGAGCGCCCCGAGCACACCTAGCAGCGCCGCACCGATGAGGACGGCCACGACGGTGACACCGCCTGACACCTTCACCGCCCGGCCGATGATCCTGGGGGTCACCAGGTAGTCTTCGGCTAAGCGGAATGCGATGTAAAATCCCACGGTGGCGATGCTCACCGGAATCGAAACGGCCAGCGCCACAAGGGCGACTACGAACCCGCCGACTGATGACCCGTAGGGGAAAAGATCCACGATCGCAACAAATGCCCCGAGCAGCCACGGATATGGGACATGGAAGGCGAAACACCACGCAAAGGTCGCCACTCCGGCAATGAGCGAGGTCAGCACATTGCCGAAAACATAGTCACCGACCTTGGCCAGCACCTCGTCGCCGATGAGGATCGCGCGCGGTCTGCGAGAGTTCGGCACAAACCGGTACACCGTGGCCCGGATGCGGGGCATGTCAGCCAGGAAATACACGGTGAGCACAGCCACAATCCCGACGTGTGACGCGGCGCCGAACACCGTCTTTCCGACCTTGACGACACCCCCGACCGTCGGTGCGCCAGGGCCATGAAGCATGTCGGTGATCCGTTGTTGCACATGGAAGCGTTCGATGAGCCTGCCGAACGGCGAGGCATGGTCCTGAGCCTGCTGCAGATAGTGCGGTGCCTGTTCGATGAATTGGCGCGCTTCCTGGACAAGCGGCGGAATCGCTGCCGCAACAGCACCGGCGAGAACACCGAACACCACCACGAGCACCAGGCTGACCGCCGCCCACCGCGGGAGTTTGCGGTTGACCAACCCCGACACCGCGGGCTCAAGTCCCAGGGCGAAAAACAACGCCATACCGATCAACACCAGCACCGACGACGCCGACCCGAGGACACGCACCACGCCATACGTGGCCGCCACACCCGCCGATGCCATTAATCCCACATAAAACGGGGAACCTCGGTCAAAACGATGGCCCCGGGTGCCGAACGGCTGACTCTCCGAGCGGATCTGTGCCGCGACACCTTCGGCGTCGGCGATTACTCCTTCATCGTCGCTGTGAGGTCGAGCTACGCGACGGTGATGGCCCTGATCGGCAAGCCCGTGGTCAATCGGCTGGCCGTCCCCAATGTTATTCAGTGTCCGAACCCCGTTCATCAGTCGAAACAGACCTGCGACGTCCCCGACGCGTTTCTACAGTGACCCCGAAATCTCGCCCGCGGGCGCGAATGCGGGATCCGATTCGAGGTGGCCGGCCCGCAGACGGCGAAGGGTCATCGACATCGGCTAGGCCGAAGCCGCCGCCCTGGGTTGCGCCACACCCAGCCTGTTTGTCAGTTCGTCGGCGCGCCGATCGCCCCCCACGGTAATGACTCACTCCACCACTTACCTGCGCCCAAGTTCGTTCGACCTACCTCACCGGCGGTGCCGGTAGTCTCCGGTCACCTCGAACCAGTGGGGTTTGGGAGAAAGGACATAGGCATGCGCAGCCACGATTTCGTGCAGGGTGCACCGGTTACGGGAATGTTAGCCAGATCGGTGGGCCCGGCCGATACGTTGCGGATTGTGCAAGTCGCGCCACCATATTTCGATGTGCCGCCCATTGGCTATGGCGGGGTGGACGCGGTGGTGGCTGACCTTGCCGATACACTGGTCGCCCGCGGGCGCGAGGTGATCGTGCTGGGCGGTGGAAAGCCAGGCGCGGCGGCGCGGTTCGTGCCGCCGTGGATCGCGCGATTCCGGATAGGGCTCACTGAGCCCTATCCGGAGGTTATGCATGCGCTCAAGGTGCGAAGCGCCATCGCGCGCATCGCCGCGACCGACGGGGTCACATCATCCACGACCACACCTTCGCCGGTGTGCTTAACGCACCCTCTTACCGTGGGCTGGGCTTGCCCATGGTAAGAGGGTGCATGGTCCGATCGATGAGGACTTGTGTTCGTACTATCGCGAGCTGGGCGACGACGTCTCGTTGGTGCCATCAGCGATCGCCAGCGCGAACTTGCGCCGGACCTCCATTGGGTTGGGCGCGTGCACAACGCGCTGCGGGTCGAGGATTGGCCGTTCGCGGCCGGCAAGGGCGACTACGCGCTGTTCTTGGGTCGGACGGCTCCTTGGATGGCGGCGCCCGCCCCATGCGATCGGTAGGAACCGAAGCACGATGGCACGCAGGTACTTTTCTTGTCCTCCGCCGCAGTGCTGCCCCGGCCAGCCGGCGGGTGCTCGGGCGGTGACCAACTCGACACCCCAGTCGCTCGGATGGGGGACTTCGGGCCCTACCGCGGCAGCAGTCTTCGATGGTCGGATCAACACGGTAGCGCTGGATAACCAACTGTTAGAAGGAATCTCAATGAGCAAACTGGCTGTGAAGCATCAGCGGCGCTCGCTGCTGCCCGAGTTATCTGAGCTGTTCACCGGGTTCCCGCCGTGGGCGGGTTTACGACCGACGTTCGACACTCATCTGATCCGGCTGTAGGACGAGATAGAGGACGGTCATTATGTGGTGCGTGCCGAACTGCCCGGAATCGATCCGGCTAAGGATGTCGACATCACGGTGCGTGATGGGCAGCTGACGATCAAGGCCGAACGCAGTGAGAAGAAGGAATCCGAGGGTCGGTCGGAGTTTTCTTACGGCTCGTTCGTCCGCTCGGTCACGCTGCCGCCCGGCGCTGACGAAGACGACATCAAAGCTATCTACGACAAGGGCATCCTGACCGTGTCGGTGGGCGTCCCCAAACAAGCTGAGGCGGCAGAGAAACACATCACCGTGCAGGCCGCAAGCTAACCGGCGTGGCGGCCCCGGAGTCGATCGCGTCCTCTGGGGCCGCGCGGCGGCCTTTCGTCGTCGGGCTTAGATAGCGTTGCGCGCTTGCCGTTGCGACGGCAGACCCTCGCCGGCGCTGCGCTGGCAATCCGCCACACGGCGGCTATTGCGATGTGGGGGTTGGTGTTTCGATCGTGGCGGTCGGGGTTCGGAATCAGGCGTCAGCTATCTGTGTCATTATGCGGGAGTGTCGCTACGTGCCAGAGCCGCGTCCGCCTGGCGCCTTCTGGGGCCGGGCTTCGTCACCGGATCGTCCGACGACGACCCCTCGGGCGTCCAGACTTATAGCCAGACCGGCGCGCAGTTCGGCTACTCCCAGCTTTGGGTCGCCGTCTGGACCTATCCGTTTATGAGTGCGATCCAAGAGATTTGTGGGCGGATCGGCATGGTCACCGGCCGGGGCCTGGCGGCGGTGCTGCGCGAGCACTACTCGCGCCCGGTCCTCTACGTCGCCGTGTCGTTGCTGTTGATCGCAAACACTGTCAATGTTGGGGCGGATCTGGGCGCGATGGCGGCGGCCGGGCAGCTGCTCGTGCACCTGCCCTTCATGGTTTGGCTGGTGGTGATCGTCGGGATCTCGCTGGCGCTACAGATTTACGTGCCCTATCCCGCCTACGCGCGATTCCTGAAATATGCATGTCTAAGCCTGCTGGCCTACGTCGCGGCGGCGTTCGTCGTCCACCATCCGTGGTGGCCCACGGTCGCGGTGTCCGCGATCATCCCGCATGTCGAATGGTCGGGGAAATATGTGCTGAACATTGTCGCGCTGCTGGGGACAACGATCACGCCTTACTGCTTCTTCTGGCAGGCCGACCAGGAGGCCGAGGAGGACTTCGCTCGCGGCCGGATGAGCTCGAACACCAGCCGCCGCGGCCCCCAATACGGCCGCGACCGACGCAACTCCAACAGCGCGGCCTCCACCGCGGCCGGCATCTGATGCGGACACGACACCGGCCGATGCGACCGATCCACCAGCCCCTCAAGGCCCTGGGCCTCATAGCGGGCCAACCAAGCGTGCAGCGTCTGACGCGACACGCCTACCTTCTCGGCGACCTGCGAAATCGATAACCCGTCGCTGATCACCGCCAACACGGCCTGATACCTCTGCTCGGCCACGCTCAACTCCCTCATTCAGGGAGTGTCAAGGATCAACCGAAGCAACTGTCAGCCATCAGCCGAAACACTGTCAGGCATCACCCGAAGACGAAATGTCAAGCATCAACCGAGGTCATACATCCCCGACGTGGGGCGGGCGGGGCTCGAACCCGCGACCAACGGATTATGAGTCCCTAGTGCTCCGTCTGCGATTTGATCTGGTGAAGGGTCTCGCGGCCACGTTGGACTTTCGTGATGATGTCGTCGGCGCTGGCTTTCAAGATGTTCGGTTTGTGATCGATGTTCCAGTGCTGGGACCATTTGGTGATCGCGGCGCTGAGTTCGGCGACGCTGGTGAAGGCGCCACGTCGCAGGCGCTTATCGGTGAGTTCCTTAAACCAGCGCTCGATCAGGTTCAGCCAGGAACTT
>NZ_JBKQQD010000587.1:0-3389 GCF_052144515.1 Mycobacterium sp. | reverse complement strand
CCGGGACCGCGGCGATCGCCGCGTCGATGATCGCGATGTGATCGGCCGCGGTGTTCGACCCGGCGTTGCCTGGCCGGCAGATCACCGCCAGCAGTTCGCCGGTGTTGTCGCACCACACCAACAGCGGGTGAAACCCGTAGCCACCCTTGAAATTGCCCGCAGCGTGCTGCTTGTCGCTGTGCGATTCAACCAGCGAGGCGTCAATGCGGATCACCACCACCGGACCCAGGTCCCCATAACAGGTCCGCGAGGGCGGGATCGCGCCATGGCGAGCCTCGATCAAATCCCACACCCGCTCCCGGACCTTGTTGCGCACCAGCGCGATCCTGGCCATGCCCTGGTGGTCGATCTCGTTGAGCGAGCGCCACATCGTCGGGACCGACGCCACCTGCCCGAACAGTCGCTCCTGGTCCCGCAGCACCGCGGTACCGGCCAGGTTCTGCGCGCCGCCCGCGATCGACACCGCCACATCCCGCAACACCGCGCCCCGGTCGTGAGTCACCTCCGGTCGATGACAACGCCGCGGACAAGCCGCTGGTCAGGCCCAGGTTGTCGGCCAGCACGCGGGGCAGCACATTGCCCGCATGCCCGACCACGTCGTCGCCACGGACCTCGACTCGAACACTTTTCGACCAATCCGTAGTAGCCTGCATCTGATAGGTGCACTCCTCACTCGATTCTCGAACGTCCAGCAAACTTCGATTATCGTTGAGACAGTGCACCTTTCGCGTTCACGACACTCGCAAACACCGAATTACGTGAAAAGTCGAGGTAGGCGGGTTGGACGTGCACCGGAAGCAGATCACGTTCGATTACGTCGACGACGACGGATTGGTGCGGTGGGGGCAGATTCGTCCGGCGACGCGCAGCACGTTGCGGAGCTGGTTAAGCGAGCACTGTCCTGGTGGTGATGGTGAGTTCGCGTTGGAGGGCTGCACCGGGTGGCGGTATGTCGTGGAGGAACTACACGCTGCGGGGGTGGGTGTGCATTTGGGTGATCCGGGCGAGATCGTGGCGTTGCGGGGCCCGAAGAAGCGCGCTAAGACCGATCGCGCCGATGCGCGGCTGCTGCGTACCCTGCTGCTTCAGGGCCGGTTCCCCGAGTCGTGGATCCCGCCGGCACACGTGGTGGAGGTTCGCACCCTGGGCCGGTTGTATTGCACGTTGATGGACGAGCGCCGCGCCTGGCAGCAGCGCATCCAGGCCCAGTTGTTCCACCAGGGCTGCCCACCGGTCACGGCACTGTTGTCGGCGGCGGGCCGCGAGGCCCTCGCCGGTGCCGAGCTCTCGGTGGCGGGCCGGCAGTACGTGGACACCGCGCTGTGCCGCATTGATGAACTGACCGCTGAGATCGGGCCGCTGCGAACGCAATTGGTCGACTTCGCTCACCACCAGCCTGCGTGTCGGGTGTTGCAGGCGCGTCACTACGGCATCGGGTGGTTGTGTGCGGTGATCATCTGGGCCGAGATCGGCGACGCGCGCCGGTTTTCCAGTTCTGATCAGCTGGTGCGGTTTGCCGGGCTCGATGTCACCGTCTACTCCTCAGCCGATAAACGTTCCCCGGGGCATCTGTCGCGGCAGGGCAGCCCGGAGCTGCGGTGGGCCGTTTTCGAGGCGGCCAAGTGCGCAGCGCGCCACGGTTCCCCGGATTACGCCTACTACCACCAGCTGGCCGGCGTCCCGCACAGCGGCAAGAACCCGACCCTAGCGGTGGAGCACAAGCTGCTGCGCCGCTGCTACCACACGCTGCGTGAGCTCGGCGATGCCGCGCTAAGCGCACCCAACGCTACCCGCAAGGCCGCCTGAGATGGCCCGTGCGCGTGCCTTGCTCACACATCAGCTGATGCCTGCGGCCAGCTCCTGCAAGCGTCCTGCGGCCACCCTGTGCTGGGTGGACCTCCCGGAAAGAATGAGCGGCCGCACCTTGCGCTAGCCCGCAGGTCGGGCAACCCATCGATCATCATGTCGCCGGACTCTCGTCCGTGGACCCAGATAAGGCTGTGCGCCGGCACGCGCGACGGACGTCTCTCGCACGGATTTTTCTCACGGGAGGCGCACATGACTTGAACACCAACGAAGTCTTTGCCTCGTCCCTCGGCCGACCCAGTATGCGGTGGATCCTCCTGCGTATCAAGGTCGTTCGTCCTCGCTGCGCTGCGGGCGCTCCACCTTGACCCGGCACTGCGATCCACCGCCCCAGCACGGAACCGGAACGAGGCGGAAAAACTGAAATGACAACAGGATCCTCGACTGTACAGGGGTCCTCAACACAGATAAGGATGACCCAACCATGACCGACCGCGATCCCCGCTACGACCATCAGATCCTCGTGGACTTCGACGGCCTGCTGTGCGACATGTCGCCGTTCGCCGACGAGCTGCACACCAGCGAACGCAACCGCTGGGCGAGGTTCTTCGGCCACACCGTCAAGGCCTCCCCGATACCGGAGGGTGTTGAGCTGGTGGCCGCGTTGGGCCGTCTCGGACGGCGGTACTCGATCTCTACGACCCGGCCCCGCTGGGTCAATGACCTCCTAAACGCTAGGTGTCCGGAGGCTGGGCGCACTTGATCTGGGTCACCGCATTCACGGATCCGGATGGATCTTGGCCATACCTCCGGGACAAAGTCATGATACCTGTCGCCGGCCACGGTTACGCTAACCACATGCTTACCAACCTCATCGAACGCACCTTCGCCAAAGCCCGCATACATGGTCAACTCGCCTCGATACACGAACGGGCCGCAGAACTGCGCGAACAGGGCCGCGGCCAGGAAGCCGTAGAAGCCTACCAACAGCTGCTTGAACTCTGGCCGATCCCCGCATCGTACTGGCTAAGCCGCAATCACAGCCTAGTGATGGATCTTGTGGCGGAGAGCTGGTCCGTAGAATACGCTGTCATCAACCTCGGCCTCGCCAAACCCGCCCAACTAAACCTCGTCGGCCTCAGCCCCGAGGAACGCCAACAACTCTGCCAAGAAATGATCGACACCCTCGCCCCGCTGGTCCCCGCCGAAACCCGGCACCAATTCCTCGAACAGGCGAAAACCGCGCTCAAAAGGCTGTAGCGGGCGCTCACCGGGCGGACGTGGCTCCGGCGAAAATATTAGAGTGAGTGTCGTGTCCCCCGGTGAGTCCCCCGCTGCTGTGAGGTCGTACAGCTAACTCGCAACCTCGATTACATTATGATCGAAGTTGCGAGCCAGCAAACTTATCAAGAAACGGAGACACATTTCAAAGTAGTGCCACTACTTTGAAATGCACGTTGTGAGGGTCAGCCCAGCACCTGACCCTCACCAGACTTCAGGTTCATGGCGATATTGACCGCTAGACGGTATGGGGGGCTGGGGCCTCCGCTCACATGTGAACGTGGGTTGCCGACAGGGTGGTC
>NZ_JBKQQD010000586.1:0-4475 GCF_052144515.1 Mycobacterium sp. | reverse complement strand
CCACCGCCCTACCCGACATCCGCAAAGGCATCCGGATCAAGGCCAGCTGAACCGGCCCGTTTCGCGGGCATTCCTACCTGAGGCACGGACAAAATTTCGCGGGCATCTTGATTTGAGGCACTACGGTCGGGTCGGGCGCAAAGTCGTAGCCGTCATCGACAAATCCGGCCGCATCGCTGTACGCGGCGTCACCGGCCGGGTCACCGAGCGGGCTCGACGACCACGCGGACGCCACGGTGCACTCTTCGCCACGCGGTGCTTGGCTGGTCGGTGCATAGCTGGTCGCTTCCAGGTCGTGCATGGTGTTCACGTGCGGTTCCTTGCTTGTCTGCGGGGCCTAGCTACGGGATGCCTCGCAGGTCTGCGCCTGCGCTGACACCGACTAGGCTGTCGCACGCCGCTTGCCAGCTCGTCGCGAAATTCTTGCGAAATTCTTGCGTGCGCCCGAAGCTTTTACGCTCTGCGAATCATCCACGCGGACAATGATTTTGAAGCCACTGACGGAGTGATTTAACGCTAGGCCGCCAGGGTCAGGCAGATCAGCAGCACGTTGAGCAGGCTGACCAGCACCCCGACCGCCCAGCCAATTACGGTCGTCGCGGGATGGTTGCTGTCGCTACCCATCAGCTGCCGGCTGCTGGTCAGCTTGACCAGGGGCAGCACCGCGAACGGGATACCAAACGACAGCACGACTTGCGAGAGCACCAAGGTGCGGGTGGGGTCGAAACCAATGGCCAGGATCGCCACGGCAGGGCACAGAGTGATCAGGCGGCGCGCGATCATGGGAATCGAGCGGTGCAGCAGCCCCTTCATGATCATGGCGCCGGCGTAGGCGCCCACCGAGGAGGACGCCAAACCGGACGCGAGCAATCCGACCGCGAACAGGATCGCGATCGCCGAACCCAAAGTGGCGTGGATGGCGGTATAGGCACCTTGGATGGACACGGTGACGTCCTGGTTTTGCAGGTTGATTGCGGCGACGAGCAGCATCGCCGCATTCACCGTTCCGGCGACGGCCATTGCCAGCACGACGTCGACACGGGTGACCAGCAGCAGTCTGCGCCGCTGCTGGCCCGGCCCGGGATGGCCGTGGCGGTCCAACGCCAAGCCGGAGTGCATGTAAACGGCGTGCGGCATCACGGTGGCGCCCAGGATGGCGGCGGCCAGCAGCACGCTCTCGGTGCCGCGGAATCGTGGCAGCAGGCCGCCTAGGACGGCGTCGGGCGGGGGCGTCGCAACGAAGAAGCTGGCCGCGAAGCCGACGGCGATGATCAGCAGCAGCCCGGTGATGACGCGTTCGAAAAGGATCTGGCCACGGCGGTCCTGAATCGCCAGCAGCAGCATCGCGACCACACCGGTGATCACTCCACCGGCCAATAGCGGCAAATTGAACAGGATGTGCAGGGCGATGGCCCCGCCGATGATTTCGGCGGCATCGGTGGCGATTGCGACGAGTTCGGCCTGAACCCAAAAAGCCAGCCGCAGCGGGCGGCTCATCTGCTTGCCGATCGCCTCGGGCAGTGACTGCCCGGTCACCAGCCCCAGCTTCGCCGACAGGTACTGCACGATGCTCGCCATTACGTTGGCCACGACGATGACCCACAGCAGCAGGTAGCCGTATTGCGCGCCGGCGCTGACATTGGCCGCCACGTTTCCGGGGTCGACATAGGCGATCGCGGCGACGAACGCCGGACCGAGCAGATACCAGCTCGACTTGAGCGAGGCCTGGGTGCCCTGGGCCAACCTTCACACCCTCAATTCACATGCGTCTAATAAAAAAGTTAGGTTAGCCGAATATTATGCGGCGCTGATGCTCCCGCCCCCGTCGACGCGGACAACCTGGCCGGTGATGTAGCTGGCGGCTTCCTCCAGCAGCATGCAAATCACATGCGCGATCTCCGCGGGGGTGCCCACCCGGTGCAACGGAATGGTGCTGAGGAAGCGAGCTTCACGATCCGATCCGGCGGGGCTACGTTCGCGGTACAACTCGGTCTCTACCGGTCCCGGCGCCGCCGATGCTGGTGGGGGGCGAGCTCGCCGGCCCAAATCCGGGTGCAGGTTTCCAGTGCGGCCTTGGCGGCGGCATCCGGGGTGCGTTCGGGGGTGCCGAGCGTCGTCACGCTGGTGACGTTGACGATGCAGACCGATCTCGCGTCGATCATGCCGGGCAGCACCGCTCGCACCACCTGCACCGCGGTGCGCACGTTCAGGTCGTAGGTCAGAAAAAGGTCGTCCAGATGGATCGAGCCGATGCGGCCGAACCGCGCCAAGCCGACGTTGTTGACGACGGCGTCGACCCTGCCTTCGTCGATGATCCTGTCCAGGGTTTGCGCGCTCGCCGCCTGATCGCCGAGATCGACTTCTCGTGGAACTGTCCCGGAAAATCCGATGGCGCCGTCCGGGCGAGCCCGATGGGTTCCTTGCCGGCGGCGGCCACCCGGTCGGCGACCGCGCGGCCGATATCCTTCGACGCCCCGGTGATCAGCACTCGCCGTTTCAACATGCTTTCCCCCGCTGCTATTCGGGCCAGCTGTTGTTCAAGATGATCTCAACGAAGTCGTCGCGGACGAATGACGGGTCGTAGTGCTGCAGCACATCGGCGTTGACGTTGCCGAAGGTGGTCCGGGGGCGGTGCGTGTTGCCGTCGGTGAAGGCCTGCAGGATTCGGCGCTTGAAATCGGGTCGCGGGTGTACCGCGGTGACGGCGGCGAGCTGATCGGGCGAGAGATCGTCGCGTCCGATGCCGAGCACGTCGGTCTCGACACCGGCTGTCACCAAGGCGATTTCGGGATCCAGGAATTCCGGCACGCCGGGAGTGGTGTGTAGCGCGATGGACAGCCAGACCTTGCGGGCGTCCGCTTCGTCGACGCCGCGCTGCAGCAGGAAATCCCGTGCCGCGTTGGCGCCGTCGACCTCGAAGCGCAGGTTGGAGCTACGGTAGGGCTCGGTCAAACCGATGTCGTGGAACATCGCGCCGACGTAGAGCAGTTCCAGGTCGGGCTGCAGGCCGCGGCGAAGGCCCTGCAGCGCGCCGAAGAAAAACACCCGGCGGGAATGATCGAACAGCAGGTCGTTCTCCTGTGCCCGGATGTAGTCGGTGACGTCGTGCACGAGCGGTGTGTCGGGCAGCTGAATGCCGGCGATGGTGCTGCTCATGGTCGAGGCTCCTTGGATTCGGCGGGGCTCATGCCTTCAGTCTGGTTTGGGCAGGGCGCAGACAGCAATGGCTGATCTGCCCAGCTCACGGGGACCGACACAACCGGCGGGTGTCCGATATTGCGGTGACAGCGTGAAAAGCCTTGCGGAGTCTAGCTTTTGAAGCCTGCTACTCAGGCCGGGAGGTAGAGCCCACGGCCGGTGATCAGGGGCATGTCCAGCGTCGTCACGATGCCCGGCTCGGCGGCCACCACGGCCGGAATCGCGTTGACGATCCGCATCGCAGTGGCGACCAGTCCCGCGTGGTTGTGATCGCCCTTGCGGCTGCTCAGGCAGATGTCCATGGCGTAGGAGGGTTCGCCGGTGATCTCGATGCGGTACGAGCCGCCGGGCTGCGCAGGTTGCGGCCAATCGGGACACAGATCCTCGCGCAACCGGGTGACATGTTCCAGGACCACCACCGGGTCGCCGTTGACCAGTCCGAATACCTCGAACCGCAGTGCGGCGGCACTGCCTTTGGGGATATGACCCGAAGCGATGTCGAAGTCCTCGGGTGCCGGCTCGCGGACGTACACCTCGGCGACCTCGTCCAGCGTGATGCCCAGGCCTGCCGCCAATTGCCGCACCACCGATCCCCATGCCAGGCTCAGCACACCGGTCTGCAGCAGCATCGGGATCTCGTCCATCGGCTTGCCGAATCCCATCACGTCGAACATCACCACGGCGCTGTCATAGGTGGCGTAGTCGACGATCTCCATGCAGCGCACCTGCTGGATGTTCTGGCAGGTGCCGGCCAGCGCCAGCGGCAGCAGGTCGTTGGCGAAGCCCGGATCGATGCCGTTGACGTACAAACTCGAATTGCCTTCGCGCGCGGCATCTTCCAGCGGCTTGATGAGCTCCTCGGGGATCACCTGCCACGGATACTGCAGAAAGACTGGGCCGCTGCCGACGATATTGATCCCTGCCGCCAGCACACGCCGGTAGTCCTCCAGGGCCTCAGGCAGCCGGTTGTCGGCCATCGCGTTGTAGACGGCACACTTCGGGCCGGTGGCGAGCACCGCGTCCAGGTCTGTGCTGGCCAGCACTCCGGTTGAATCCGCAAGCCCGGCAAGCTCTGCTGCGTCCTTGCCCGCCTTGGCATCCGAGGACACCCAGACGCCGGTGAGCTCGAACTCCGGGTTGGTGATGAGCGCGCGCAGCGCGTGGATGCCGACGTTGCCGGTGCCGAGCTGGACGACGGGTATGGCCATAATGGGCTCCTTCGGGGTAGGGCTAACACCGCGAGCAGACGCAAAATCGCCCACACGCTCGGCGTGTCG
>NZ_JBKQQD010000585.1:0-12755 GCF_052144515.1 Mycobacterium sp. | reverse complement strand
GACGGCGGCCGTGGTGTTCTTGGTCGTCGCCGCGGTGGTGTTGGCGCTCGTGTGGCTGCAGTTTCGGGGCGAGCTCACGCCGAAGACGCCCTTGACGATGGTGGCTGCCCGGGCGGGTTTGGTGATGGATACGGGGTCGAAGGTCACCTACAACGGGGTGGAAATCGGTCGGGTGGCCAGCATTTCGGAGATCCAGCGTGATGGCATACCTGCGGCCAAGTTCGTCTTGGACGTCAATCCGAAGTACATCAAGCTGATTCCGGCCAACGTGGACGCCAAGATCAAGGCGACCACGGTGTTCGGCAACAAGTATGTGTCGTTGACCTCACCGAAAAACCCTACGCCGCAACGCATCACCACGCAGCAGGTGATTGATGCGAGGTCGGTGACGACGGAGTTCAACACGTTGTTCGAGACGCTCAACTCGATCGTGGAGAAGGTGGACCCGGTCAAGGTGAACCTGACGCTGGCCGCGGCCGCGCAGGCATTGACCGGCTTGGGCGACAAGTTCGGGCAGTCGATCGTCAACGGCAACGCCATCCTCGACGACATCAATCCGCAGATGCCGCAGATCCGACATGACATTGCGCGGCTGGCTGCCCTGGGCGACACCTACGCCAACGCCGCGCCGGATCTGTTGGACTCCCTCAACAACGCGGTCATCACAGCGCGCACGCTGCACCGGCAGGAAGCCGAACTGGACGCCGCGTTGCTGGCCGCGACCGGGTTGGGTAACACCGGGGAAGACATCTTCCGGCGTGGCGGGCCCTACCTGCAGCGGGGGGCCGCCGATCTGGTGCCCACCGCCCAGCTGCTCGACACCTACAGCCCCGAGATCTTCTGCACCATCCACAACTACTACGACGAAGAACCCGCGGCCTATGCGACGACGGGCGGCGGTAACGGCTACGCGCTGAGAACCATGACCGAGCTGACGTCAGGGTTGGGAGGCATACTGACTCTCCCGGGGTTGGCCGGCACGGTGGCCACTATGGGGCTCCTTGGGCTGGCCGGAGTGGTAGGCGGGGCGCCGAATCCCTATGTGTTTCCGGACAATCTGCCGCGGGTGAACGCCCGCGGCGGGCCGGGGGGTGCGCCGGGTTGCTGGCAGGCCATCACCCACGACCTGTGGCCCGCGCCCGAGTTGGTGCTGGACACCGGCGCCAGTCTCGCGCCGTACAACCACCTAGATACCGGCTCACCGTACGCCATCGAATATGTGTGGGGCCGCCAAGTCGGGGACAACACGATCAACCCATGAAAACCACCGGCTCCGCTATCAAGCTCGGCATCGTCTCGTTGGTGCTGGCGCTGATCACCGTGTCGATCGTCGTGGTGTTCGCTCAGATGCGCTTCAACCGCACCAACAGCTATACCGCGGAGTTCAGCAATGCCAGCGGCCTGAAAGACGGCCAGTTCGTCCGCGCCTCCGGAGTGGAGGTCGGCAAGGTCAAAAAGGTGCGGCTGATCGACGGCGGCAGGCGGGCGCAGGTGGATTTCGCTGTCGACCGTTCGATACCGCTCTACCAGTCGACGACTGCCCAGATCCGCTACCTCAACCTGTTCGCCGACCGCTACCTAGAGCTCACGCGCGGCGAGGGTGAGGGCGCTGACCGGGTCCTGCCGCCGGGTGGATTCATCCCGCTGTCTCGAACTTCCCCGGCGCTGGATCTCGACGCTCTGCTCGGTGGTTTCAAGCCGCTGTTCCGGGCGCTCGATCCGGAAAAGGTCAACACCATCGCGTCGGCGATCATCACAGTGTTTCAGGGTCAGGGCGGCACCATCAACGACATCCTCGACCAGACCGCGCAGGTGACCGCCCACATTGCCGAACGCGACCAGGCGATCGGCGAGGTGGTCAAGAACCTGAACGTCGTGCTGGATACCACGGTTAGACATCGCAAGGAGTTCGACCAGACCGTCGACAACTTCGAGAAGCTGATCACCGGGCTGGCCAATCACGCCGATCCGCTGGCCGCTGGCACCGCGAACATCAGCAACGCCGCCGGAACGGTGGCCGAGCTGCTGGCGGACAACCGCGCTCTGCTGCACAAGGAGATCAACTATCTGGAGGCTCTTCAGCAGCCACTCGTCGACCAACGTGATCAGCTCAACGATCTCCTCCACAAGACACCAACCGCGCTCAACCTGATCGGACGCAGCATCGGCCTCTACGGAGACTTTGTGAACTTCTACGTGTGCGACCTCACGATCAAGTGGAACGGATTGCAGCCCGGTGGCCCGGTCCGCACGGTCAGGATCTGGCAGCAGCCCACGGGCAGGTGCACGCCGCAATGAGAACACTGACGGACTTCAACCGCCGCCGTGTCGGGCTGACGGGTGCCACCGTGCTGGGGCTCGTCGTCGCCGTCGGCCAAAGCTTCACCAGCATCCCGATGATGTTCGCCAGTCCGAGCTACTACGGGCAGTTCACCGACACCGGTCAACTCAACAAGAACGACAAGGTGCGCATCACCGGCGTGAATGTCGGCACGGTGCAGGCGTTCGACATCGACGGCGACCACGTCCTGATCAAGTTCACCATCGGCGCCAACACCATCGGCACCGAGAGCCGGCTCGCGATCAAGACCGACACCATCCTGGGCAAAAAAGTGCTCGAGATCGAGCCGCGGGGAACCCAGACGTTGCGGCCCGGGGGCGTGTTGCCGCTCGGCCAAAGCACCACCCCTTATCAGCTCTACGACGCGAACTCCGATATCACCAAGGCCGCCGCCGGCTGGGACATCGACACCGTCAAGCGGTCGCTGAACGTCTTGTCGCAGACCATCGACCAGACCTACCCGCACCTGAGCGCCACACTCGACGGTTTGGCCAAATTCTCCGACACCATCGGTAAACGCGACGAAGAGATCAAGCACCTGCTCGCGCAGGCCCACCAGGTAGCCAGCGTGCTCGGTGACCGCAGCGAACAAATCAACCGGTTGCTGGTCAACGCGAAGACGCTGCTCGCCGCGTTCAACGAACGTGGACGGGCCATCGACGCCCTGCTGCAGAATATTTCCGCCTTCTCGGCCCAGGTGCAGGGGTTCATCAACGACAACCCGAACCTGAATCCTGTGCTGGAGCAGTTGCACGCCCTCACCGACGTGCTGGTGGCACGCAAAGACGACCTGGCCCAAACCCTCACGTATGTCAGTCAATTCGCCGCATCGTTAGGGGAATCCGTCGCGTCGGGACCGTACTTCAAGATAGTCCTGTCCAATCTGCTGCCGTACTGGATCTTGCAGCCGTGGGTCGACGCCGCCTTCAAGAACCGTGGTATCGACCCGGAGGACTTCTGGCGCAGCGCCGGCCTGCCCGAGTTCCGCTGGCCCGACCCCAACGGCGTCCGGTTCCCCAACGGCGCGCCGCCGCCCGCACCTCCGGTGCTGGAAGGCACCCCGGACCACCCGGGACCGGCCGTCCCACCGGGAACAGCGTGTTCGTACACGCCGGCGCCCGACGCGCCGCCGCGGCCGTGGAATCCGCTGCCGTGCGCGGGCGTAGACGTCGGACCATTCGGCGGCAGTTTCCCCGCACCGATCGACGTGCAGACGTCGCCGCCGAACCCGAACGGCCTGCCGCCGACACCGGGAATCCCGATCGCCGGGCGGCCGGGCGAGCCGCCTCCGGACGTCCCGGGCACACCGGTGCCGCTGCCGCCCAACGCGCCGCCGGGAGCACGCACAGAGAACCCGCAATCAGGGGGAGGTGGCCAGAGTTGAGCAGCATCTTCGATTTCCGCAATCTGCGGACCCGGAGGGTCATCGGGACGCTGGTGGTGGCGCTGGCACTGGTCGCCGGGTTCGTTGGCTGGCGGCTTTACCAGAAGCTGACCAACAACACCGTGGTCGCCTACGTCCCATCGGCGAACGCGCTCTATCCCGGAGACAAAGTCCAGATCATGGGCGTTCGCGTGGGCTCGGTCGACAAGATCGAGCCGGCCGGCGACAAGATGAAGGTGACGTTTCACTACAAGAACAAATACAAGGTGCCCGCCAACGCGTCCGCCGTGATCGTGAACCCCACCCTGGTGGCATCGCGGACCATTCAGCTGGAGCCACCCTACAAAGGTGGTCCGGTGATGGCCGATAACGCGGTGATCCCCATCGAGCGCACGCAGGTGCCGACGGAGTGGGACCAACTGCGCGAGAGCGTCGCCAATGTCATCTCCAAACTCGGCCCGACACCCGAGCAGCCCAAGGGCCCGTTCGGTGACCTCATCGAGTCTTTCTCCGACGGGCTGGCCGGCAAGGGCAAGCAGATCAACACCACGCTGGACAGCCTGTCGCGGGCGTTGACCGCGCTGAACGAGGGCCGTGGGGACTTCTTCGCAGTGGTGCACAGCCTGGCGCTGTTCGTCAACGCCCTGCACAAAGACGACCAGCAGTTCGTCGCGTTGAACAAAAACCTGGCCCAGTTCACCGACAAGTTGACCGGGTCTGACCGGGACCTCGCCAATGCGATCCAGCAGTTCGACTCCCTGCTCTCCACGCTGCGGCCGTTCTTGGACAAGAACCGCCAGGTGCTCGCGCGCGACGTCGACAACCTCGCCAACCTGACCACCACGCTGGTCCAACCCGAGCCGCTGAATGGTTTGGAGACCGCCCTGCACGTCCTGCCGACGCTGGAGACGAACCTCAGCCAGATTTACCACCCGTCGCACGGCGCGGTCATGTCCATCCCGGCAATCCCGAACTTCGCGAACCCGATGCAGTTCCTCTGCAGCATGATTCAGGCCGGTAGCCGGCTGGGCTATCAAGATTCCGCCGAACTGTGTGCGCAATACCTGGCACCAGTTCTCGATGCGATCAAGTTCAACTACTTGCCCTTCGGGCTGAACCTGTTCAGCACTGCCGAGACGCTACCCAAGGAAGTCGCCTACTCCGAGCCTCGGCTGCAGCCGCCGAACGGGTATAAGGACACCACGGTTCCCGGGATCTGGGTGCCCGACACCCCGTTGTCGCACCGCAACACCCAGCCCGGCTGGGTTGCAGCGCCGGGCATGCAGGGCACACAGGTGGGGCCGATCACAGCGGGCCTGCTGACACCCGAATCTCTGGGCGAACTGATGGGCGGCCCGGACAGCGCGCCCCCGCCGTCAGGGCTGCAGACGCCACCGGGACCGCCGAATGCGTACAACGAGTACCCGGTGCTGCCACCCATCGGCGTGCAGGCCCCGCAAGTGCCGATCCCCCCGCCACCACCGGCACCTGGAGTCGTGCCTGGACCGGTTGCTCCGACGCCCGCGCCTGCGGGACCACCGCTACCCGCGGAGGCGCGATGAGCGCGGTGCCCGCGGGGAGCGCTCGGCTGCGACACCGAGCCTGGCAGGGGCTGGCTCTGCTGGGGGCTGCCGTGGCGCTGACCTCGTGCGCAAGCTGGCACGGGATCGCAAACGTGCCGATGCCCGGTGGCCCGGGCAGCGGGCCCGGCTCCTACGTCATCTACGTGCAGATGCCCGACACGCTGGCCCTGAACGACAACAGCCGGGTGCGGGTGGCCGATGTCTTTGTCGGCACGGTGCGCGCGATCAATCTGAAGAACTGGGTCGCCACGGTGACGCTACGTGTGGACAAGGGCATCAAGTTACCCAAGAACGCCACCGCCAAGATCGGCCAGACAAGCCTCCTGGGTTCTCAGCACATAGAGCTGGCCGCGCCCCCCAACCCGTCCCCGGAGCTGCTGAAGGACGGCGACACCATCCCGCTGAAAAATGCGTCCACTTACCCCACGACCGAGCAGACGCTGGCCGGTCTCGCCATGATCTTGCGCGGAGGCGGCATCCCGAACCTCGAAGTGCTGCAGAACGAGGTCTACAACATCCTGAACGGGCGGGGCGACCAGATCCGTGCCTTCCTCGGCAAGCTGGACACTTTCACCGCCCGACTCAACGAGCAACGCGATGACATCACCCGAGCCATCGATTCCACCAACCGGCTGTTGGCGTACGTGGGTCCCCGCTCGGACGTTCTGGATCGGGTCCTCACCGAATTTCCCCCACTGCTCAAGCACTTCGCCGACAAACAGAACCTTTTGATCAACGCGGTTGACGCGACAGGACGGCTCAGCCAGGTTGCGGACCAATACCTGTCCGCCTCGCGGAGCGACCTCCACCAGGACCTGCAGTCGCTGCAGTGCCCGTTGAGGGAACTCGGCCGTGCTTCGCCGTATCTGATCCGCGCACTCAAGCTGATCCTCGTCCGGCCGTTCGACATCGACTCCGTGCCGAAGGCGTTCCGCGGCGACTACTTCAACCTGTCGTTGACGCTCGACCTGACCCTCAGCGCTGTCGACAACGCGGTCCTCACCGGCACGGGATTCTCCGGAGCGCTGCGCGCTCTCGAGCAATCGTGGGGCCGCGACCCCGAAACGATGATCCCCGACGTCCGGTACACGCCGAACCCGAACGACGCCCCGGGCGGGCCGCTGGTGGAAAGGGCGGGTAGGCAATGCTGACCCCCTTCATCAGGCGCCAGCTGATCCTGTTCGGCATTCTGAGCTTGATCACCGCGTTTGTGCTGGGCGGGTACTACCTGCGACTTCCCACCGCGGCAGGGATCGGCCAGTACACGCTGCACGCGGACCTGCCCGCGTCGGGCGGTCTGTACGAGACGGCCAACGTGACTTATCGCGGTGAAACCATCGGCACGGTCACCGCCGTCGAGCCGACCGAGACGGGCGCGCGGGTGACCATGAGCATCTCCAGCCGCTTTAAGATCCCGATTGACGCGGGGGCGAACGTGCATTCGGTGTCGGCGGTCGGCGAGCAGTATCTGGACCTGGTGTCGGTGGGCAACCCGGGCAAATACTTCTCGCCGCAACAGACCATCACCAATGGCACCGTGCCCACTGATATCGGGCCGGCGCTGGACGCCGCGAACCGCGGGCTGGCCGTTCTGCCCAAGGACAAGATCGCCTCGCTGCTCGACGAAACAGCCCAAGCCGTAGGCGGATTGGGCCCCGCGCTGCAACGACTGGTCGATGCGACGCAGGCGATCGCCGGCGACTTCAAGACCAACATCCAAGATGTCAACGACATCATCCAAAACTCCGGACCGATCATCGACAGCCAGGTCAACTCGGGTGACTCGATCGAGCGCTGGTCGCACAATCTGAACATCCTGGCCGCGCAGAGCGCGGAAAACGACCAGCACGTGCAAAGCATCCTGACGCAAGCGGCGCCGACCGCCGATCAGGTCAACACGGTGTTCAGCGACGTCCGCGAGTCGCTTCCGCAGACACTGGCGAATCTCGAGATCGTGCTGGACATGCTCAAGCGCTACCACAAGGGCGTCGAGCAATTGCTGGTCGCCTATCCGCAGGGCGCCGCGGAAGGCCAGACGGTAACGACACCTTTCCCGGGCTACGCGGCGCTCGGCACCTCGTTGACGATCAACCAGCCCCCACCGTGTCTGACTGGCTTTCTCCCGGCACCTCAGTGGCGGTCTCCCGCGGACACCAGCTTGGCGCCGATGCCGTCTGGAACCTATTGCAAGATCCCGCAGGACACTCCGAGCAACGCCGTGCGCGGGGCGCGCAACCTTCCGTGTGTCGATGTCCCGGGTAAGCGCGCTGCGACGCCACGCGAGTGTCGCGACGCCAAACCGTACGTTCCGTTGGGCACCAACCCGTGGTATGGCGACCCGAACCAGCTCCTGACCTGCCCGGCGCCCGCGGCGCGCTGCGATCAGCCGGTGAAACCTGGCCTAGTGATCCCGGCGCCATCGGTCAACAACGGGCTGAACCCGGCGCCGGCCGACCGAGTGCCGGGGACACCCCCACCGATCAGTGACCCTCTGTCGCGGCCGGGATCAGGTGCCGTGGTATGCAACGGACAACAGCCCAACCCGTGTGTCTACACGCCGGGGGGGCCTCCCGCGGCGGTATACAGCCCTCAGAGCGGTGAACTGGTTGGACCCGACGGAGCCAAATTCTCCGTCGAGAACTCGACCAGAACAGGAGACGACGGATGGAAGGACATGCTGGCGCCGGCCGGCTGAAACCCCACCGACGTTGCTGACGGCTCGCCCGAAAGAGTCGGACGCGGTGAACTCGGGTCGGCTCCATTGTCGGTTGCGTGATCAATCCTTCTGATTTACAGCGCTTTTCGCCTCAGTCTGGCCTTGCGGCGGTGAGAACCTCGTTCGTCGCGCCTAACCCCACTCATTCGCACGAATCTCGTGGTGCGGCCTCACCGACTCGTCGTTCGGTCTCGGTGAACCGTTGACACTGACCGCACGTACAGTCATATACTGAGCACCGGGTCGGAACACTCCGAGTGCCCTGAATCGGAGCGCGCCGCTGCTCCACGCAGGCGAACACCTAGATCGGAGCAAGATGCGGGAAGCGATTGGCCTAGGCCAACTCCGGAGTGACGCGTGTACGTATCTCGAGCGGGTTGCCGCCGGGGAGACAATCGATGTCGTGCGGCGCGGCAAGTTGGTGGCGCAGATCGTGTCAGTCGGTGACTGGAGGCTGGCTCCGATCCCGGCGCGATCTGTCAAAGTCGCGGCGCCGGAAGCGGGTGGGTGGGTCGGGCTTGACGAATTGCGAACGCGTGCGGGGCGGTGCTTCGATCGGGTCGCGGCCGGGGAGACGATTTATGTCGTCCGTGGCGGCAAGTTACTGGCGCGGATCGTGTCGGCCGGTGACTCCACGATGGCCCCGATCCCGGCGGACGCTGGTCGGCCGATCGAGCTGGACGAACTGCGAAAGCGTGCGGGGCGTTACTTCGACAGGGTTGCGGCAGGGCAGACGATTGAGGTCGTGCGCAGCGGTACGGTGGTTGCTCGCATCGTGTCAGCCGCCGGGAACGACGCCCGCACAGCCTGATCGCTGGCGCTACGTCCCGCGGGTGCAGCTAACGTGGACCGGCAGAACTTCATCCGATTGTAGGTGCGGGATCAGCCGAGTGCCGGCTGACCTTTGCGGGGCGAAGCGCCACCAGTACCGCCCCGACGGCGAAGACCAGCGCGGCGACCCACGGGTACTGCCCGTCCGGAGCGAAGCCTTCCGCGGCGACGAACGCCAGGCCGTACGCCGCCATCGCCGTACCGACCAGCATCATCGGCTCGCCCCAGCGATCCGTGAGCGGGATACCGAGCATGGGCAGGGGAGCCGCGAAAAGACGCCGTCCGCGCCACAACAGGACCATCTCGACCGCAGTCACCAGGCTGAGGACGACCACCCATTCCAGCCGGGCCAGCCACCAGTCCGCCGTACCTTCGGCCGGTTGCGGTAGCAGTCCAGCCGGGTAGCCGACGATCGCCACAATCACGACCGGAATCATGTGCCACAAGTAAAGAGCCATCACATTGCTGTTGGCTACCGACAGCACACGCTGGACGTGGGCGGCGCGTAGCACGCGGTTGAGCGCGGGCGCGAGCGTCATGACCAATCCCGCCTGCGCGCATCCGAACGCCAACGCCGCTGCGGTGGGCGGCGTCGTGTTATCCACGGTCTGGCCCGGAACGCCGATCATGCTGACCGGGTAGGGTCCCAGCCAGATCAGCAGTGCCAGCGCGAGCCCCGACCCGGCAGCCAAGACGACAGGTCTGCGACCGGCCAATAGCCCGCCATGCCAAGCGATTCCGAGCTGGTAGAGCGCCCCCCAGCACAGCACGTAATTCAGCCAGCCGACGTAGGGCACGTGGGCGGCGAGCGATGCGACGTCTACCATCGCGACGCCCACGGCGAGCACCGCCGGTACCAAGAGCCCCCAACGCCGATGCGCGGCAATCGCACTCGGCGTCAGCGACACCACCACCAGGTACACGGCGAGGAACCACAAATGCATCGCGACTGCCCAGCCAGCGTATTCCAGCACCGAACCGGCGACGTGGCGGACCTGAAGAACCACCACAACGAACGAGACCAGCGCGGCGTAGACCGCCGTCGGACCGAGGACCCGGGCCAGTCGGTGCCGCAGCCAGGTCTGGCGCGACATGTCATTGGTGTCGCGCCGGTGCGTCCACGACACCGCGCCGGCGTAACCGGCCACCAAAAAGAACGTCGGGACGGCCTGGAATGGCCAGGTCAGCCACTGGGTCCAGGGCAGATCGACGAGCGGGTTCTGCCGACCGAACTGTCCGTCGTGATAGGTCACGGATCCGGCCAGCCAATGACCCAGCACGATGAGAACGACGCCCGAAAGGCGGTAGAAGTCGACCGCCAGATTGCGGGCCGGTCGCGCCCTGTTTGTGTGGTCCATCAGCGCTCGGGAAGCTCGATGGGTTGCACCCGCGCCACGGTACCCGCTCAACGCTCTGCCGGGAGTGGGTAAGTTCACCGAAATGACAGCTGATTGTTCGGCACCGACATGACCGACCTCACCGTCGCGATCGCCGACGGCGTCGCGCTGTTGACCCTCAATCGCCCCGAGCGCCGCAATGCATACACCGCGGAGATGGGTACCCTGCTCAACCGCGCCTACCGGCAGTGCGACGACGACGATGCGGTGCGCGTCATCGTGCTCACCGGTGCCGGCGACGCATTCTGTTCCGGCGCCGACTTCGCGGGCACAACAAGCCCTTTCGATGCTCCATCCGCTGACTCGGCGTTCACGGCCGCACCAACCGATCCCGCCGCGTTCGAGTTGCGCACCCCGGTCATCGTGGCGGTCAACGGGCACGCCATTGGGATCGGTCTGACGATTGCCCTGCAAGCCGACATACGGATCATGGCCGAAGAAGCGAAATACGCAGTCGCGCAGGTGCGTCGGGGCGTCATTCCCGACTGCATGTCGCACTGGACGCTGCCTCATCTGGCCGGCGGCGCCGTGGCTGCGGACATCCTGCTGACGGGACGTACTTTCGACGGTCTTGAAGCTTCCGCCATGGGCATCGCCACCCGGACGCTGCCCGCCGGCGAAGTGCTCGACCACGCGATGGCGGTGGCGCGCGACATCGCGGTCAACGTCGCACCGATGTCGGCCGCGCTGAGCAAACGGCTGCTCTGGGAACCCAGATCAAGGGCTACACCCCGCGCCAGGTCGCCGAATTGGAGACGGAACTGCACCGCCGGGTTATGGGCAGCGCCGATGCCCGCGAGGGCGTCGAAGCATTCCTGCAGCGCCGTGCTCCGCGTTGGAGCGCGTCGGTGTCGCACGGCTGGGAACCAATCTGATCCAGCCCGAAATCTGTTCCAGGAGGCGCGTACCGCATGAGTATCCCCGACCAGCAGCAGGCCATGCTGATGAACGGCCCCGGCGCACCCTTGGAAATGGTGGAAAGGCCGGTCGACGAACCTGGGCAGGGCCAGGTGCTGATCAAGGTCAATGCATCAAGCCTCAACTTCCACGACAACATCAATCTGATGGGCCTGCTTCCTGGGCCCTGGCCACGTGTGCCGATGAGCGACGGCGCCGGCGATGTGGTGGCAGTCGGTCCCGGTGTCGACGGGCTGCACGTCGGGGACGGCGTCATGGGAGCGTTTCACCCTGGCTGGCTAGACGGGCCGCCGACATCGGAAGCCAAGCGACAGTTGCCCGGCGACACGGAAGACGGCTGGCTACAGCAGTACCGCGTCGCCGACGTCGCCGGCCTGGTCCGCACGCCCGATCACCTCAGCGACGTCGAGGCCGCGACCATCCCGTGTGCCGGCGTGACTGCGTGGAGTGCCCTGGTGGAAGCCAACATCGGCGAAGGAGACATCGTCGTCACCCAGGGAACTGGCGGGGTGTCGATGTTCGCCGTGCAACTCGCCCGGGCGCTGGGTGCCACCGTAATCCTCACGTCGTCGTCAGACGACAAATTGAAGGTCGGATCAGATTTGGGCGCAACGCATCTCATCAACTACCGGACGACCCCGCAATGGAACACCGAGGTGAAGCGGCTGACCGCCGGACGCGGTGCCGACCTCATCGTCGACCTCGGCGGACCCGCCACGGTGGCGCAGTCGGTACATTCTGCGCGGGTGGGAGGCACGGTCGCCGTTATCGGGGTGCTCAGCGGATTCGAGATGGCGCCCATTTCGGTCGCCGAGGTGATGCTCAACAATCTGCGCCTCATCGGCATCACCGTCGGCAGTGTGCGCGCCCATCGTGACCTGTGCAAGCTGATCTCAGACGCAAGCATCAAGCCTCATGTCAGTCACGTATTTGACTGGGAAGACCTGGAGGAAGCGCTAGCGGTGCTGCGGGCCGGTGAGCATGTCGGCAAGATCGCGATAACCATCCCGTAGACCCGCGGCCAGATCTTGACATGATTCGGGAGACGGTCGGCGGGGGATACTCAACGCATGACCAAGGCCAAAAGCGAGCAACACGGTGGAGACTCTCCCTCTGAGCTCATCGACGCGAGAATCGAGGAGCTGGCGGATTGGTGTGGCGAGGTGCTCGCGCGCATCAGAAAACTGATCAAGCAGGCAGATCCCGACGTGGTCGAGGAATGGAAGTGGCGAGGGGTCCCCGTCTGGTATCACGACGGAATGATCTGTACCGGTGAGACGTACAAGAATGTCGTGAAGATGACCTTCGCCAAGGGCGCCGCATTGGAAGACCCTGCAGGTCTGTTCAACTCCAGCCTTGACGGCAACACCAGGCGCGCCATCGATTTTCATTTGGGCGACAAAATTGATGAAAAGGCATTGAAAGCGCTCATTCGCGCCGCCGTGGAACTGAACACGTCCTAGGAGACTCCTGAATAAGGGGTTTATGGGGCGGGGCGTCTCGAAGCCGCGTGGCGGCGTTGGTGAAGTCAGACCCTGAGGTCGACACGGAGATCGCCCCGCCGTTTCGAGTTTTGCAGTCGTTG
>NZ_JBKQQD010000584.1:0-7946 GCF_052144515.1 Mycobacterium sp. | reverse complement strand
ACATGCCTCCGCCATTCACTTGGCAGCGCCATTTCGTGGTCCCGACGGCAATTGTCATCGTGTTGCTTGTGGCGGTGATTGGTGCCCGCCGGTGGGCGATCGCCGCGGGGGTGTGGTTATCGGTTGGCGTGGGAGCAATGGTTCACGACTTCGCTCCCGAACCGTACCCCTATCGGCCCGATTTAACCGCGCTGCAGCAGTGCGTGAATCGCGGTGAACCGGTTTGCCGACAGACGATCTTTGGTGATGGCTGGTCGGTGCGATTGCGCCAATAAGCGATTTGATGTTCGACCGCGGATACCCTCTCTGTCAACCTGGGTTGAGGCGCCCGCCCCCTGATAAATAGTGGCCCGAGGGCGGGGATGGAGAGACTCTCCGAGATGACGAGCAAGGTGACGACGTTGGTCCGAGCGGCCGGGATGGAAGATCCTGGTCGGGTGGCTGATGCTGGAATGCAATACCCCGATCCCGAGGTTCCCGAACGCGCCCGGCGACGGACGTTCACCGCGAAGTACAAGCTGGAGGTCCTCGCGCCTATGACGCGGCACCCGATGGTGAGAAGGGCGCGGTGCTGCGCCGTGAGGGGTTGTATTCCAGCCACATCGTGGAGTGGCGGCGAGCCCGCGACGCCGGTTCGTTGGCGGCGCTGGCCGCCCCACGTGGGCGCAAGCGCCGCGACCCGCAAGCCGAGCAGATCGCCCGCCTGCAAGCAGAAAAGCAGCAACTGGAGCGGGAGCTGGCCAAGACCCGCTTAGTGGTGGATGTACAGGCAAAACTGCACGCGCTCTTGGAAACTCTCGCCGAGAGCGCGGATACCGATCCGAGGTCGACGCCGATCACCGACCAGCTCGCGGTGCCGGCGCCGATGTCGGTAACGCCACCACGTTGGGCTCGTTCCTCGCCCCCGGAGCCAGCCGCAGCCAGGCGACGAACCGACCCACATCCTCAAGTCGCATTCCCGACCACACCAGCCCCGACCGATCACAGAACTCGAACCAATCCCGCAGGTCATGGGCATACGCGCGGACCGTGTTCGGCGACCGCTCCACCGCATGCAGATGCGCCAGAAACGCCTCCACCGGCCCCACCGCGCCAGCGTCGGCACCCACCACAGTCCACAACTCCAGATCGCCGAACGGCATCACCACCCGCTGGACTGCGAACCCGGTCGGTTTCGTCATGGACACCAAAGATAACCAGTCCACGACGAAAAACCCCGAGCCTCAAAGGGTGTGTCGACTACATCAACGACAGGTAGCCAGTGAACCGGAGATAACCACTGCGATTTTGAAGACAGCGTCGGCTTTCTTCGCGTCAATGTCATCCTGAGTGTGCCTGGCGGGGTTCGCCCGTTTCTTCGCTGCCCCAGTTTCGGCTGGTGGCCTTTCCGGCGATTTGCGGCCCCGCCAGGTCTGCTCTGAGTAGCGGCGTGGCAAGTCAGGAGCCTGCTTATGCCCGATTGAGGCGTGCCCGCGCTGCTCGGTGCGGGGTCGTATCCGTCGAGCAACTGGGAGTTCTGCATGGTCATGATCGGAACCGATTCGCATAAGCGCACCCACACCGTGGTGGCCGTTGACGACGTCGGACGCCGGGTTGGCGAAAAGACCGTCGCTGCCACCAGCGAAGGTCATCTGCTGTTGGTTCAGTGGGCTGCGCAGTGGCCCGAGGTCACCTTCGCGCTGGAGGACTGTCGGCATCTGACGCGCCCGCTGGAGCGGGACTTGTTGTCGGCGGGGCACCGCATCGTGCGCGTGCCGACCCGGTTGATGGCCGGTGCGCGTCGTGGCGGACGTCAGCCTGGTAAGTCCGATCCGATCGACGCTCAGGCGGTGGCGCTGGCCGCGCTGCGTCATCCCGACCTGCCCGTGGCAGCACTGGACGGTCCGGCACGTGAGGTCAAGCTGATCGTGGATCACCGACGCGATCTGGTTGCCGAACGGACCCGTGTGCACAACCGATTACGTTGGCACTTACACGAACTCGACCCAACACTGCAGATCCCCAGTCGCGGTCTGCGCCGCTATTGTGTCCTGACCGAACTGGCCTCCGGCGATGATCCTGGGCGAGACCGCCGGTGCTTACCGATTCCGTAACAAGGACGCCTACGCCCGCTTTACCGGCACCGCCCCCATCCCGGTCTGGTCAGGCAACAGCAAAGGCAAGGTCCGACTCAACCGCGGCGGCAACCGCACCATCAACACCGCGCTACACATGATCGCTGTCACCCAGTCCCGAGGTTACGGGTCCGGCCGCGCCTACCTCGACAAACTCACCGCCGCCGGCAAGGGCCGCACCGAAGCCATTCGGCTGCTGCGCCGGCGTCTCTCCGATTCCGTGTTCACCGCGCTGCGTACCGACGAACGGGAGCAGGCAGAGCGGACCAATCGGCGCCGCCCAACCACGACAGTGACCGCGGCTTGACATAGGAGCATCCGGGAGTGCGACCCGCGCCACCGCTGATCTGCGGATTCATCGACCAGATGCGGGCCCGTGGTTTTCGGGTCGAGTCGATCTGCCGCGTGCTCAGCGAGCACGGTGTGCGGGTCGCCCCACGCACGTACCGCAACTGGACTACCGCCGCCCCGTCGGACCGCACCGTCTCTGATGCCCAGCTCACCGACGCGCTGCGGGCCACCGTCGGCACGCCGGAAAGCATGTACGGGCGGCGCAAGATGACGGCGTATCTGAGGCGCCAGGGCCATCGGGTGGCCGGGTGCACGGTGGATCGGCTGATGCGCGACGAAGGCCTGTCCGGGGTGGTCAGGGGCCGGCGGCATCGCACCACGATCCCCGGCGGCAAAAATCCTCGTCGGGCACCGGACCTGCTCGATCGCGACTTCACCGCGCCCGCCCCGAACCGCAAATGGGTCACCGACTTCACCTACACCCGAACGTGGTCGGGATTCGTCTACGTGGCCTTCGTCGTGGACTGCTTCTCGCGGGCCATCGTGGGCTGGCACGCGGCCACCGTGAAGGACACCACGATGGTCACCACTGCGCTGAAGATGGCGCTGTCGATGGCGGTCGCGATGCGCGGCGAGCTGGCCGATGAGGTCATCTTTCACGCCGATCGTGGCAACAGCCCCAGCGCAGCTTGGCGTCGGCGACGGTGGTAGGTGCGTTTGATCCAGGTGACGATCGCGATCCGTAATTCCTCTCGGGTGTCCCGGCGGCGGCGGTCCAGGACGTTCTTCTGCAGCAGACTAAAGAAGCTCTCCATGGCCGCGTTGTCGCCGGCGGCGCCGACGCGTCAGATGGAGCCAGCCATCTCGTAGCGGCCCAGGGCGTGCACGTTCGTGGCTACACACATTCCACCAACGGCATACGGGAACCGACCTGTTCACGGATTTGACACGTGTAGCCGAACCCCTCGAGCAGTGCGATGACCGCTTTGGGCTCATGGTCTTTTGACGCGGCCGCTTCGAAGATGATTTTTGGGTGGTGGTCGCGAAAGAACTCTCGATCCGAGAACGCTTCGAGCTCGGCTCCCTCAATGTCGGCCTTGATGAAATGCACTGCGTCTAGTTCGAAGCGTCGGCTGAGGTCCGAAAGTGTCGATGAGGGAACCTGCCGCACCTGCTTCTTTCCGCGTTTCATGAGCGAAGCAGCTGCTGATCCCATATTGCCTTCCGTGAGAAATTCGATCCCGCGATTGTGAGACCAGACAGCGAGGTCGGCGACAACCGGCGCCGTCCCTGTCCGCTCTAGGAAGTTGTCGATGTTCTTTCGCAACGACACCAAATTCAGGGTGTCGGCTTCAACGGCGATGACTCGACCTGACTCCCCGACAGCCTCCTGGAACAACAACGAGGTGAAGCCGGAGTACGCACCCAAATCGATCACGGTTTGACCGAGACGCAGATCGGCGAAATCTAAGTATTGCCTGGCGGTCGCGAGGGGTTCAGCCAACGACGGAAACTCGATAGGCATGAAATCCCAGCCCCGCACTCGATGTTCGCGAGGGCCTGAGTAGTCGACCGTGAGGAAGGTGTCCACGAGCGCCGGCTCAACCGCTTCGAAGTAGAAGTCGAAATCATCGATGACGTCTCGCGCGTACACAGCATGCTGACCGTTCAGGACTACGCGGCGCTTCCCCTTCGGGTCCGTGACTGAGATGCGACCATCATCGCGTTGAACGTTGAATCCGTGGCTCCGACCATACAGGCTGACAACGAAGCGCGTGACCGTGCGGTTACGCGACACGATCCCCCGGGCTGACTCCGCAAGTCGCACGGCCCAACGGCCTCCTGTCGTTGCTCTCACTGATCCGTAGTAGCCGTCGAGTCTAGCCCAGGCACAACGGCCGTTGCATCATTGAAGTAGCGGTATGCACGTGCCAGGAGAGAACTACGGAGGGCGTGCGGCATCTCTCGCATAAGCCACCACGGCAAGTTGCGCAGCGAAGGGACGGACGTGATTGCCACCCCTTCGCGTGCCGCCTTGATGATCCGAGCCGCGGCAACGTCGGGATCGATCCAGAGACGCTCGGCGTGCGCCATGCCCTGTGTCATGGGCGTCTCTACGAACCCGAGAACGACATTGGTCACGTGCACGTTCGTGCCTCTGAGGCTTAGTCGCAGGCTGTCGGTCCACATCATCAGTGCGGCCTTGGAAGCTGAATATGCGGCTGATCCGTGGGTGGCGACCAACGCCGAGATCGATGTGATGGCAACCAAAGCTCCGTAGCCTTGCTGTGACATGATGCGTGCCGCCGGAACCAAGGTGTTGACCGCACCCTGATAGTTCGTGTTCATCAACTCACGCGCGGTGCCCGTTGAGAGCCCGTCGTCTCCCGCGGCGTGGATGACCCCCGCGTTTGCAAATACAAAGTCCAAGCGATCGCTCTTGCTCGTTGCGGCTTGGACGAAGTCAGCGATGGCAGTCTCGTCGCACACATCAAGACTTCCCGTCAGGACTACGGCCCCAGATCGGCGGCAAAGCTCGGCGACTTCATGAAGTTCATGCTCTGGTCCTCTGTCGGCTAAGGCCAACACCACGTCGTGAGTGGCAAGCCTCCGTGCCAGCGCTGCGCCAACACCGCTGCTGGCCCCAGTGATGAGGTGGGTCGTCACGTTCGCTCAACTTCACTTTCGCCAGCCGTTAGGAAACGGTCACGAACTTCGCAGGAGCAAGTCAGCCGCAGTCCAGCGCGGTGATTGCGTCGCGGTCGTCGTGGCCGGTGCCGGTTTTCCATGTTGAACGAGAAACTCGGTGTCGAGCGCCTCGTCGGCCGAATACACGTGGTTCTTCGCGAGCACGTACTTGGAGAGCGCGTAGCTGCTCTCGATCATCGGAGCGATGATGTAGTTGACCCCGATCTGCTTTGCCTCGAGCAGGTCGCGGACGCCCTCGCAGCCACCGCCCTTCACGGCCAGTTTGAGGCCGGAGTGAGAGGCGATCTCGACGAGGCGCAGAAGATCATCGACCTCGTGCCCTCCGCTTTGACGCCGACGTTCCCGAATTCGTCGCGCCCGCGACGGAGGATGCCCACCATCTCGCGTTTGGTCTTGTTTCATGTTGTGCCGCCCGAAGATCGCCCGTTGACACAGCCGGGAACCGCGTTAACGCTACCGGCTCACGCCGTGAGCGTCACCGAGATAGCGAAACACGGTCGCGGCGATTCTGGGCAGCAAATCCGGCGACCTGATGTGGAGTGGGTTTGAATTCTCGGGAGCGGGATCCCATACCCGCGAACAGCACCGGGCAGTTCGGGAAACCCAGCCCGCTCTTCGTGTCGCACCCAAGGTTGCCCCCGTCGAAGTAATCCCGTTGCGTCGTCCAATGGAGGCGCAGCCTCGTTGCTGTACAAGATCTTGAGCGGCAGCTCGTTCATGGCCACCATCAGCAGCTCCAACAAGTTTTGCGTGAACCCACCGTCGCCCTCGAGGAGCACGGTCCGGCACCCGGTGAAGAGCGCTGCTCGGATCGCGCGGCGCAGTCCATACCCACACTGCCCAGGCCCTTGTCGGTGCCGGCGAGTTGACTGGCCTTCTGGAAGAATGTTTGCATCGTGACGGTGAAGGCGCCGTCGCTGCTGCACGGAATGACGACTTCGTCGGCGTAGCAGCGGCCCGAGGGCTCCCGCAAGAAGGGAAGGGTTCGAGGCACCTGAAGCCGGTGACGGGCTCGCGATCCTGAGCTGGTAACACGTTGCGCACTTCTCGACACAACGTCACCGACTCGTCGACAACCGGCGGCGCCGACTGCACCGAGCTTGTGAGCACGCCGTCGGCGTCGACGGCGGGCAGGAGGAAAACCCGGCGGGTGTGTACCTCACAAATCTCGTTCTTTACATCCCGAGGCGCTGCTGAGCTACGAATCTTCCAGGCTGAAGGCGACATTGTCATCTGCGAATGCCTAATGACTTCGTCCACGAGGGGTCCTCGGATCGACTCCGCTTCCGATTCGGGTCGATTAAAGGAAACCCTGCTCAGCCGCCCGGCAGTTTAGGCGGGCGGTTCTGCCAACGAAGTTGTCGGGCCTGAGATACCGACGAAGTTGTCGAGATGCGCGGTGGGCCGCATCGCTAGCGGATTCTGGGCCAGGCCCATACCTGTGGGAACTTGGGATTGCGGTCAAGTCCAGGGTGGTGGTGTACGAGGTCGTCGCGTGATTCTTCGACTGGGTGGTTCAGGCGGTCAGTGCCGCCGGGGTGACGTCCTCTTCGCTCGTTGGAATCCGGTCGGGCTCGATCCGGTCGCCAACGGCGACCTTGGCGTCGATATTAGTGTTAGTGAGCCGTTCACGATTCTCCGAATCGCAATCTAATATGATGGGACCCGATGGCTAGGATTCGGTCGTTGGCACGGCCATGCGGCCGGCCGAGTTCTTGTCAGCAGGGTCCTGAGAGCCATCCGGATTCGGCCCCCGTCCGTGTGATGGAACCGGCTTGCGCGCGTACGACACAATGATTGCCGCGCAGGCAATCAGCCACAGGACCGGTGCGATCCTGACCGAAGTGACAACCCCCAGTATGTGGTCGACCACAGCGCCGACTTTCATGTTTGGGCTCAGGAGCGGCGGGCCGTTCGGCGCGATTTGGGCGATGGTGAGCGCTGCGGCGAGACTCGCCCAGAGCCCTACCGCACGACGGCGGCCGCCTACAGTCTGAGGTTGATCGAAAATTCCCGATCCGGGTGACCCATCGGGGTCTCGGGTGATGAGCGCCGCAACCGGTAACGCGAATACCAGATAGTAGGAAGGGACCAGAGGGGGAAAAAGCGAGGCGGTAGCCAACAGCACGGTGCCCGCCATGACAGGGGGGATACGCCGCCCAAGAGCCACAACGCAGACCACGACGAGAACCAGCACAACATACCCGAGCAGGGATCGGGGACCAGCGATAAAGCCGTCAGGTATCTTGCCGCCCGTTTCACCGGCCTTAATGTCATCGGGAATCATCAGCAGTCCCTCGGCGAAGGACATGTTGTACAGATCTGCGGCGGATGCGGACGAACCGGACGAACCGAAGCTGAGGGCGTTGTGGATCGACTGCAGGATTGTCGTCGGGAAGCCCCGCGGCCACAGCAGATAGGCGGCAAGGTTGGCGATTGCGGCTCCGGCCACGGTAAGGCCGCCCCACCCCCATCTCCGGGCCGCGAACAACGCGACCGCCAGCACCACAAACTGTGGTTTCACCAGCGCCGCCAACACCACCATGATCGCCGCCAGCTGCCAGCGCCGTCGGCACAGCGCTACCAGAAATACCAGCGCGATGGGCACCGCGAAGCCCACCGAGTTACCCCGATCGATGGCTGTCCACATCGGAATGGCCGCGACGCCTAATGCCATAAACACCACAACCCGCTCCAGGCCGCGAGCTCCCCGCGCCGCCCAGACCGCCGGAGTCAGGCAGGCGGTCGTCAAAGCCAGCAGATAGCCCAACAGCCCCAGTTGCGGAGCGTGCAGCCACTTGCCCAGAAACCCAAAGAACATGTGCGGCACCA
>NZ_JBKQQD010000583.1:0-4022 GCF_052144515.1 Mycobacterium sp. | reverse complement strand
GCGGTAGCCGTTGGCATTTCGGAAGAGGGTGGGCAGCGTTTGGCTCATGCAGGTGACCTCGACGCCCTGGTCGAGATGGGAGTACATGCTCGATACGTGCGTATGGAGTTGTGCGGCGAGGTCCGGGGAATTCGATTGCGTGGTGGTACGGACGCCGCCGGGGATTTCCTCAACAGTGCGGCTGATCTCGCGATGCCGCATGAACATGTCCATATAGAGGTTCATGTCCGCCATACCGACGCCCCCCATGCACCCGTCCCCGTTGGTGAGGCGGATGCCTGTTGTCGGGGATTCAAAGATGCCGCGAAGGACATACCCCAGACCAAGCACACTGCCCGCCCCGAGCGCACCCAGCGCGACCAGCGCCCCGCGACGAGTCAACATAGCGATCTCCGGCACCCTCCTACGCAGTCCGATTCTTTCCTGGCAGGTGCGAGAGGCTTCCCCAAGGCTGCCAGCCTCATCGACCTTGCCGTCATGACCGATGTTCTTGCAGCGTCGTCATGCGCCGCCGGTATTCATCTTCGTCAATCTCGCCACGGGCGAAGCGTTCACCCAGAACGTCTTCTGCGCCCCGTGCCTGCTGGGGGCTCCCCGGACCACGGTGGCCGCCTCCCTCGCTGAAATAGCGGACGGTCAGTATTACCGCCGTGATCACGAGCGCGAATAGCACCACGAGGACCACGGCCCCGACGATCCAGCCCCACCCCCAGCCACCGCCGTTCCACATCCAGCCGTTACCGCCCCATCCGCACATCGTCGGCGCTCCTCTCTCAACTGATCCTTGAGAGCAATGATGGCTCGCCCGTCGGGAAGCTTCTAGGGCCGATGGTCCTTTTTTCGCTATGTGGCGATAGCATCGCTGAATGGGAATACCAGCGGCATCTGGGCAAGTGGAGCGGATCGAGCTAGCCCCGGCAGCAGCACTGTTCCGTTCACTCGGTGATCCCACCCGCCTGGCAATCGTGCGGCGGTTGGTAGTCGGCCCAGCGCGGGTAACCGACTTGGTCGAGGCATCAGGGCTGGCGCAGTCAACGGTCTCCAAACACCTTGCCTGCCTGCGGGAGTGCGGCCTGGTCATATCTGAGCCGCTAGGCCGGGCGTCGCTGTTTCGGCTAACGCAGCCCGCGTTGATCGATGTTCTTGCCTCCGCCCAGACGGTGTTGGAGGCCACCGGGCAAGCGGTCGCATTGTGCCCCAACTACGGCGTGGACCAGTTCGCCACGACGATGACTGATGACTGCTGAGGGCACTGGCGAGCAAGCCGCATTGGTCGATAAGACATGCTGCGAGGCGTCCGCCAGCGCACAGTTGACGCCGGTCGTATGGGGTGGCGACAGGCTTCGTGCGGCTCGCTGGGCGCGTTGGCTCGCGTGGGCAAGCTTGCTGTGGATGTGCGCGGAAGGCGTGATCGGTCTCTGGCAGGGATTTGTCGCCGGTTCCATCTCCTTGATCGGGTGGGCACTTGGTAGTGCGGTGGAGGGCTTGGCCAGCCTGATCGTGGTGTGGCGGTTCACCGGCTCCCGCACTCTTTCGGAGACCGCCGAGCGCCGGGCGCAGCGTGGGGTCGCCATCTCCTTTTGGTTGATCGCCCCGTACATCGCCGCTGCATCGGTCCACAACATCGTGGTTGGACATCGACCAGAAGCGACGCTTATCGGCATCGCCTTAACCGCTGTGGCGCTGATGGCGATGCCCCTGCTCGGCTATGCGAAGCACAAGTTAGGTGCCCGATTGGACTCCAAGGCCACTGTCGGAGAGGGTACGCAAAACTATCTCTGCGGTGCACAGGCCGCCGCCGTGCTTATCACGTTGGCGATTGTGGCGGTATGGCCCGGCGGGTGGTGGTTGGACCCCGTTGTCGGGCTTGGGATTTCCGCAGTTGCTCTCTGGGAAGGCATCCAAGCCTGGCGAGGTGAGCAGTGCGCCTGTTGACGCTATCGGCTCAGCTTGTCTCGTCGCCCTCCTCGGCCAGGACCCGGTAGACCGTGGCACGGCTGACACCGAGCGTGCCCGCGATGGCGGTGACTGATTCCCGCTTGCGTGCATCCGCTGCGCCAGCAGCCTGTCCTCGCCGCCCGGCGTGGCCCGCGATAGGGGTCGGGGGTATATGCGCCCTGGTCGTCGTCAAAGCACACTCTCCTTCCATGCGTCCATTTGGGGTACACCCTTACTGGACAGCCCGAGACTCCCTCTGCAGTGTCAAACTAGGATCTCTTCCCGCATTGTTTGACAACTGTCCACCATATTCATAGGATCTACTTTGACTGTTCATCGACTGAAGGAGTTCAGAGTGGGCCAGCGGATTGGTTATCAGCGTGTCAGCACCGTCGACCAGAACACGGATCGTCAGCTCGTTGGTGTCGAGCTGGACAAGGTGTTCACGGACAAGGCCAGCGGCAAGGACGCCAACCGTCCTGAGCTGGCCCGTGCCATCGAGTACCTGCGTGATGACGACACGCTCGTCGTTCATTCGATGGACCGACTCGCACGCAACCTCGAAGATCTGCGCCGGATCGTTCGGGAACTTACGGGGCAGGGCGTGCGGGTTGAGTTCGTCAAAGAGTCCCTGACCTTCACCGGAGACGATTCACCGATGAACACGCTCCTACTGTCGATGCTCGGAGCAGTTGCGGAGTTCGAGAGGTCGATGATCCTCGAACGTCAACGGGAGGGAATCGCCCTCGCTAAAGCTGCCGGGAAGTACAAGGGACGTAAAGCGTCACTTTCGCAGACGCAGGCCAGTGAGCTACGCGAACGCCTGGCCAAGGGTGAATCTGTTACCGCACTCGCCACGGAATATGGTGTGAGCCGTCAGACCGTCTACAACTACAAGATCGCCTGACTCCGGCGGAACCGTGCGCCACTCGAACGGTCCGGTCGGGGGTAGGTTTACTTGGCCTGCCAAACCCAGCCAGGGAGTTTACGAAGCCGCCGTTCCCGCTCAGGGGCGAGAGTCCCGTTGCGGTAAGCGGCGCGTTGGATGCCCACCCAGGAACCTAGCCTGAAACCGTTCACGCTGTAGGCATCTGGCACGCGGGCGTGGCCATGTTCCAGCGCAAACTTCTCAACTAACTGGAACGCCCTCTCCCACTTCTCGGCGTGAGGGTTCCACGTCCACCCCGGCACTTCATCAAGACGGCGCTGCCGTTCCAAATCGAGGCTGCCCCTAGCGTAGTCACGTCGCTGGCGGGCGACCCAGGTGCCGAGCGGGTAACCGCCGAACGGGACGCGTTGAGGAACGAGACAGTGCCCCTGGCTTTCCACAAATTGAAGGAGTTTCTCCATGCCCTCCTCCCAGTTCGCTGCACGGTGATCCCAAACCCAGCCCGGAAGGCGCTCGAGCCTGCGGACTCGTTCTGCGGTGAGCTTTCCCTTCTTATGCGCCCCTCGTTGAATACCGACCCACGCGCCCAGTCCGAAGTCGTCAACCCTGTACGAGTCGGGGAGTCGTACATTGCCGTTAGCCTCGGCGTACTCCTCAAGTAGCCTGAACGCTCTCTCCCAACTGTCTTCGTGGGGGTTCCACGACCACCCCGGAACTTCTTCAAGGCGGCGCTTCCGCGCCGGGTCAATGGTTCCCTCGACGAACGCAACGCGTTGAGTCAGAACCCACCCGCCGAGCCGGTAACTCCCAACCATGTACGCGGCGGGTACTAGTGCGTGCCCGTGTTCAGCGATGAACTTCAGCAACTCCGATAGGCCCCGCACCCATTGGTCAGCCTTCGGGTTCCACTGCCAGCCCTCCACTGCCTCGAGGCGTTGCACGCGGTCGGTGCTGAGGTTGCCTTTGACGTATGCACTCCGCTGGCGCTCCACCCAGTCCCCGAGCTTGTAGCCCTCGAAAACATGGCCGCCCGGAACGTCTGGGTTTCCCTCTGCTTTGGCGTACCGCTGGAGTAGCGCAAAAGCCGCCTCCCATTGCTCTCCTTTGACATCCCACATCCATCCGGGTAGCGCCTCCAGCCGACGCTGGCGGTCTTCGGAAAGCTCTCCGGCCGCTTTCTTCATTCTTTGAGCAC
>NZ_JBKQQD010000582.1:0-9087 GCF_052144515.1 Mycobacterium sp. | reverse complement strand
CCCGGCGGGGGAGCGGCGCTTGCCCAACCACTCCGAACCACCCACTGGGTATCGACTAGTTCGATTAACACGATGAAACATCAAACTCGAAACTGAGCAGGCCCGGCGGCATCGAAATCCGTTGATGTGAACCGTATTAGAAATCGCTCGCACTGTAGACTTCGTCATAGGTACCATCCCGAAAGCTGTTGTCGCACAGACAGTTAGGGAACATGGCGTGGTTTACTGGTAACCCGCCGTATTCGATTCCGCCGTATTCGAGCCCCGGGGATAAGCGCCAAGACAGCGTCTTACAATCTGTGGTACGCTTGTGTCTATGGCTGACACGATTACATTCCGGCCCGACGAAGACACCTCGAATGCGTTAGCTGTATTGACGCGTGATGGCACTCCGGTATCAGCTGCCGTTCGAGCAGCACTGATCGATGCCGCGCGACGAAAAGCCGCCGCCTCAATTCGTGCAGAGGCTGAGGCGCTCGCGGCGGACGAGGCCGACAGGGCAGAAGCAGCGCAGGTGCTCCGCGATATGGAGACACTGCGTGCGTGGTGAGATCTTCCGACTTCGCGCCGCACGGGATAGCCGGGGCCATGAGCAATCCGGCACACGCTATGCCGTCGTCGTCCAGTCCGACGAACTCCCGCTATCAACCTTGCTGGTTGCGCCGACATCGACGGCTGCCCGCGCGGCGAGCTTTCGACCTGAAATTGAGATCGCTGGTCGTGCCACCCGAGTGCTGGCCGAGCAGACGGCAGCTGTCGATCCAAGCCGGCTGGGCGAAAGTGTCGGATACCTGAGCCTCGACGACGTGCGCCGCGTCGACGCGGCGCTGCGAATCGTCATGGAGCTCTGAAGGATGACCGCGGGGCAAGTTACGATCGGGTGTTCAAAACCGTTGGGCAACAGTTGAAAACGGCGTAGTTTACTGGTAACTCGCCATATTCGATTCCGTCGTATTCCAGGTGGCCTGGCCCCGCTTGATCCCGTCCAGGGGTCGCGGAATCGCAACATCGCTATGGGAGCAAGTCGGTGAGAGTGTATAGTTTGTGGCCTCAAGATGCCAAGGGAGGTAAGTTGTGTCTAATCCCGAAATCGCGCCACCCCGCGCTTTTAGTCCCGCTGACGTCCGCGAAGCTTTGATTCCGAAAAACGAAACGACTCATAGGATACGTCCTTTCGGCGGAATCATCGAAGACGCCGTTATCAGCCAGGAACGGTCGGGGCTTGTGAATACAAAAGCAGATCCTGCCAAAATCGCCAATGCAAAAACCCCGCCTCTTTCGACGAAGCCAATACCGACTTTATCTGTCGCTGAACGGCTGCGGGAACGGCTAAAGAAGGGGGGGTAAGGCGATGTGGATAGCATTTCAAAACAACTATTCACACGGCGTATGGGTTGCAGTTGGGTATTACTACCCAAACTGTCCCGACGGTGGTGACTGGGGGAAAGAAGGTTGGTGGAGGCTGAATCCAGGTCAATCTGCAACCGTACTCTGGACGACAAATGAATATTCATTGTTTTACGCAGAGGCTGACGATGGTGCTGTTTGGTCTGGGCCGTATGGAACGGAACTCCCCTACGAAGCCTTCAATTGGTGTTGGAATACAGGAAGTAGCAATGGGGAAGGTGTGGGCATGAGGCTGATTACGGCGACCAATGCAGGCTGGCCCTGGACCGGCACCATCGATCTAACATGAGTCCCCTATACGTTATTTTGAAGTTGTTCGGCGGTTGGCTTTCTTGAGGATTTCGTCGGGGGTTCCTGCTGACGCTGAAAACGGGAAACCTCGCAAACCTCGCGATCATAGGCGCTATGCCGCTGATCAAGATTGTCGCGCAATTCGCTTGTGCCACAGGGCATATGGCACTCGCCTGCCCCCGGCATGCTTGCTTAGCCACCCGCCTGCCCCAAACATGCTGCAGCCCAAACAGGTTCAGCTAGGATCGCTGGCGGGCATCGGGTAGCCATACACCTGTGTCGGGCCAGCCATCTTCTACGAAGACTCGAAAATGCTTTGCTGGGGGGATCGAGTAGCCGACGCGTGGATTTAGCCCGGTCTCATCCAATGCATCATTGAATCATCTAATGAATCATTACCACATCGGCGCCGCTAGATCCAGCGCTGACACCCGGATCCAACTCAGTAAGCATGTATCCACGGCTGGCGCCGCACGAGGCCCACATCCGTAGTGACGGCGAAAAGTGCAGCTAAACAATCAAATAACCGCGATCACGGTCAGGACAGTTCCCGGGCAGATCACCGGCACTGGTTGATTCATCTGATGAAAACGGAGGACTTTACCGGTAACCCGCCGTATTCGTTTCCGTCGTATTCCCCGCCGGGGGAGTAGCGATGGGGGACTCGCGCGTCCTGACGTCGGCTCGGGCTTAGTCAATCCCCTACGGAGTAGGCGCCTCTATAGCGGGACACCGGCTACCGTGTTATACGGCTTCGTCAGCCAGGTATCGATAGAGTGTCGCGCGGCTTTCATTTACGGGTCGCTGCGCTGCGGCAGCGGGAGCAGCCGGTGCGCGCGGTCAAAAAGCGAACATTCCGCCAGCGAGAACGGCACGGCGGGCGGGTCGTTGCTCGACGAGATCGTGCGTGACGGTGCAAGGGCAAATGCTCGCGACGGCGTTGCAGGCCGAGGTCGCCGCCTACATCGATGCCCATGCCGGCGAGGTCGACGAGAAGGGGTATCGGCTGGTGGTACGCAACGGCTACCACAGTGAACGCGAGGTGTTGACCGCCGCGGGTGCGGTGCCGGTGCGGGCGCCCCGGGTCCACGACAAGCGTGTGGACCCCGATAGCGGTGAGCGACAACGGTTCTCCTCGGCGATCCTGCCCGCGTGGGCGCGGAAGTCTCCGCAGGTGGCCGAGGTGCTGCCGCTGTTGTACCTGCATGGCCTGTCCAGCAGCGACTTCGGTCCGGCGCTGGAGCAGTTCCTCGGGTCGGCCGCGGGCCTGTCCGCGGCGACGATCACCCGGCTCACCGCCCAGTGGCAGGACGACGCCGAGGCGTTCAACAAGCGCTCGTTGAAGGACACCGACTACGTGTACTTGTGGGTCGATGGGATCCACCTCAAGGTCCGCCTGGAGCAGGACAAGGTGTGCCTGCTGGTGATGATCGGGGTGCGCGCTGACGGCACCAAGGAACTCGTGGCTCTTGCCGATGGGTTTCGCGAGTCCACCGAGTCCTGGGCTGGCCTGCTGCGGTCGTCTCGCCGGCGCGGGATGCGGGCACCGGTGCTCGCGGTCGGCGATGGTGCGTTGGGGTTCTGGAAGGCCTTGCGGGAGGTGTTCCCCGACACCCGAGAGCAGCGGTGCTGGTTCCACGTCAGCTCGAACGTTTTTGCCGCCCTTCCGAAGTCGGCGCACCCCGGTGCGAAAGCCGCGCTCGCGGAGATCTACAACGCGGAGGACAAGGACCACGCAATGAAGGCGGTCAAAGCATTCGAGGCCGACTACGGCGCCAAGTGGCCCAAGGCAGTTGCCAAGATCACCGAGCGCATCGACGTGCTGCTGGCGTTCTACGACTACCCGGCCGCGCATTGGATCCACTTGCGTACGACCAATCCGATCGAGTCGACGTTCGCCACCGTCAGGCTGCGTCAGCGGGTCACCAAGGGACCTGGCTCGCGGGCCGCCGGAGTCGCGATGGCGTTCAAGCTGATCGAGTCCGCACAAGCCCGCTGGCGTGCCGTCAACGCCCCCAACCTCGTCGCTCTGGTCCGCGCGGGCGCCAGGTTCGAGAAGGGCATGCTCGTCGAACAACCCGACGAATCAGGAGGTGACCAGCAAGTCGCGTGACACGCCGATCCACAGTCTTGACCGTTCCTCCGCGCCGGGCGGTAATGCCCTCACGTGCCCTATCTGGCAGTACCGTTCGGCCATGTCATCGACGGGTTCGTGGCTTGTTCGTATTTTTTTTCAGCTCGAGCCCGGCAATGGTGAAATACTCTCTGCTGAGACCTCTCAGATGGTGAGCGCCACACTTACCGCCTTCCCGAATCGGCACCTTCGAGTTTGGCTCCGTCGGCGCGACGCGCACACGCGTCCCTGGGGCCGAGTGGAGGAGGGAATTAGTGTGAGCAAGAAGATCGCGGGCATCGAAATCCCCGATACGCGGCTGGCGGCCGAGGCCACGGCACTGGTCCGCGAAGCTGAGCCGCCGCTGCTATTCGACCACTCTCGCAGGGTCTACCTGTTCGGGATGCTGCAAGGGCTACGGCGCGGCCTGAAGCCCGACCCGGAACTGCTCTACGTCGGAGCGATGTTCCACGACTTGGGTCTGACTCAGACATACCGGACCACTCATCAGCGCTTCGAGATCGACGGTGCGAACGAGGCGCGTCGGTTCCTTACCGAGCACGGGGTCGGCGCTGATGATGTCGGCCGGGTTTGGACGGCGATCGCCCTACACACAACGCCCGGTGTTCCGGAGTTCATGGAGCCCGAGATCGCGTTGGTCACCGCGGGTGTGGAGACTGATGTGCTCGGGATAGGCCGTGACGACCTGGATCCGGCGGCGCTCGAAGCCGTCACCGATGCGCACCCGCGACCCGACTTCAAGCGCCGGATTCTGGAGACCTTCACCGACGGCTTCAAGGACCGACCCGACACAACCTTTGGCACCGTGAACGCCGATGTGCTAGCCCACTTCGTGCCTGGCTTCCAGCGGATCGACTTCGTCGAGGTCATCGTGAACAGCTCATCGCGCCAAACCACTAGCTATGTCACGTATCGCGACCACCGCTGAGACGCCATTTCAGCATGCCGCTGGGTGACTTGGTGGCTAGTCGGCGCCGGCCACATCTGCAGGCCAATTCGTCTTTTCAAAACAGCTGCTCAGAACCAGTTTTCGACGATCGGCTGTAGCCACGCCGCGTACATCGGGGAATAGGGAGTTGATTCATCTGATGCAAAACGACGGGTTTACCGGTAACCCGCCATATTCAGTTCGGTCGTATTCGTCGCCGGATTAGTGGCCCCCCGGCTAGTTGGGGGTGAGCAAGTAGCTGAGCGGTGACCGGCACCTGCCGGGAGAGTAACGTAATCAGCTGGTTCCCGTTGCGCCGCATGGATGTTTGCTTGGGGGTGGGCGCTGTGTAGCCCGCCAGGTTGAAGGTTGACAATGCGGCCAGTTCCCCGCGGCCCGAGATCGGATTCGAGCGGAGGGTTGTCTGGGTCTGACCTTACTGCCCGACAAATTGTGTAGGGCCAGCACCGTGAACGAGCCCTCTTACCATGCGTTGTGACTACGGGCAATGACTGTCGGAATCGGCGTGGGCAGATATCCACGAAGGCAGGTCAGCCGATTCGGCTGCTTTGGCCGCCGTCGACGGGGAGGAGGGCACCCGTGATGAAGGAGGCTTCGTCGGAGGCCAGGAACAGTGCGGCGTGTGCGACGTCCCAGGCTGTGCCCTGGCGGTTGCCTAGGGGGACCATTTTGTCGCGGGCGGTGCGCAGGGCGTCCTGGTCGATGCCGGTGGCCTGGGCGTAGCCCTCGATGGCCATCGGGGTGTCGATCAGGCCGGGCATGATGGCGTTGACGCGGATGCCGTAGCGGGCGTTGTCTATGGCCAGGGCGTGGGTGAGGGCGTTGACGCCGGCCTTGGAGACCTTGTAGGCGGCCAAGGGGGCGGCGCAGACGGCGGCGATGGATGAGACGTTGAGAATGACGCCGCTGCGGCGTTCCCGCATGTGGGGGATCACCTGGCGGCAGGTGGCCCAGGTTGCGGTCAGATTGACGTTCAGGATGCGGTCCCAGGCCTGCGCGGAGACGTCGGAGGTGTTCCCGTCGCCTGCGGCGATGCCAATGTTGTTGTGCAGCAAGTCGATGCGGCCCCAGTGATCGATCGCCGTGCGGGTGATGGCCGTGAGGCTGTCGGGGTCGGTGATGTCGGCGATGAGGAGGTGTGCGATGAAACCCTCCGACGCGATCAGCTCGCAGGTCTGCCGCACCGAGGCTTCGTCGCGGTCGACGGCGAGCACCTGCGCTCCCTCGCGGGCGAACAGCAGCGCCGTCGCTCGCCCGTTCCCGATGGTGGTGCCGGCGGTCTGACCCGCACCGCAGACGATTGCGACCTTGTCCTGCAGCCGACCTGTCATTTCGGAAACCCTTCTAATCCCTCGTCCAGCGGTACCTGGAATGTGTTGAGAGCAGTGGACACCAGGACGTACTGCCCCACGGTGAAGACGATGTCCATCGTCTGCTGAAGTGACCAGTCGGCCGAAAGCGCAGTCCACAAGGCGTCGCCGAGCCGGTGCTCGGCGACCAGTTGGTCGGTGACGAGCAGCAGGGTGCGCTCACGCTTGGGCCACCCCTCGCCGATGTCCGCCTCGGTGACCCGCACGATCTCGTCGTCGGTCAGCCCGGCGCGCGTTCCCAGCACGCGGTGCTGCCCGAACTCGTAGTCGGACCGGCACAGCCAGCCCGTGCGGAGGATGACGAGTTCGCGTTCGCGTGCGGGTAGGGTCGAGCCGGCCAGGATGTGATTCCCGAACACCAGCCAGCGCTTCAGCAGGTCCGGATGGTGGGCCAGGACGGTGAAGATGTTGAGCCGCCTTAGCCCGTCGAGTAGGGCCCGTGTCTCCTCGGCCCAGTCGCTCTCGCTTGAAACCGGGACACGCGGCGGTAGGTCCGCTTGCATGCCGTCCCCCTTTGCCGATAAGGAATCATCTGATGAATCATCATCACATCACGGCAGGTCAACACAGCGCACACGCCTCGTTACGCGTATCCGATCGGCGTCGGCGACCGCGCCTCGCCACCCGTACGCACGACGCAATCAAATCGCCAGCTCAGCAAGAGGTTTCAGGCGCGTCCGTCACTCACCGCCCGCAGCAGGAGGGCCGGTGGTTGATTCATCTGATGAAAAGTCGGGTTTTACCGGTAACCCGCCGTATTCGATTCAGTCGTATCGTCGCTAGCTCGGTGGCGTATCCCTACGCGGAGCGACACCGCGCCTTGGGGACGGCGGTTGCCATGGTGGGCTCCTGGTTATTCGTCTGCGATCTTGACTAGCTGCTTGCCGAGGTTCTCCCCGGTGAAGAGGCGCCTTAGGGCGTCCGGGGCATTCTCGAGCCCCTCGACCACATCAATCTGGTTCTTGATCTTTCCCTCACCAGCCCAGCCTGCGAGCGCACCGATCGCCTCCATCGCCCGATCGAGGTAATCAAAGACCAAGAAGCCACGCATAGTGCCGCGTTGGAGGATGAGGTTGAAATGGTTCCTGATCGCTGCCCGTTTCTCGAATCCGCTGTAGCCGGAGACCATCCCACAGAGTGCGATCCGCGCGCCGACCGCGAGATTGGCGAGCGCCGCATCAAGCACCTCGCCGCCGACGTTGTCGAAGAAAACGTCGATTCCGTTCGGGCACGTCTCGCCAAGACGGGTGGGGAGGTCCTCCGTCTTGTAGTCGATCGCGTCGTCGGCATTCAGCTCCGTCCGCACCCAATTGCACTTGCGGGCCCCGCCTGCGATGCCCACCACACGACAGCCCTTGACCTTGGCGATCTGGCAGACGATCGATCCGACTGCCCCGGCGGCGCCCGAGACGACCACCGTCTCGCCGGGTTTGGGCTCTCCCACATCGAGCAGGCCAAAGTAGGCGGTGAGCCCGGTGATGCCGAATACTGACAGCGCGGTCGCAGGGTCGACTCCGGGCGGGATCTTGAGCGGCGGAACGAGGCCACCGAAGGCCGACCCGTCACTGACCGCATAGTCCTGCCAACCAAAGGCGCCCGAGACCAGCTCGCCCACCTCGAAGTCGGGGTGCTTCGACTGAACCACCACACCGGCCCCAGCGGCGGCCATCACCTCGCCGAGCGGAAGCACAGGGATATAGGTGTCGATTTCCATCCACGTCCGCTGCGCTGGGTCGCAGGAGAGCCATCGGTTTCGAACTAGAAACTCACCTTCGCCGATCGAGGGCACCGGCTCTTCCCGCCACTCGAAGTGTTCCCGGCCCACGATTCCCGTCGGGCGCCTGGCAAGCAACCATCTGCGGTTCTTCTCGGTCATGCTTCGCCGCTCCCTCCTGACGACCGCGAGTCTGTTCGCGTCAAGGTCAACCTATCCCGTTGTGGCTCGCTCTCACCGCCAATTTCACTTCGCATCCACTACTTGACGTACCGCGACCACGGTTCAGCGGCGATTTCTGCATGGCGTTGGCGACTTGGTAGCTGTAGCCGAGGAGTTCGGCGACTAGAGGAGGGGGCACTTGCGCGACGAGGTTCTGAATTGCGGAGTTGCGCCCGCCGAGCAGATTGAATCAGTGATCTGGCGCGGCACTACGCGGGAGCCACCTACACAAGCAAGCTCGACATTCCCACGGCGGCCTAACTAAGGTTGCGCGGGACCGGGCGCTACCGCATTTCCCGACAGGCAATCATGAAACTCCTGACTATCCGGGGCGAAGTCGAAGCCGCAGTTGCACTCATGAACTTGCTGGGGGGTGGGAAGCGCATTGCAATAGTCGGTGCCAGCCGAGGCCGATGGTGCGGTCCACATAACACCAGCGGCCAAGGCTGCCGCTGCAGCGCCGACCGTGGCCATCAATACTCTCGTCTTCATGTTGGGATTCCTTTTCTCTGCAAGCCGACGGCACTCTGCCGCCGCTGGTTACAGCGGTGACAGCATTTGTAGCAGTGCGTGAAGTTGAAAGCATTTCTGACAACTGTCAGCCCCCAGGTGCACACTTACAAACCACTAGGGGGGCACAGGGAGCGCAGGAGACATGACCGACGACGGCGAAGCTGAAGAGCAACCGGCAACGGCCGCTGCTGGTGGCGACGAGACCACAATCGTGCCGCCGATGGCGGCTGCCCCGGGACATGCTTGGTCGCAGGAGGAGCCCATCACCGAGGCATTGTCGCGGCCGTGGCGCTCGGCATGGGTGATCGCGGGCATCGGCCTGGGGTGCGCGGTTGTCGTGGCTTTCGCCATCTTTGGGATCGTCGCCCTGGTGAGAGATGGCGCCACTCGGACGCCCCCGACCACGCCGACGCATTCTGCCTCAGCGCCAGCGCCGGGATCTCCAGCTCCCCCGCAGGCAGCTCGGCCCGATGACGACGAGTTTGTC
>NZ_JBKQQD010000581.1:0-2543 GCF_052144515.1 Mycobacterium sp. | reverse complement strand
GACAGACACACCACGGCCCGCGCCGCCACGGTTATGCCGCGCGGGCCACCCCCGCCAAGCCCGCCGAACAGCACGAACACCGCCACAGCCACCACGACCTCGGCATAACCGCAAGCTCGGCGTAATTCGAATTATGCCGACGTCGGCATAACTCCAAGGAGCGCCGCATCGATCCGCAGATCGTGGTCGGCCTGCTGGTCGACCGGACCGGTTTTCCGTTGGAGGTCAGCTGCTTTGAGGGCAGTACCGCTGAGACCACCACGATCGTTGAGGTCATCGACGCCTACCGCGGGCGCCATGACTTGACCGGGGTACCGATGGTGATCGCCGCCGATGCCGCCATGCTGTCGTGGACAAATCTGAAGGCTCTGGATGAGGCGGGGTGCTCGTTCATCGTTGGGTCACGTATGACCAAAGCCCCTGGGGATCTAGACAGTCATTTCCACTGGCACGGCAATGCGTTCGCTGATGGGCAGGTCATTGATACGGTCACCCCGCGGCGCGCCGGCACCGTGGTTAACAACACCAAGGTCAAGGCTGAACCGGTCTGGACCGCCGACTCTCATCCCAAGGCGTGGCGGGCGATCTGGCAATACCGCGCTGCCCGGGCCCGCCGTGATCAGAAGACCCTCGATGCGCAGGAAGCGCGTGCGAAAGCTGTTGTGGCCGGGGAGAAGAAGGCCAAGATCACCCGCTTCGTCACCGTCAAAGGTGACAGCGGCACCCTCGATGAGGCCAGTCTGAAGCGGGCCCGAGACCTAGTCGGGCTCAAAGGCTATGTCACCAATATCGACGCCGCCGCGATGGCAGCATCAGAGGTGATCGCCAAGTACCACGAGCTCTGGCATGTGGAGCGCTCGTTTCGGATGTCCAAGCACGACCTTGCGGCCCGGCCGATCTTCCACCACCTTCGTGAGTCGATCGAGGCACACCTGACCATCGTGTTCACCGCCTTGGCTGTCGCGCACGCCATCCAAGACAAGACCGGCATGGCGATCGCGAACGTGGTCAAACAGCTCCGCCCCCTGCGCAGCGCCACCATCGCCATCAACGGGACCAGCCAAACGTTCCCACCGGAAATCCCAGACGCCCAAGCCGAAATCCTGACCCACCTAGGTATCGCCAACAGGGCACTAAAAATGACCTAACTCAGGAGGCCGCCCAGTCACGCTGGCGGGCGGTCAACGCGCCCCATCTCGTGGCGCTCGTCCGCGCCGGCGCGAAGTTCGAGAACGGCAAACTCGTCGAACGGCCCGACGACGCTGCCGCCTGAGGGGGGCGATGCTCTCAGATCGCCCGCTACTTCGGAACGTTGCCGAGCCGTACCTCGACCGGAGCGAGCGGGTCGTCGTCGTGCGCGAGCGCGCGTCGGCCAAGTTCAGCGATCGCAAGCTCGTGCGCAAGCACGTAGCTGAAGAACGCTGCCCTGGAACTTCCCGCGAAGTGCTCGTCCAGCTTCCGGAAATGCGGCACGAACAGCTTCGTGACGATGACGAGCGAACGCATCTGCAGCTGGTGTGGCAGCACGGCTACAGCCGCACCGCTCGCCGCCCCGACAGTGTTCGCAAGCCATTCGGTGGTCGCGAAGCGGGCGGCGTCGTCGCCAAGATGCTCGTATACCGCGGCGAGAGTCTGATCCTCGAGTTCGTGCAACGCGGCCCACATGGTGCGATCTCGGGCGGTGCGCGCATGGCGTTCCGCGAACCCGGCTGCCCGAAAGCCCGCAACCTCGGACTCGACTAGGACGCGAACACTTCCCAGGACTGCAGGATCCAGCAGATCGTCCGCCATCCGGTCATCGCTCATGAGCCGACTCTACGACGAAACCCTGCGAACCTCAGACCTACCGCCCGCCGCGTGCATAGCTCCTCCAATAGCGGATGAAGGGTCGCAAATCCAATCCACAGTTCTTGACAATTGCTGGGCGGCGATTTGCCTGAGTCTCTGTGGGTTTCCACTATGCCGTGATGGCGGTCGGGACGGCAAGGGATTGGTCGTCGGAATCTGGCGTGGGCGCGTCGTTGCGGTACGCGTGCAGCGCGTCGAGGTTACGTCGGTCGAATGCGCACGACCAGACGTGGCGTGCCGATCCTGAACATCACACAGGAATGCAGAATACGAGGCAGAATCGAGCGATGAAGCCAGCCGGTGTACACCATGTCGCCATCTGCGTCGCCGATGCGCAGAAGGGTCTCGCCTTCTATCGCGACGTGCTCGGCATGACGCAGCTGCCGCGCCCCGATCTCGGCCGGGGGTACTGGCTCGACGCCGGCGGCCAGCAGGTGCACCTGATGGAGTCCGACACCCAGCCGCTCGGTGCGAACCACTTCGCGATCCGAGTCGATGACATCGATGCCGCCGTCACCGACCTGCAGGAGCAGGGCGTCGAGGTGCACCGGATCCCGTTCATCCCCGGCGCCGGGCACCAGGCCTTCCTGCACGATCCGTTCGGCAACTTGCTCGAGCTGAACCAGCCGGAATAGCTTGCGCACACCGGCGGAGAGCTCCGCCGACAGTTTCAGGACTTTTGGGCCCAACGCCGC
>NZ_JBKQQD010000580.1:0-58797 GCF_052144515.1 Mycobacterium sp. | reverse complement strand
TGCGTCTTGCCCAACTCCACACCCCACTGATCGAACGAGTCGATACCCCAGATCACGCCCTCGGTGAAAACCTGATGCTCGTAGAGCGCGATCAACTGCCCCAGCACCGACGGCGTGAGCCGGTTGGCCAGGATAGAAGTCGACGGCCGATTGCCGGGCATCACCTTGTGCGGCACCACGTCGGGGGGCGTGCCCTCGGCAGCGATCTCTTCCGCAGTCTTGCCGAACGCCAGCACCTGGGTCTGGGCGAAGAAGTTGCTCATCAACAGGTCATGCATGCTGCCGGTGCCCTCGACGGTGGGTAGGTCGTCGAGGGGCTGGCTGAAGCCGATGAAATCGGCCGGCACTAACCGGGTGCCCTGATGCAGCAATTGGTAGAAGGCGTGCTGGCCGTTGGTTCCCGGTTCGCCCCAAAAGATTTCGCCGGTATCGGTGCTGACGGGTGTGCCGTCGGCACGCGTGGACTTGCCGTTGGATTCCATGGTCAGCTGTTGCAAATAGGCCGCGAAACGCGCCAGGTCGTTGGAGTACGGCAGCACCGCGCGCGATTGCGCGTCGAAGAAGTTGGAGTACCAAAGCCCGATCAGGCCGAGCAGCGCCGGCGCGTTGGACTCCAGCGGCGCGGTCTTGAAATGTTCGTCGACGATGTGGAATCCGGACAGGAAGTCGGCGAAGGCCTCCCGCCCGATGGCCGCCATCAGCGACAGCCCGATCGCAGAATCGACCGAATACCGCCCTCCGACCCAATCCCAGAACCCGAACATGTTGGCGGTGTCGATGCCGAAGTCGTCGACGAGGCGCTTGTTGGTGGAGACGGCGACGAAATGCTTGGCCACCGCGGCGTCGCCCAGCGTCGCGGTCAGCCAGCGGCGTGCGGCGGTCGCATTGGTCAGCGTCTCCAGTGTGGAGAACGTCTTGGACGCGACGATGAAAAGTGTTGTGGCAGGATCCAAATCGGCTACCGCCGCGATCAGGTCCGCGGGATCGACGTTGGACACGAAGCGCGCCGAGATCCCCGCGTCGGCGTAGTGGCGCAGGGCCTGGTACACCATCACCGGACCGAGGTCGGATCCACCGATCCCGATGTTGACGACGGTGCTGATGCGCTTGCCGGTGGCTCCGGTCCATTCGCCGCTGCGCAGCCGATCGGTGAAGTCACCCATCGCGTCCAGCACCGCGTGGACGTCCTCGACGACGTTCTGGTCGTCAACGGTCAGCTCGGCATCGCGCGGCAGCCGCAGCGCGGTGTGTAGCACCGCGCGGTCCTCCGAGGTGTTGATGTGAACTCCGGAGAACATCTGATCGCGGCGCTCTTCCAGGTTGGCCGCCCGGGCCAGGTCGATCAGCAGCCGCAGCGTATCGCGGGTGACGCGGTGCTTGCTGTAGTCGATGTAGAGGTCGCCGACGCTGACCGTAAGTTCACGGCCGCGATCGCGATCGTCGTCGAAGAACTGGCGTAGGTGTCGTTCGCCGATGTCGTCGTGATGCCTGCGCAGGGCATCCCAGGCCGGGGTGGCGGTGATGTCAGGGATTGATCGCACGGAGGTCATGGTTCGACCCTAGTGCCGCCGGGTGGGGAGTGGCGGCCTCGTCAACTGCCGTTCACCCACCGCCCAGCACGCGCTGTAGGTCGGGCTTCATGCCCTGCAATTGCGGGCCCCAGTACTGCCAGGTGTGGCCGCCGCTATCGGAGAAGTTGAACACGCCGTTGCGCCCGCCGTAGCTCTGGTATCTGCTCTGGAAAATCTTGTTGCTCAACCGCGTCGCGTTTTCCAGCATGCCGGCGCCCGGATTGTCGCCGCTCAAATCCGCCGAATGCGTGCCGTTGCCGCAATACACCCAGAGGCGAGTGTTGTTGGCGACGAGTTTCGCGACATTGACCGTCGGATCGTTGCTTGCCCACGCCGGGTCGGTCGGCGGGCCCCACATGTCTTCGGCGCGATAGCCGCCGGTGCCCATCATCGCGAAACCGACTAGCGACGGCCATTGTCCGGCGGACAGGTTGAGGAAGCCCGACATGGAGGCCGCATAGATGAAGTTCTGCGGGTGTTTGGCTGCCAGGATCAGCGACGCCGACCCGGACATCGATACACCTACCGCGGCGTTGCCCGACGGGCTGATGCCTTTGTTGGCCGCCAGCCAGGTGGGCAACTCCTGGGTCAGAAAGGTTTCCCACTTGTAGGTCTGCACGCGGCCATGGCCGGTCGCTGCATGGTACCAGTCGGCATAGAAGCTGGCCATTCCTCCCGTCGGCATGACGACCGACAGGCCCGACTGATCGAACCACTCAAACGCCGAGGTGTATTTGTCCCAGCCGTTGTAGTCGTCCTGGGCGAGCATCCCGTCGAGCAGGTACACGGCATGCGGGCCGCCGCCTTGAAACTCCACCTTGATCTGGCGCTGCATCGACACCGACGGCACCACCAAGTACTCGATCGGCAGGCCTTGCCGGGACCAGGCGGACGACGTCGACGTCGCGGCGAGGAAGGCGAGCAACATTGCGGCTGATATGAACACCAGCCGGCGTAATGGCGAAAGCCCAGTTGCTTCTGCCGTCCTCATTTCCGCCGCAATTTACCGCAGCAAAGCGGAAATCGGCGGAAGGTAACGACGGTAGTAACCGTTTAGTGGCCGAGTCGTCCTCTGCCCAAACGCAATAGCAGCATCGCCAGATCCTTACCGTCGGGACCCAGCTCGCTGTAGCGTTCGATAACCTTCATTTCGCGGCTGTGCACCAGCCGGGTGCCGCCGGAAGCCATTCGGACCTTGCCGATGGCCTGGGACACCTCGGCGCGCCGCTTCACCGCGGCGAGGATCTCGGCGTCCAACCTGTCGATCTCTTGACGTAGCTCTTCGATGTCGACCGTCTGTTCGGTGTCGACCGTTTCAGTGTTCATTTCTGCTGACTCCGCGTTCTCGTGATGTGGGGGTTCTGGTCTCATCCGGTATCGGGCCTCACAAAGAGACGAGCCCCGAGTCCGGAAGCGGACCACGGGGCTCTGCGAATGCAGCTAGACCACGGGCACCGCTGGTCGGTACCCGTAGAAAAATCGGCGCTGCCTGTTGAGCACGAACCCGAGTGTGCCACCAATGGCCTTTCCTGTGCAAAAACAGGTCCGGCGCTTCTGATCCCGGATAGTCGCTCAGAGCTGGACAGAACCCCAACACGGGATCCTCCGGCGACTCAAGTGAAAGCTGGGACTTGGTTGGCGACGTGGTTGGCGACTTGAACGCGTGGCGTGACGCCGGAGGCGTCGCCGGGCGGCGGTAAGTTTGGACAGACATGACTGTGCACGCGACCACTAACACTGAAGCCAACCCCGAAGCGGATCAACTGCTCGACGGGCTCAACCCACAACAGCGCCAGGCGGTGGTGCATGAAGGCTCGCCGCTGCTGATCGTCGCGGGCGCGGGCTCGGGCAAGACGGCGGTGCTGACGCGGCGCATCGCCTACCTGATCGCGGCCCGGGGCGTCGGGGTCGGTCAGATTCTGGCCATCACCTTCACCAACAAGGCCGCGGCCGAGATGCGCGAGCGGGTGGTGCGGCTGGTGGGCAACCGGGCCCGCGCGATGTGGGTGTCGACGTTTCACTCGACGTGCGTGCGCATTCTGCGCAACCAGGCGTCGCTGATCAACGGCCTCAACTCGAACTTTTCCATCTATGACGCGGACGACTCGCGGCGTCTGCTGCAGATGATCGGCCGCGACATGGGGCTGGACATCAAGCGGTTCTCGCCGCGGCTGCTGGCAAACGCCATCTCCAACCTGAAGAACGAACTGATCGACCCCGACCAGGCGGTGGCCGACCTGTCGGATTCCTCCGACGAGCTGACCCGCACCGTTGCCTCCGTGTACGGCGAGTACCAGCGGCGGCTGCGGACGGCCAACGCGCTGGACTTCGACGACCTGATCGGCGAAACCGTGGGGATCCTGCAGGCTTTCCCGCAGATCGCCCAGTATTACCGGCGGCGATTCCGCCACGTCCTGGTCGACGAATACCAGGACACCAACCATGCGCAATACGTGCTGGTGCGGGAATTGGCCGGTCGCGGCGCCCCGGAATCGGAGGCTTCACCCGACCCTTCAGCTGACGGGGTGCCGCCGGCCGAGCTCTGCGTCGTCGGCGACGCCGATCAATCGATCTACGCGTTCCGCGGCGCGACGATCCGCAACATCGAGGACTTCGAACGCGACTACCCCGACGCGAAAACGATTCTGCTGGAACAGAACTACCGCTCGACACAGAACATTCTGTCAGCGGCCAACTCGGTGATCTCCCGTAACTCGGGGCGCCGTGAGAAGCGGCTGTGGACCGACGCCGGCGCCGGGGAGCTGATCGTCGGCTATGTTGCCGACAATGAGCACGACGAGGCCCGGTTCGTCGCAGAAGAGATCGATGCGCTCGCCGAGCGCGGCGAGATCACCTATAACGATGTGGCCGTCTTCTATCGGACAAACAACTCGTCGCGGTCGTTGGAAGAGGTGTTCATCCGCGCCGGAATTCCGTACAAAGTCGTTGGGGGAGTGCGCTTTTACGAGCGCAAGGAGATTCGCGACATGATCGCCTACCTGCGGGTGCTGGACAACCCCGGCGACGCGGTCAGCATGCGGCGCATCCTCAACACACCGCGTCGCGGCATCGGCGATCGTGCCGAGGCGTGCGTGTCGGTCTACGCCGAGAACACCGGCTCCAGCTTCGCCGACGCGCTGCAAGCGGCGGCCGAAGGCAAAGTGCCGATGCTGAATAGCCGTTCGGAGAAGGCGATCGCGGCGTTCGTCGGGTTGCTTGACGAACTGCGCGGTCACCTCGACCCATCTCAAGGGGATCTCGGCGATCTGGTCGAATCGGTGCTGGAACGCAGCGGATACCGTCGAGAGCTGGAATCGTCCACCGATCCGCAGGAGCTGGCCCGGCTGGACAACCTCAACGAACTCGTCAGCGTCGCACACGAATTCAGTACCGACCAGGCCTTGGAAACTAGTGAAGCGGCCGCCGCGCTGGAGGCCTCCGACTTCGACGACGAGGACGTGCCGGACACCGGTGTGCTGGCGGCGTTTCTGGAAAGGGTGTCGCTTGTTTCTGACACCGACGAGATCCCCGAGCACGGCGCCGGTGTGGTGACGCTGATGACGTTGCACACCGCAAAGGGTTTGGAGTTCCCGGTGGTGTTCGTCACCGGCTGGGAGGACGGAATGTTCCCGCACATGCGGTCGCTGGACGACGCAGGCGAACTCTCCGAGGAGCGGCGGCTGGCCTATGTCGGCATCACCCGGGCCCGCCAACGGCTCTACGTGAGTCGGGCGATCGTCCGGTCTTCGTGGGGTCAGCCGATGCTCAACCCGGAGTCGCGGTTCCTGCGGGAAATCCCGCAGGAGCTGATCGACTGGCGGCGCAGTGCCCCCACTCCGTCGTTCAGTGCGCCGGTGAGCGGCGCCGGCCGGTTCGGTACGCCGCGCGCGGCGCCTACCCGCTCGGGCGTCGGCAAGCGGCCACTGCTGGTGCTCGAGCCCGGCGACCGGGTGACCCACGACAAGTACGGGCTGGGCCGGGTTGAGGAAGTCTCCGGCGTCGGCGAATCAGCGATGTCGCTGATCGACTTCGGCAGCTCCGGACGGGTGAAGCTGATGCACAACCACGCCCCGCTCAGCAAGCTTTAGCGCCTTTCGCGCCGAGCGTGAAGTCAGGGCGAAGAAACGGCGAAATTCCCGCCCTCAGAACACGTTCGGCGAACGGTGACTACTCGGCTAGCCAGCGTTTGGTGCGTGGGTGCAACGCCAGCACGATGCTGGCCAAAGGCAGCGTGGGAATGATGTATACGATCCACGCGACCTGCGCGCCCGCAATGAACAACCCACCGTAAGTAACCAGCGCGACGATCGCGCCAACCACGATGAGCCAGCGCCCGATCGGCCGCCGCTGCAACAACGCTACGACGCCCCAGACGGTGGAGATGCCAAAAACCAAGGCGAGGAACGCGACCGCGATGCAGAACAGCCGGTTCAACTGCCACCAGCCGGTGATCAGAGCGGTGGCGACCACCGAAGTGGCCCAGCCGCTGACGATGCTGACCGCGCAGGCGGCGACCGCGGTGCGAGAGCTCGGCTCGTCGGTGGCCCCGTGCGCGGCTGCAGCCGTGACGGCTTCGCGGGGAATGTGAGTGGTCGGCGTCTCGGCAATCGTCGGAATTGGCCCGGTGGGTGCGCGCCGGATGATCCGCGTCCGGGATTCGTCGGATGACGAGGGCCCGGGTGGTTCCGTCGGTTGCGCTTGGGGGTCGCTCGGCGCGGTCACCTCACCAGGTTAACCGGTGTAGTTGCCCACGTAGAGTCCGCGCTTGGCCAGCCACGGCACCGGGTCAATGCGTTCTGTGCCTCCCAGCAACACCTCAAAATGCAGGTGCGGGCCGGTGGAATTGCCCCGGTTGCCCATGGTGGCTATCTGGTCGCCCGCCATCACGCTCTGGCCGACGCTGACCAGCGCGGAGTTGATGTGGCCGTACAGCGTGACCGTGCCGTCGGCATGGCGCAGCTTGACCCACATTCCGTAGCCGGCGGTCGGACCGGCGTCGATGACGACACCGTCGGACACCGCAAGGATCGGGGTCCCGATCGAGTTGGCGAGGTCGATGCCGGCGTGCAGCACGCCCCAGCGGTAGCCGAAATTCGAGGTGAAGATGCCCTTCGTCGGCATGACGTACAGCGGCTGCTGCAGCCGCGCCTCACGCTGAGCACGCTCCTGGGCGAAGGCCGCGCCCTTGGCCAGCTCCTCGTTGTGTACCGCGACGTTCGCCGCCGGCTCGACCGCGACGACCTGCACGCCCCGGGGTTCGTTGTTGCCCGCACCGGTGAGCATCGATGAGCTCGCCGTCAGCACCGCCTCCGTTTTCGGGGTGTCGGCGTGACTGGTCGCGGTGTGCGCCGCCGCGGCTGCCGCGCCGGCGGCCATTGCCGAGATCAGCAGGCGGCCCCTGGCCGCGCTGGTCGGTTCCCTGCGGTGTTGGCCTGAACGCCGCGGTGCACCGCTGACGTCGCTGAGGTCCAAGACATGCCGTACCTCAGGCTGCACGTGGGTGTCTGGCTCGGGAGTGTCCGGCAAGGCCACCCGGACCAGAACCTCTGTGGGCGGCGCGGCCAGCCATACGGGTGCCAGGTTGTCGATCTCGTGCAGATCGTCGAGTTCGGGGGCCAGCAGCACCTGCTCCGCGTTATCGAAGGTGCAGTCCTCGAAATCCAGGCTGGATTCCAGCTCGTCGATCTCGTAGAGGTCATCGAGGTCGCCGAAACCGTCGAGCGGGAGGATTTCGGTGACTTCGTTGCGGTGATCGTCTAACCAGCGTTCACGGCCCTGACGAGCTGCTCCTGCAGCGGCGCGAGACCGGGTGAGACGGTGCTGGGACAAGCTGAGATGTCCTCGGATCGTGACCATAACGTTATCTGGACCCTGAGACGGTATCCGTTGACCAATAGCGCTGGCAACCCGGGCCCGAGGTCCGTGGCGAGAATGTGAGTTGGATCACGCAACCGATTTATGAACGTTCGGTGACCCCTGTCACATGGGTGGATGCGGCGTCAGCAGCGATTTGACGGGTGGATACAGTTCCACCGTGCGAGTTGCCGAACCGGCTTCGTGCATAAGTAAGCCTCCCTAATGGCCGATACGAAGACGTGGAGCCCATGGATCTTTTCGAGTACCAGGCGAAGGAATTGTTCGCCAAGCACAACGTCCCGAGCACACCCGGTCGGGTCACCGACACCGCCGAGGGTGCCAAGGCCATCGCGGAAGAGATCGGTCATCCGGTGATGGTCAAGGCACAGGTCAAAATCGGCGGTCGCGGCAAGGCCGGCGGCGTCAAATATGCCGCCACCGCGGAAGACGCTTACGAGCACGCCAAGAACATCCTCGGCCTCGACATCAAGGGCCACGTCGTCAAGAAGCTGCTCGTCGCCGAGGCCAGCGACATCGCCGAGGAGTACTACATCTCCTTTCTGCTCGATCGCGCCAACCGCACCTACCTGGCGATGTGCTCGGTGGAGGGCGGCATGGAGATCGAAGAGGTGGCCGCCACCAAGCCAGACCGGCTGGCCAAGGTGCCGGTGGACGCCGTCATGGGAGTCGATCTGGCGACCGCGCGCTCCATCGCCGAGCAAGGTCACCTGCCGGCCGAGGTGCTCGACGCCGCCGCGGTCACCATCTCCAAGCTGTGGGAGCTCTTCGTAGCCGAGGACGCCACCCTGGTGGAGGTGAACCCGTTGGTGCGCACCCCCGATGATCGGATCCTGGCCTTGGACGGCAAGGTCACCCTGGACGCCAACGCCGACTTCCGCCACCCCGGTCACGTCGAATTCGAGGACCGCGACGCCACCGACCCGCTGGAGCTCAAGGCCAAAGAGCACGACCTCAACTACGTCAAGCTCGACGGACAGGTCGGCATCATCGGCAACGGCGCAGGCCTGGTGATGTCGACGCTGGACGTCGTCGCCTACGCAGGGGAAAAGCACGGGGGAGTCAAGCCGGCCAACTTCCTCGACATCGGCGGCGGGGCCTCCGCCGAGGTGATGGCCGCCGGGTTGGACGTGGTTCTGGGCGACGCGCAAGTTAAGAGCGTGTTCGTCAACGTGTTCGGTGGCATCACTTCGTGTGACGCGGTGGCCACCGGGATCGTCAAGGCGCTGGAAATCCTGGGCGACGAGGCCAACAAGCCGCTCGTGGTGCGGCTCGACGGCAACAACGTCGAGGAAGGCCGGCGCATCCTGGCCGAGGCCAACCACCCCTTGGTGACGTTGGTGCCCACGATGGACGAGGCCGCCGACAAGGCCGCCGAGCTGGCGAGCGCCTGAGAGGACTTCTGGATATGTCGATCTTTCTGAACAAGGACAACAAGGTCATCGTCCAGGGCATCACCGGCAGCGAGGCCACCGTGCACACCGCCCGAATGCTCAAGGCGGGCACGCAGATCGTCGGCGGGGTGAACGCACGCAAGGCGGGCACCACCGTCACCCACGAGGACAAGGGCGGCAGCGTGATCAAGCTGCCGGTGTTCGGCAGCGTCGCGGAGGCCATGAAGGAGACCGGCGCCGACGTGTCGATCATCTTCGTGCCGCCGAAGTTCGCCAAAGACGCCATCATCGAGGCGATCGACGCCGAAATCCCGCTGCTGGTGGTCATCACCGAGGGAATTCCGGTGCAGGACACCGCATATGCCTGGGCCTACAACGTGCAGAAGGGCGGCAAGACGCGCATCATCGGCCCGAACTGCCCCGGCATCATCACCCCGGGCCAAGCGCTGGTCGGCATCACCCCGGCCAACATCACCGGACCCGGTCCCGTCGGGCTGGTGTCCAAGTCGGGCACCTTGACGTACCAGATGATGTACGAACTGCGCGATTTCGGGTTCACCACGTCGATCGGCATCGGCGGTGACCCGGTGATCGGCACCACCCACATCGACGCCATCGAGGCCTTCGAGAAGGATCCCGACACCAAGCTCATCGTGATTATCGGCGAGATCGGCGGCGACGCCGAGGAGCGTGCGGCCGACTACATCAAGGCCAACGTGTCCAAGCCCGTCGTCGGCTATGTCGCGGGATTCACTGCGCCGGAAGGCAAGACGATGGGCCACGCCGGCGCCATCGTGTCCGGCTCGTCGGGCACCGCGGCCGCCAAGAAGGAAGCGCTGGAGGCGGCCGGCGTCAAGGTGGGCAAGACCCCGTCGGAGACCGCGGCGCTGGCCCGGGAGATCCTGAACAGCCTGTAAGCTCCGGGATGGGGCCCGCGGGCCCGCGGCTACATCAACCCGTCGTCCCGTTCTGGCCGAGCAGCAGCCCACCGGTGCCGCCGGAGCCGCCGGTGCCGCTGTGACTTGCGCCGGTCCCCCCGTCACCCCCGTTACCCCCGTCGCCGATCAGCACGGCGTTGCCGCCCTTACCGCCGTTACCGCCGGTACCGGACACCCCCTGCCCGCCGGCGCCGCCGCCACCGCCGTTTCCGATCGACCCGGCCTTGCCGCCGCTCCCGCCGGCACCCCCGCCGGCCGTGTCGCCAGCCCCGCCGATCCCGCCCGCCCCGCCGGAGCCGGAGAGTGTGCCCGCGTTGCCGCCGGCCCCGCCTTCCCCGCCGGTGCCGCCGAACCCGCCGCTGCCGCCGGCCCCGCCGGAGCCGGAGAGTATGGCGGCGTTGCCGCCGGCGCCGCCGTCCCCGCCGGTACCGAGGTCCGTGTCCCCGCCGGCGCCGCCGGCCCCGCCGGAGCCGAACAGCCCGCCTAGTGTGCCGCCGGCCCCGCCGGCCCCGCCGGCGAAGCCGCCGAACCCGCCGGCCCCGCCGGTGCCGCCGGAGCCGAACAGCCCGCCGGGCCCGCCGGACCCGCCGGCCCCGCCGGTGCCGTTCGTTGCCAGCCCTCCGTTGCCGCCGGTCCCGCCGGAGCGGAACAGCCCGCCGGCCCCGCCAGCCCCGCCGGCCCCGCCGACCGTGCCGCCGAGGCTGACCCCGCCGGTGCCGCCGGTCCCGGCGGTGCCGAAGAGCAACCCGCCGGGGCCGCCTGCCCCGCCGTTGCCGGCCGGTGAGCCCCCCGCAGCTCCTCCGGGCCCGCCGTTGCCGAACAGCCCGGCGGCCCCGCCGGCCCCGCCGGCCTGGCCGGTGCCGAAGGCGCCCGACCCGCCGGCGCCGCCGTTGCCGATCAAGATCCCACCGGGCGCGCCGGGCAACCCACTGCCCGCGGGCGCGTTGGCGCCGTTGCCGATCAGCGGGCGCCCCAAAAGCGCCTGGGTGGGCGCATTCACCGCGTTGAGCAGATCCTGCCCGACGGTCTGCAAAGGTGAGGCATTGGCGGCCTCGGTCATTGCGTATTGCCCCGCGCCGGCATTCATGAGTTGCACAAACTCGTTGTGAAACGACGCCGCCCGCGCACTGAGCGCCTGATACGTGTGCGCGTGCGCCCCGAAACGCGCGGCGATGGCCGCCGACACCTCGTCGGCGCCGGCGGCCAGCACCCCCGTCGTCGGGGCCACCGCCGCCGCATTGGCCGCGCTGATCGTCGAGCCAATGTTCGCCAAATCCGAAGCCGCCGCCGAGACAAACTCCGGTACCGCAATAACGAAGGACATCTGACACCTCCAGGAGGGGAGGGAACAAGAGGTTGCGATATGGAATCGCCTGGTCAGAGTGGTGAAGAAGGCAAATACAAACTGTAAGCCGTCCTATGAAAGTCATACCAAATTCGCAAAAATGCATGCGCCGCCGGGCGAAACATGCTTGCGCCTTATTGACGCCCGCGCGAGGCGGGTCGGAAGCTACGCGGTGCCCCGGGTTCGGATCCGAGATAGCCCTACGGTAGATAGTTGAGCTATGAATCTTGATCCGCGGACGCCCGTCATCGTCGGTGTCGGGCAGGCGGCCGAGCGCATCGACGACCCCGGCTACCGGGCGATGTCGCCCGTCGAGTTGGCTGCCGCCGCTGCCCGGGCCGCCGTCGACGACTGCGGCGGTGCTGCGGTGTCCGCTGCCATCGACGCCATCGCCGGAGTCCGGCAGTTCGAGATCTCCGGCCCGGTCGCGACTGCTCTGCTCGGACGGGCCAACAACTACCCGCGATCCGTGGCCAAGCGGATCGGAGCCGAGCCCGCTCGGGCGATCCTGGAAATCGTCGGCGGTCAAGGACCCCAGCACCTGATCAGCGAGCTGGCCGCCGAGATCGCTGCGGGCCGCTCGGAGGTCGCCATGGTCTTCGGCTCGGATGCGACCTCCACCCTGCGACACTTCGCGCGCGCGGAAACCAAGCCGGACTTCAGCGAGATCGTGGAAGGGGACCTGGAAGACCGCGGCCACGGCATCGAGAAACTCATTTCGCGCTACACGGTCGTCCACGGTCTCACCAGTGCGCCGATCCAATACGCGCTGCTGGAGAATGCCCGGCGGGCCGGGACGGGACTGGGGCCGGCGGAGTATCGGCGGCAGATGGGCGAGCTGTTCGCGCCGTTCAGCAAGATCGCCGCCGGCAATCCGTTCGCCGCCGCGCCGGTCGAACGCACCGTCGACGAACTGATCACCGTGACCGAATCCAATCGGATGATCGCGGAGCCCTATCCGCGGCTGATGGTCGCCCGCGACCAGGTCAACCAGGGCGCGGCCGCGCTGCTGATGTCGGTTGAGGCGGCGTGTCGCATCGGTGTGCCCGAGGAGAACTGGGTGTACCTGCACGGGCACGCCGACCTGGAGGAGCAGCCGCTGCTGCAGCGCCCTGACCTTGGGCACGCCCCATCGGCCGTCATGGCGGTGCGCGAGGCGCTGGCCATGGCCGGCATCGATGTCGACGACGTCGCCACCTTCGACCTCTACAGCTGCTTCCCGGTGCCGGTGTTCAACATTTGCGACGGCATGGGAATCGCGCCCGACGATCCGCGCGGCCTGACCCTGACCGGTGGGCTGCCGTTTTTCGGCGGCGCCGGCAACAACTATTCGACGCACGCCGTTGCTGAGACTGTTACCCAAATGCGAAATCTGCCAGGACAATTCGGTCTCGTTGGTGCTAATGGCGGCATCTTGAGCAAGTACTCGGTCGGCGTTTACTCGACCACACCGGCGGAATGGAAGGCAGACCGCAGCCCGCAGTTACAGGCGCAGGTCGCCGGCTGGCCCACCCAATCGGTGACCGAAATCGCCAACGGCATCGGCACCGTCGAGACCTACACGGTCCGGCGCGACGACGGACGGCTGACCGGGATCATCATCGGCCGGCTCGATGACGACAGCCGGTTCCTGTCGACCACTGAAGACGAGGAGCTGATCGCACTACTGACCGACGGCGACCCCCTCGGACGTCGGGTTCGGGTGCGCTCCTTCGATTACGGCAACCGCTGCGTTCTATAGCGCGAGCAGACGCAAAAGCGCCCGAAACGTCGGCGTGTCGCGGGCTTTTGTGTCTCACGCCTAGGCGAACGACGCCACCTTGCCGGCCAGCCGCTCCACGTAGGCGGCGATCTCGTCCTCTGGGCGGTCGGGCAAGCCGAACAGCACCTCGGTCACGCCGAGATCGGCCCAGCGCGCCAGCTTCTCGGCAACGGGTTTGAAGTCCAGGGCCACAATCTGCGGAGCCCCGTCGCGGCCGGCGGCAGCCCAGGTGTCCTGCAGCAACTTCACCGACTCGTCGATGTCGAAGTCGCGCGGAGTGGTGATCCAGCCGTCGGCGCTGCGGGCGATCCACTTGAAGTTCTTCTCGTTTCCGGCCGCCCCCACCAACACCGGAATGTGGGGCTGCACCGGCTTCGGCCAGGCCCAGCTGAGCCCGAACTTGACGAATTCGCCGTCATAGGCGGCTTCTTCCTGTGTCCACAGCGCGCGCATGGCTTCGATGTATTCGCGCAACATGGTCCGTCGGCGCCCCGGCGGCACGTTGTGGTCGGCGAGTTCGTCGGTGTTCCAGCCGAACCCGACGCCGAGGCTGACCCGGCCGCCGGACAAATGGTCCAGGGTGGCAATGCTTTTCGCCAACGTGATCGGGTCGTGTTCCACCGGCAGCGCCACCGCCGTGGACAGCCGCACCCGCGACGTCACCGCGCAGGCCGCACCCAGGCTAACCCACGGGTCGAGGGTGCGCATGTAACGGTCGTCGGGTAGCGACGCGTCACCCGTCGTGGGGTGGGCCGCCTCCCGCTTGACCGGGATATGTGTGTGTTCTGGCACATAAAACGTCTTGAAGCCGTGGTCGTCGGCGAGTTTGGCGGCTGCCGCCGGAGTGATGCCACGGTCGCTGGTGAAAAGCACAAGCCCGTAATCCATGCACAGAATTAGAACGTGTTCTACCTGTGATGAGCAAGCGGCAGGTCGCTAGGGTCGGCAGCAAGGTCGGCGTCGCCCCCGCGTGTACACGCGAACGTGCGCTAGCGTGGTTGATCGAATCGCGTCGCAACGCAAGCGCTGCCCCGGCGTCCAAACAACGGTGCGCCTTAGTGCACCTTGGGTGCACAGCGAAGCAACAGGAGGACTCATGACCTACTCGCCCGGTAGCCCCGGATATCCACCCGCGCAGCCCGCCGGGTCATACCCGGGCGCGACACCCTCGTTCGCCAAAGATGCCGGTGAAAGCAAGCTTCCGTTCTTTCTGTCCATCGCGATCGTGGTGCTCGGCCTGCTCGTCTACGTTTTCAATTTCTTCCCGACGTTCGTCCTCAGCGCCGACCTCGGCCCGGCCGCCGGTGGACGCGCCGGTGACGCCGGCACAGCGGTCGCGGTTGCGGTACTGGCCGCGCTGCTCGCCGGGCTCAGCCTGCTGCCCAAAGCGAAGATCAACACCGGGATAGTCGCCGCGATCGCCGTCTTGGGCGCACTGTTGGTGATCGCGGAGATGATCAACACGCCCACCGGTTTCTCGATCGGCTGGGCGTTGTGGCCCCTGCTGGGTGCCAGCGTGTTGCAGGCCTTCGCCGCCGTCGCCGCGGCCCTGCTGGAGGCGGGCGTCATCACCGCCACGGCGCCACGGCCCAAGTACGACCCTTACGCGCAATACGCGCAGTACGGGCAGTACGGCCAATACGGGCAACAGCCGTACTACGGTCAGCCGGCCGGACAGCAGCAACCGCCACCCCAGCCGGCCACGCAGCAGTCGCCGCAGTATGGGTCGCAGTACGGCGGTTACGGTTCCAGTCATGCTCCGACCCAGAGCGCGATCCCGACCCAGGCCGCGATGCCGACCACCTCGAGCGGCGGCTACGGTGCCCAGTCCTCGCCGCAGTCGGGACCGCAGCCCGCGGCGCAGTCCGGACACCAGCCAGCGTCCCAGGACGGCCCATCCACCCCGCCCACCGGATTCCCCAGCTTCAGCCCGCCACCACCGGCAGGCGCCGCGACCGGCTCCCAGTCCCACTCGCATACGACTGGGGGCGAGCAGTCCGCCGGCCAGGAGCAGCAGTCGCCGTCATCAGGAACCGGGCCGGCGTCGTTATAGCCGTGCGCTCTCGCGCGTGGTCGGGCATGTGCGCCAAGAGTGACTCGGGTGCAGGACAATCGGGCAGCGGGCGCTCGCCAGGCGCGTGACCTCGTCCGGGTCGCGTTCGGCCCGGCGGTGCTCGCACTGGTCATCGTCGCCGCGGTCACGCTGCTTCAACTGCTGATCGCCAACAGCGACATGACCGGCGCGCTGGGCGCCATCGCCAGCATGTGGCTGGGCGTGCATCAGGTGCCGATTTCCATCGGCGGCCGCGAACTCGGCGTCCTGCCGCTGCTGCCGGCGATGTTGATGGTGTGGGGCACCGCGCGCAGCACGGCGCGGGCGACCTCGCCGTACTCGTCGTGGCTCGTCGTCCGCTGGGTTGTCGCGTCGGCGCTGGGTGGGCCGTTGCTGATGACGGCCATCGCGCTGGCGGTCATCCACGACGCGTCGACGGTGCTCACCGAGCTGCAGACACCCAGCGCCCTGCGCGCATTCGTCAGCGTGCTGGTGGTGCATGTCATCGGTGCGGCGATCGGGGTGTGGTCCCGCCTGGGCCGACGGGCGTTGGCGGCTTCGCCGTTGCCCAATTGGCTGGGTGATTCGGTGCGCGCGGCGACAGCCGGCGTGTTGGCGTTATTCGGGCTTTCCGGGCTGGTGACGGTGGGGTCGCTGGTCGTGCACTGGGCGACGATGCAAGAGCTCTACGGGATCACCGATTCGATATTCGGCCAGTTCAGCCTGACCGTGCTGTCGGCGCTGTACGCACCCAACGTCATCGTGGGCACCGCGGCGGTGGCCGTCGGGTCCAGTGCTCATGTCGGGTTCGCGACGTTCAGTTCCTTCACCGTTTTCGGCGGCGATATCCCGGCACTGCCCGTGCTGGCCGCGGTCCCCACGCCGCCGCTGGGGCCGGTGTGGGTCGCCCTGCTCATCATCGGAGCGTCGTCGGGCGTGGCGGTCGGGCAACAATGCGCCCGGCATCCGTTGCCGATCGTGCCGGCGCTGGCCAAGCTGCTGGTCGCGGCGGTCGCGGGGGCGCTGGCGATGTCATTGCTGGCGTATGCGGGCAGCGGCCGGCTGGGCAATTTCGGCCTTGTGGGCGTGGACCAGGGCGCCCTGATGATCGGGGTGTTCTTCTGGTTCGCGGTCGTCGGCTGGGTCACGGTGGTGATGGCCGGTGGGGTCAGGCGCCGTCCCCGGCGGCGCAAACCCGCGCCCGCGTCCGCCCCGCCGCCCGACGAAACCGAACCCGAACCCGAACCAGTCGAAGAGCCGGACGAGCCCGGCGAACCCAGCGAGGCCGCCGAGGCCCCGGAGACCCCAGAGGCCGAAACCCCGGCGCCCGCCGAGCACGATCCCGGGGAGTAGGTCGCCACCTCCGTCGAACGTGACGCTGGCGTCACGCTCGGCCGCGAACGTGACGCTGGTGTCACGCTCGGTGGCCGTGGTGCTGCCCGACTAGGCTCGCGATGTGTCCGAACCACTTCACGTGCCCCCGAGTGCGCCGGCGCGGGTGGTGGTGCTGGCATCGGGCACCGGTTCGCTGCTGAGCTCGCTGATCGACGCCGCCACCGACGACTACCCGGCGCGGATCGTCGCCGTCGGGGTGGATCGCGACTGCCGGGCAACCGAGGTCGCCGACGCGGCATCGCTGCCGACCTTCACCGTGCGCCTCGCCGATCACCCGAGCCGCGATGCCTGGGACGCCGCCATCACCGACGCCACCGCGGCGCACTGCCCCGACCTCATCGTCTCTGCCGGGTTCATGAAAATTCTTGGGCCGCAGTTTCTTTCACGATTCTGTGGACGCACCCTCAACACGCATCCGGCGCTGCTGCCGGCGTTCGCCGGCGCGCATGGAGTGGCCGACGCGTTGGCCTATGGTGTGAAGGTCACCGGCTGTACGGTGCACCTGGTGGACGCCGGTATGGACACCGGGCCGGTCTTGGCGCAGCAATCCGTTCCGGTACTCGATGGCGACGACGAACAGACTTTGCATGAACGCATCAAGGTCGTGGAACGGCGGCTGCTGGTGGACGTGGTGGCCGCGATCGCGACCGGCGGCGTGACGGTGGTCGGAAGAACAGCGACGATCGGACGAAAGGCAAGCACAGTATGAGCACCGACGACGCAAGAAGGGCGATCCGCCGGGCATTGATCAGCGTCTACGACAAGACCGGGCTGATCGACCTCGCCCGGGGCCTGAGTGCCGCCGGTGTCGAGATCGTCTCCACCGGATCAACGGCGAAAACCATTGCCGACCAAGGGATACCGGTGACACCCGTCGAGGAGCTGACCGGCTTCCCCGAGGTGCTCGATGGCCGAGTCAAGACCCTGCACCCGCGTGTGCATGCCGGCCTGCTGGCCGATCTTCGCAAACCGGAGCACGCCGCGGCCCTCGAACAACTCGGAATCGCGGCGTTCGAGCTCGTCGTCGTGAACCTGTATCCGTTCAGCCAGACCGTCGAATCCGGCGCGAGCGTCGACGAATGCGTCGAGCAGATCGACATCGGCGGGCCTTCGATGGTCCGGGCCGCCGCGAAGAACCACCCCAGCGTCGCGGTGGTCACCGACCCGCTCGGGTACGACGGGGTGCTCGCCGCGGTGGACAACGGCGGATTCACCCTCGCCGAGCGCAAAAGGCTGGCGGCGTTGGCATTTCAGCACACCGCGGAGTACGACATCGCCGTGGCGAGCTGGATGGAGTCGACGCTGGCGCCCGAACATCCCCCGGCCACGTTCCCGCAGTGGTTCGGCCGCAGCTGGCGGCGCTTGGCCATGCTGCGCTACGGCGAGAACCCGCACCAGCAGGCGGCGCTCTACAGCGACCCCGCCGCGTGGCCGGGACTGGCGCAGGCCGAGCAGCTGCACGGAAAAGAGATGTCCTACAACAACTTCACCGATGCCGATGCGGCCTGGCGGGCGGCCTTCGACCACGAAGAGCCGTGTGTGGCAATCATCAAGCACGCCAACCCGTGTGGCATCGCGATCTCGTCGGTCTCGGTCGCCGACGCGCACCGCAAAGCCCACGAGTGCGATCCGCTGAGCGCCTTCGGCGGGGTGATCGCCGCCAACACCGAGGTCAGCGTGGAGATGGCGGAGTACGTGAGCACCATCTTCACCGAGGTGATCATCGCGCCCGCCTACGAGCCGGGCGCCCTCGAAGCGCTGGCGCGCAAGAAGAACATCCGGGTGCTGCTGGCTTCCGAGCCACTCACCGGCGGCAGCGAGCTGCGACCGGTCAGTGGGGGGCTGTTGATGCAGCAGCGCGACCAACTCGACGCGCACGGTGACAACCCGGCGAACTGGACCCTGGCCGCCGGATCACCGGCGGGCCCGGCTACCTTGACCGACTTGGTCTTTGCCTGGCGCGCCTGCCGCGCGGTCAAGTCCAATGCGATCGTGATCGCCGCCGACGGCGCCACCATCGGCGTCGGCATGGGACAGGTCAACCGGGTCGACGCCGCCCGGTTGGCCGTCGAGCGCGGCGGCGACCGGGTTCGTGGCGCAGTGGCGGCCTCCGATGCCTTCTTCCCATTCCCCGACGGACTCGAGACGCTGGCCGCCGCCGGGGTCGCCGCGATCGTGCATCCGGGCGGCTCGGTGCGCGACGAGGAGGTGACCGCAGCGGCGGCCAAAGCGGGCGTCACCTTGTATCTCACCGGGGCACGCCATTTCGCTCATTAAGGCCGGGCAGGGGGCTAGGCGCTGGTGGGCGGGTGGTAACTGCGAATCGCCGCAGCTAGCTCCGCGGGAGCTGCAGATTTCCTCCTTGCTCGGCGGTCCCGAACCAGAATAGGCTCCGGTTTAGGTATGCCGACGTTCGTCGTACCTAATTCGAGAGGAATGTGATGCGCGCAATTACTAAACGAACAGTGGCATTTACCGCTGCGATTGCGGGATTTGCTCTGATCGGTTCCGGATGCCACGCGAACAAATCCTACGAAGCGACAAGTTCATCCACTACGTCCGCGATGTCTTCGTCCATGATGTCCTCATCCGCAACCAGTAGTGCGGCCGCGGGCCCGACTTCAACCCAGATCCCGGGTGCCAACGGCACGCCGTACACGGTGCAGGGGCCAATTCTCGCGAAGTACCAGTCTCTTACCGACGCTCAACTGAAGGACCTGGGCAAACCGTACGACAACGAGCTAAAGACTAAGGACGGCAGCGGTTCCTACCAGCAGTTCGACGGCGGCGTGCTCATTTATAGGACTGGGAGCCCGGTTTACTTCGTATGGGGCAAGATCCGCGACGCGTGGAATGCGGTGCAGGCTTCGCAGGGCAAGCTAGGTTATCCGACCTCTGACGAGCAAATCCTCCCCGACGGCTCCTTTAAGTCGGTGTTTGAGCACGGCACAATTACGTGGAAGACAGGTGATCCGGAGGCCACTGTCACCATGAGCTAACCGGTCTTAGCTTAGTGTCCACCGTTCCGGTGGGCTCAAAGGACCTCTACCGACGGCCGGGCAATCGATCCGATTGCCCGGCCTTCGCGTCAGTTGACTCAGCAGAGGGAGGACACACAGTGCCGTATCGACGGCGCCGTCGTAGCTTAGAGAGGTGACATCACCGAGCAATCTGCCCCGCACGGTCGGCCAGCTGCGCGCCGCCGGCCATCGTGAGCGGGGAGTCAAGCAGGAAATCCGCGAGAATCTGCTGACCGCGCTGGCCGACGGAGACGAGGTCTGGCCAGGCATCCTGGGCTTCGACGACACCGTCTTGCCGCAGGTGGAGCGGGCGCTGATCGCGGGGCACGACTTCGTCCTGCTCGGCGAACGTGGCCAGGGCAAGACCCGGCTGCTGCGGGCGCTGATCGGGTTGCTTGACGAGTGGACGCCGGTGATCGGCGGCGCCGAATTGGGCGAACATCCGTATCGGCCGATCACACCGGAGTCGATCCGGCGGGCTGACGAGCTTGGCGACGACCTGCCGGTGGAGTGGCGGCACCGCAGCGAGCGCTACACGGAGAAGCTGGCCACCCCCGACACCAGTGTCGCGGACCTGGTCGGTGACATCGACCCGATCAAGGTCGCCGAGGGCCGCAGCCTCGGGGACCCCGAGACCATCGCCTACGGACTCATCCCCCGCGCGCACCGCGGTATCGTCGCGGTCAACGAACTGCCCGACCTCGCCGAGCGCATCCAGGTGTCGATGCTCAACGTCATGGAGGAGCGCGACATCCAGGTCCGCGGTTACACGCTGCGCCTGCCGCTGGACGTGTTGGTGGTCGCCAGCGCCAACCCCGAGGACTACACCAACCGCGGCCGCATCATCACCCCGCTCAAGGACCGGTTCGGCGCGGAGATCCGCACCCACTACCCGCTGGAGCTTGAGGCCGAGATCGGCGTCATCGCCCAGGAGGCGCACCTGAGCGCACAGGTGCCCGACTACCTGATGCAGGTGATCGCGCGCTTTGCCCGTTATCTGCGGGAGTCTCAATCGGTCGATCAGCGGTCCGGCGTGTCCGCGCGGTTCGCGATCGCGGCCGCCGAGACCGTCGCGGCCGCGGCCCGGCACCGTGGCGCGGTGCTGGGCGAGACGGATCCCGTTGCGCGAGTGGTCGATTTGGGCACGGTGATCGACGTGTTGCGCGGCAAGCTGGAGTTCGAGTCCGGCGAGGAAGGCCGCGAGCAGGCGGTGCTCGAGCACCTGCTGCGTCGCGCGACCGCCGATACCGCGTCGAGGGTACTCGGGGGCATCGACGTCGGCTCGTTGGTGTCGGCCGTGGAGCGCGGTTCCGCGGTGACAACGGGGGAGCGGGTGTCGGCCAAGGATGTACTGGCTGCGGTTCCCGGGCTGCCGATCGTGGACAAGATCGCGAAAAAGCTGGGCGCCGAATCCGAGGGAGAACGCGCCGCGGCGCTGGAGCTGGCGTTGGAGGCATTGTACCTCGCTAAGCGCATCGACAAGGTGTCCGGAGAGGGCCAAACCGTCTATGGCTAAACCTAATTCGAGAGGACACTCGTCACGCTACTCGGCGTACACCGGCGGGCCCGACCCGCTGGCTCCGCCGGTGGATCTGCGCGAGGCGCTCGAGCAGATCGGGCAGGACGTCATGGCCGGCACCTCGCCGCGCCGCGCACTGTCCGAACTGCTGCGCCGCGGCACCAAAAGCATGACCGGCGCCGACCGATTGGCGGCCGAGGCGAACCGGCGCCGACGGGATTTGTTGCGCCGCAACAATTTAGACGGCACCTTGCAGGAAATCAAGAAGCTGCTTGACGAGGCCGTGCTGGCCGAACGCAAGGAACTGGCCCGCGCCCTGGACGACGATGCCCGCTTCGGTGAACTGCAGTTGGACGCGCTCCCGGCGTCGCCGGCCAAGGCAGTCCAAGAGCTGTCCGACTACAACTGGCGCAGCTCGGAAGCCCGCCAAAAGTACGATCAGATCAAGGATCTGCTCGGCCGCGAGATGCTCGACCAACGCTTCGCCGGCATGAAGGAGGCGCTGGAGGGTGCCACCGACGCGGACCGCCAGCGCGTCAACGAAATGCTGGACGACCTCAACAACCTGTTGGACAAGCACTCTCGCGGCGAAGACACCCAGCAGGACTTCGAAGACTTCATGGACAAGCACGGCGAGTTCTTCCCGGAGAACCCGCGCAATGTCGACGAGCTGCTGGACTCGTTGGCCAAGCGGGCCGCCGCCGCGCAACGCTTCCGCAACAGTCTGAGCCAGGAGCAGCGAGATGAACTGGATGCCTTGGCGCAGCAGGCCTTTGGATCCCCCTCGCTGATGCAGGCGCTGAACCGCCTCGACGCGCACCTGCAGGCCGCGCGGCCGGGAGAGGACTGGACCGGCTCGGAGCAGTTCTCCGGCGACAACCCGTTCGGCATGGGTGAAGGCACCCAGGCGCTGGCCGATATCGCCGAGCTCGAGCAGCTCGCCGACCAGCTGTCGCAGAGTTATCCGGGCGCCACCATGGAGGACGTCGATCTGGACGCGCTGGCGCGCCAGCTCGGCGACGAGGCCGCCGTCGATGCCCGCACCCTCGCTGAATTGGAACGGGCGCTGGTCAATCAGGGCTTTCTGGAGCGCGGTTCCGACGGCCAGTGGCGCCTTTCCCCGAAGGCCATGCGCAGGCTGGGTGAAACGGCGTTACGCGATGTGGTGCAACAGCTTTCCGGTCGGCGGGGCGAGCGTGATCACCGGCGTGCCGGCGCGGCCGGCGAGCTCACCGGCGCGACCCGGCCCTGGCAGTTCGGGGACACCGAGCCATGGAACATCTCGCGCACGCTGACCAATGCGGTGCTGCGGCAGGCGGGGACGGCGACGATCAACGGCCAGCTGCGGATCATCGTTGACGACGTCGAGGTCTCCGAGACCGAGACGCGCACCCAGGCTGCGGTCGCTTTGTTGGTGGACACCTCGTTTTCGATGGTGATGGAGAATCGCTGGCTGCCGATGAAGCAAACGGCGCTGGCGCTCAACCATTTGGTGTGCACGCGGTTCCGGTCGGATGCCTTGCAGATCATCGCGTTTGGCCGCTACGCGCGCACGGTGACCGCCGCCGAGCTGACCGGTTTGGAAGGCGTCTACGAGCAGGGCACCAACCTGCATCACGCGCTGGCGCTGGCGGGCCGCCACCTGCGCCGGCATCCCAACGCGCAACCCGTCGTGTTGGTGGTGACGGACGGTGAGCCGACCGCTCACCTGGAGGACGTCGACGGTGACGGCTCGTCCGTTTTCTTCGACTACCCGCCGCATCCCCGGACCATCGCCCACACCGTGCGCGGGTTCGACGACATGGCGAGGCTGGGCGCACAGGTGACGATCTTCCGGTTGGGTAGTGACCCCGGCCTGGCGCGGTTCATCGACCAGGTCGCGCGGCGGGTCGAGGGACGCGTCGTCGTGCCCGATCTCGACGGGCTGGGAGCCGCCGTGGTGGGCGACTACCTACGGTCGCGGCGGCGTCGTTAGTCTGCCGAGCAGTACCTACCTGTGGGCCCTGCGGGCTTTGCGCTTGATGCCTACGCCGCCCCACAGCGAGAAGCCGCCGATCTTTACCGTCGGTGCGCCCGGCGTGCCCTGGCCCAGAACTTCGTGGTCGAAGCCACCCATCACGCCGTGGCCCTTGATCTCGACGTTGACCTCGGGTGGCAGCAGGATGGTCTGCAAGCCCATGATCGAGTACGCGTGGATCTCGACCTCAGTTGAGGTGAAGTCGGCGTAGCGCAGATCCAGCACCCCGCTGCCCCACAGGGTGAAGGTGGTGAGCTTCTTGGGCACATTCCATCGGCCGCGCCGCTCGAACCCGCTCAATAGGGCGAGCAGCAGCGTGGAGGGCGCCGGATTGACCTTGCCGCCCCGGCGCGGGTTCACCGGCGAGCCCAGCAGATCTTCCCGCAGCTGATCCAGTTCCTGGTACGTCGTTGCCGCATAAGCCCTGGTGAGGCGGTCTTCGTAGTCCTTCATCTCCAAGCGGCCTTGCTCAGCCGCATAGGCGAGCAACTGCGCAATTTGGATGCGATCGGTGTCCGAAGCGCGCGACCATTCGTCGCGCGCCTCCCTCGCGTCATGTTGCGCTGAGTTGTTCATCACACACGAGCGTACGACCTAAACATTTGACTGCAAGGGGGTGTCAGGGGGATTGGCTAAAACTGCAACCTTCGCAGCGGCTCAGCGGCCCACACCGTCAGCGGTGGGAGCCCAAGTGGGCGGTCGTTTCTGCAGGAACGCCAGCATGCCTTCACGAGCCTCGTCGGAAACGAACAGCCGGGCCGATTCCGCGGTGAGCCGTTCGGCATCGCGGTCGAATCCCTCGAGCACCGCGGCCGTCGTGAGCGCCTTCGACGCCGCGAGGCCCTGCGGTGACCCGCGGCCAATGTCGGCCACGAGTGCGGCCACCGCGGCGTCCACGTCGTCGGCCGCCATGGTGACCAGTCCGATCTCCGCGGCCGTGTGAGCGTCGAAAGTCTCGCCGGTCAGGTAGTAGCGGGCGGCGGACCGCGCCGACATCTTCGGCAGCAGAGTCAACGAGATGATTGCCGGCGCGACCCCGATCCGGGCTTCGGTCAAGGCGAAGGTGCTGCGCGGCCCGGCGACCGCGATGTCGCACGCACCGACCAAGCCGAAACCCCCGGCCCGCACGTGACCGTCGATCGCGACGATCACCGGCAGCGGGCACTCGAGGATGTCGCGCAACAGCGTGGTCATCTCCCTGGCCCGCGCCACCGCCATGTCGTACGGGTCGCCTCCGCCGGCCGCGGGATTCACTGGATTTTCAGCGAGATCGGCTCCGGCACAGAATGTTCCGCCCGTGTGCCCGAGCACCACCACCCGCACCGCCGGGTCCGCGGCGGCGTCACGCAACCCCTGGTGCAGCTGGGTGACGAGGGCCGTGGACAACGCGTTGCGGTTGTGTGGCGAGTTCAGTGTCAGCCGGGCGAGCGGGCCTGCGCAGGCGTCCGGGCCGGCGTACTCGACGAGGAGATTATCCATCAGTAAGGCTTCAGTAGCTTCGAGGCAGGCCCAGCGATGTCTGCGCGACGAAGTTCAGCACCATCTCGCGGCTGATCGGGGCGATCCGTCCCAGCCGGGCCGAGGTCATCATCGCGGCCACACCGTACTCCTTGGTCAGCCCATTGCCGCCCATCGACTGCACGGCCTGGTCGACGGAGCGGTTAGCCGCTTCGGCCGCAGCGTATTTGGCCATGTTGGCCGCCTCGGCCGCGCCCCCGTCGTCGCCGCTGTCGTAGAGCGTGGCGGCCTTCTGCATCATCAGCTTGGCGAGTTCCACCTCGATGTGGCACTGCGCCAACGGATGCGACAGGCCCTGGTGCGCGCCGATCGGGGTGGACCAGACCTTGCGGGTCTTCACGTAGTCGACAGCCCGTTGCAGGGCGAACCGGCCCATGCCCACCGAGCTGGCCGCACCCATGATGCGTTCGGGGTTCAGGCCCGCGAAAAGCTGCGCGATGGCGGCGTCTTCGGCTCCAACGAGCGCGTCGGCGGGCAGTCGTACGTCGTCGATGAACACCTGGAATTGGCGCTCGGGGCTGATCAGCTCCATTTCGATCGGGGTGTAGGTGAAGCCGGGTGCGTCGGTGGGCACCACGAACAACGCCGGACGCAGCTTGCCGGTTTTGGCTTCCTCGGTGCGGGCCACCACCAGCACCGCCTGAGCTTGGTCGATCCCGGAGATGAAGACCTTCTGGCCCTTGAGGATCCAGTCGCTGCCGTCGCGTCGGGCGGTCGTGGTGATCTTGTGGGAGTTGGATCCGGCGTCGGGCTCGGTGATGGCGAACGCCATCGTCAGCGTGCCGTCGGCGATGGCCGGAATCCAGCGCTTCTTCTGCTCGTCGGTGCCGAACTTGCTGATGATGGTGCCGTTGATGGCCGGCGATACCACCATGAGCAGCAGTGCGCTGCCGGCGGCCGCCATCTCCTCCATCACCAGCGACAGCTCGTACATGCCGGCGCCGCCACCGCCGTACTCCTCGGGCAGGTTCACTCCGAGGAAGCCGAGTTTGCCTGCCTCCGACCACAACTCGGTGGTGTGCTCGTGTGCGCGCGCCTTCTGCAGGTAGTACTCGCTGCCATAGTTGGACGCCCACTCGGACACCGCCTTGCGCAGCGCCCGGCGGTCTTCGCTCTCAATGAAGCTGGTATCGGTCATGCTGAATCCCCTTCTGCTTCTAGCGCTTCCACTCTTGCCAGGACGGCGCCGACTTCGACTTGTTGACCGGTAGTGACGTTGAGTTCTGCGAGCACGCCGTCGGCCGGCGCGGCGATGGTGTGCTCCATCTTCATCGCCTCCAGCCAGATCAGCGGCTGGCCGGCGGTGACGGTGTCGCCGGCCTCGGCGCCGAGACGGATGACGTTGCCGGGCATGGGAGCAACCAGCGATCCCTTTTCGGCAGCCGAAGCCGGGTCGGGGAAGCGGGGCAGCGCGACCAGGTGAACCGGCCCGCGCGCCGAGTCGACGTAGACGTCTGGATCTTTGGAGCCGTAGCGCTTCACCGCGAAGCTCCAGGACACCCCGTTGCCATCGGCGAGCACGACCTCGTCCGGCGCGGACGAAACCAGCCGCACCGACTCGTCACCGGGAAGCGCCAATCCGGTTCTGGTGAATCGGTATTCGACGCGATGCTCGGTGCCCCCGTCGTAAAGGTAGGTCTTGGCCTGATAACCCGACGCCAGGTTCCTCCAGCCGCTGGGGATCGAGCCGAACACGGTGGCCGCCGCACGATTGTGCGCGGCGTCGGCGAGAGCGGCGGCGATAGCCGACAGCCGGACCGTCGCGTCGTCGGCCAGCGGCGCGGACAGCTCCTCGAGTCCGTGCGTGTCGAAAAACGCTGTGTCGGTGGCGCCGTCGAGGAACGCGGGATGGCGCAGCACGTTGACCAGCAACGCGCGGTTGGTATTTAGTCCGTGCAGGTGGGTCCGGGCCAGCGCGTCGGCGAGCACCAGCGCCGACTGCCGACGCGTGGGAGCGTAAGAGATGACTTTGGCGAGCATCGGGTCGTAGTGGATCGACACCGCCGATCCGTCGACGATGCCGGAGTCCAGCCGGATCCCGGTCCGCTGTCCCAGGGAGCTGAACTCGGCCTGAACCGATGGCACGTCGATCGTGTGCACCAGGCCGGCCTGCGGCTGCCAGCCGTGCGCCGGGTCCTCGGCATAGAGCCGGGCCTCGATCGAATGTCCTTGGGCGGCAGGGGGTTCGGGATCCAGATGCACGCCATGTGCGACCGCGAGCTGCAGCTCGACGAGATCGAGCCCGGTGGTCTCCTCGGTGACCGGGTGTTCGACCTGCAGCCGGGTGTTCATCTCCAGGAAGTAGAACTCGCCGTTATCGTCGGCGAGGAACTCTACGGTTCCCGCGCCGGTGTAGCCGATCGCGCCAGCGGCCAGCCGCGCGGCGTCAAACAGCTTGGCGCGCATGCCCGGTGTGCGCTCCACCAGCGGTGACGGTGCCTCTTCGATGACCTTTTGGTGGCGGCGCTGAATCGAGCATTCCCGTTCCCCGACGGCCCACACGGTGCCGTGGGTGTCGGCCATGACCTGCACCTCAATGTGGTGACCGGCCGGCAGGTAGCGCTCGCAGAACACGGTCGGGTCGCCGAACGCGGACTGTGCTTCCCGCTGGGCCGCGGCGACCTCGGCGGGCAGCGCCGACAGTTCGCGAACCACGCGCATGCCGCGGCCCCCGCCGCCCGCGGACGCCTTGACCAGCACCGGAAGCTGGGATTCGGTGACCGTGTCGGGGTCGAGTTCGTCGAGCACCGGTACTCCGGCGGCCGCCATCAGCTTTTTGGATTCGATCTTGGAGCCCATCGCGCGCACCGCGTCCACCGGCGGGCCGACCCAAATCAGGCCGGCCGCCTGCACCGCGCACGCGAATTCGCCGTTCTCCGAGAGGAATCCGTAGCCGGGGTGCACCGCGTCGGCTCCGGCGGCGCGCGCGGCCGCGATGATGGCCTCGGCGTTCAGGTAGTCGTTGGTCTTCGGCAGCCGTACCCGGGCGTCGGCCTCGGCGACGTGCGGCGCGGCCGCGTCCGGGTCGGTGTAGACAGCGACGGTTCCCAGGCCCAGTCGTCGGCAGGTGGCGAACACACGTCGGGCGATCTCTCCGCGGTTGGCAACCAGCACTCGAGTGATCATCGGATTCACATCCTGAAGACGCCGAAGTTCGACGTCCCTTTGATCGGGCCATTGGCGATGGCGGACAAACACATTCCAAGCACGGTGCGGGTATCGCGCGGGTCGATCACCCCGTCGTCGTAGAGCATTCCGGACAACACCATCGGCAGCGACTCGGCTTCGATCTGGCCCTCGACGGCGGCCCGCATGGCGGCGTCGGCCTCCTCGTCGACCTGCTGCCCGCGGGCCTCTGCGGCCGCCCGGGCCACGATCGACAGCACGCCCGCCAGCTGGGCGCCGCCCATCACCGCGGACTTGGCGCTGGGCCAGGCGAACAGGAATCGCGGATCGTAGGCGCGACCGCACATCCCGTAGTGGCCTGCGCCGTAGGACGCGCCGATCAGCACCGAGATGTGCGGCACCGTCGAGTTGCTCACGGCGTTGATCATCATCGAGCCGTGCTTGATCATCCCACCCTCTTCGTAGTCCTTGCCCACCATGTATCCGGTGGTGTTGTGCAGGAACAACAGTGGCGTGTCGGAGCGGTTGGCCAGTTGGATGAACTGGGTCGCCTTCTGCGACTCCTCGCTGAACAACACGCCGCGTGAGTTGGCGAGGATGCCCAGCGGGTATCCGTGCAGTTGTGCCCAGCCGGTTACCAGGGCGGACCCGTAGAGCGGCTTGAACTCGTCGAATTCGGAGCCGTCGACGATGCGCGCGATCACCTCACGCGGATCGAACGGGGTGCGCAGGTCCGAGGGCACGATGCCGATCAGCTCCTCGGTGTCGAACAGCGGCTCGGTCACCGGCTTCGGCGCGGGTCCCTGTTTGACCCAGTTCAGCCGGGCCACGATGCGGCGGCCGATGCGGATCGCGTCGAGTTCGTCGTGCGCGAAGTAGTCGGCCAAACCCGATATGCGGGCGTGCATTTCGGCGCCGCCCAGCGACTCGTCGTCGGACTCCTCTCCGGTGGCCATCTTCACCAGCGGGGGCCCGGCCAGGAACACCTTCGAGCGTTCCTTGATCATCACCACGTGGTCGGACATCCCGGGTATGTAGGCTCCACCGGCGGTGGAGTTGCCGAATACCAGCGCGATGGTGGGGATTCCGGCCGCAGACAGGCGGGTCAGGTCGCGGAACATCTGCCCGCCAGGGACGAAAATCTCCTTTTGGGTGGGCAGGTCGGCGCCGCCGGATTCCACCAGCGAGATCACCGGCAACCGGTTCTGTAGGGCAATCTGGTTAGCCCGCAGTATCTTTCGCAGGGTCCACGGGTTGCTGGTGCCGCCCTTGACCGTCGGGTCATTGGCGACGATCAGGCATTCGACGCCGCTCACCGCGCCGATGCCGACGACTGTGCTGGCACCGATCTGGAAAGCGCTGCCGTACGCCGCCAGCGGGCTCAGCTCCAGAAACGGGGAGTCCGGATCGACGAGCAGCTCAATGCGTTCCCGGGCAGTCAGTTTGCCGCGGGCGTGGTGACGTTCGACATACTTAGGCCCGCCGCCCCCGAGCGCTTTGGCGAGTTCGGCGTCGATCTCGTCGAGCCGGGTCGTCGCCGCGGCGGCCGCCTCGGCGTAGGCGGCACCGTTCGGGTCGAGCGTGGACTGCAGCACCGTCATGATTGGTATCCCAGCAGTTTGGCGGCCAGCGCGGTGAGGATCTCGGTGGTTCCGCCGCCGATGCCCAGGATCCGCATATCCCGGTATTGGCGTTCGATTTCGGATTCGGCCATGTAGCCCATGCCGCCGAACAGCTGGACGGCTTGGTTGGCCACCCATTCGCCGGCCTCGACGGCGGTGTTCTTGGCGAAGCACACCTGCGCGATCAGGTTGGTTTCACCGGCGAGTTGACGCTCCACCACGTTGTGCGCGTAGACCCGGGCGACGTCGATGCGCCGGGCCATCTCAGCGAGCGTGTTCTGCACCGGCTGACGGCTGATCAGTGGGCGGCCGAACGTCTCCCGGTCGCGGCACCACTGCGCGGTGATGTCCAGGCAGCGCTGCGCACTCGAATACGCCTGCGCAGCAAGGCCGATGCGCTCGGCGACGAATGCCTGGGCGATCTGGGCGAACCCGCTGTTCTTGGCGCCGACGAGATTGGTTACGGGCACGCGGGCGTCGACGTAGGACAGCTCGGCGGTGTCGGAGGATCGCCACCCCATCTTGTCCAGCTTGCGGCTGACCTCGAAGCCGGGTGTGCCCTTCTCGACCACCAACAGCGAAACCCCGGCTGCGCCAGGGCCACCGGTGCGCACCGCGGTCACGACGTAGTCCGCGCGGACGCCGGAGGTGATGTAGGTCTTGGCGCCGTTGACGATGTAGTGGTCGCCATCGCGTACCGCGCTGGTTCGCAGGTGCCCGACGTCCGAACCGCCGCCGGGCTCGGTGATGGCCAGCGCACCGATCTTCTCCCCGGACAAGGTGGGCCGCACGAACGTGTCGATCTGGCGTGCATCCCCCGACGCGATCATGTGCGGTACCGCGATGCCGCAGGTGAACAGCGACGCGAAAACCCCGCCGGGTGCACCGGATTGGTGCACCTCCTCGCAGATGATCACCGAGTCGACGCCGTCCCCACCGCCCCCGCCGACCGCTTCCGGAAAGTTCGCGCCCAGCAGCCCGGCCGCCCCGGCGCGCCGGTGCAGGTCGCGGGGCAGGTCGCCGGTGCGCTCCCACTCGTCGGCGTGGGGCAGGATCTCGCGTTCGGTGAACGAGCGCACCGTCTTTCGCAGCTGCTCGCGCTCGGGCGTGTTCCACAGATTCATAAGAGCCTTTCTGGAATGTCCACGTGGCGGCTGCGCAGCCATTCGCCCAGACCCTTGGCCTGCGGATCGAATCGCGCTTGATAGGCGACACCCTGGCCGAGGATGCCTTCGATGACGAAATTCACCGCCCGCAGATTAGGCAGCACGTGGCGGGTGACGTCGTGGTCGGCCGTCTCGGGCAGCAGCTCCTTGAGCAACTCGACGGTCAACGTGTTGGCGAGCCAGCGCCATTGGTCGTTGGTGCGGACCCAGACCCCGACGTTGGCCGAGCCGCCCTTGTCGCCGCTGCGGGCGCCGGCGATCAGGCCCAGCGGCACCCGCCGGGTCGGTCCGGCGGGCAGCGGGTCCGGCAGCGGCGGGGGATCGGCGGGTGCAAGCTCTAAAGTGTGGGTGGCGCAGGCGATCTCGGCGCGAGTGCCGTCGTCGTGCACAGCGATGTGCGGCACCTGGGTCGCGTCGACGTAGCCGGCGGTGAACACGCCGTATACCTGGCCCTCCCCAGGCGGGGCGGTGACGCTAAAGCCTGGGTAGCTGGCGAGCGCCAACTCGACTGCGGCCGAAGAAAACTGGCGTCCGACATTAGCGGCGTCGGGATCGCGGACGACGCAGCGCAGCAACGCGCTGGCGGCTTCCTCGGTGTCGGCGTCGGTGTGGTCGGTGCGGGCCAGGGTCCACTCCAACTCGGCGGGCTTGACGGTCAAGCTAGATTCCAGCTGCCTTCGCACCAGCTCGGCCTTGGCTTCGATGTCCAGGCCGGTCAGCACGAACGTCATGGCGTTGCGGAACCCGCCGATGCTGTTCAGCGACACCTTCATCGTGGGCGGCGGCGGTTCGCCGATCACCCCGCTGATGCGCACCCGATCGGGGCCGTCATCAGACAGATCGATGGTGTCCATCCGGGCGGTGACGTCCGGGTTGGCGTAGCGGGCGCCGGTGATCTCGTAAAGCAGCTGGGCGGTGACGGTGTCGACGCTGACCAGGCCGCCGGTGCCGGGGTGCTTGGTGATCACCGACGAGCCGTCTTCATGCACCTCGGCCAACGGGAAACCCGCGTACGACAGGTCGGGTACTTCGGTGAAGAACGCGTAGTTGCCGCCGGTGGCCTGGACGCCGCATTCGATGACGTGGCCAGCGACCACGGCCCCGGCGAGCTGGTTGTAGTCGGTGCGGCCCCAGCCGTAGTGCGCGGCCGCGGCGCCGACGATCACCGAGGCGTCGGTTACCCGGCCGGTGACGACGACGTCGGCGCCGTCGTTGAGGCAGTCGACGATGCCCCACGCGCCCAGGTAGGCGTTCGCCGTCAGCGGCGTTCCGAGCCCCAGCTCCGCGGCGCGGGGGAGCAGGTCGTCGCCTTCAACGTGGGCGATCCGCGCGTCGATGCCCAGGCGCTCGGCCAGGGCCCGCACCGCGTCCACCAGTCCCGCCGGGTTCAGGCCGCCCGCGTTGGCGACGATGCGCACTCCGCGGTCACGGGCCAGTCCCAGTGACTCCTCGAGCTGGGCCAGGAAAGTCTTGGCGTAGCCGCGGTCCGGGTGCTTCATCTTGTCGCGGCCGAGGATCAGCATGGTCAGCTCGGCCAGGTAGTCACCGGTGACGTAGTCCACCTCGCCGCCGGTGAGCATCTCGCGCATCGCCGATAGCCGGTCGCCGTAGAAACCCGAGCAGTTCGCGATGCGAACGACACCGGAAACCATCCGCGTCCTCCCTTCAGGGCTGCGCGTTACCAACCAACCGGTAGGTTAGCGGGTGTGGCCGGTGCCGCGTCAAGGTCGGTGCGGGCGCCCGTTTTGGCGACCAGCAGCTCACCGACTATCCTTGTCCGAGATTGTCGCCGTTCGGCCCGCCGGGCCATGCCGCGCGACAGACCCGTGAAATCCTAATCGAGGAGTAAGGCCCGACCATGGCGACACCCAAGCGCAGGATGTCGCGCGCGAATACCCGAAGCCGGCGCGCGCAGTGGAAGGCCGTTAAGACCGAGCTCGTCGGTGTGACGGTGGCAGGCCACAAGCACAAAGTGCCCCGTAGGCTACTCAAGGCCGCCCGCCTTGGCCTCATCGATCTGGACCGGCGTTAATCTCGGGCAAATACGCGGCGCGCCTCTCAGGCCGCTCTCAGGCGCTAGGGCGAGACTGGTGGCCGTGCGAATACTTGTCGTTGACGACGATCGCGCAGTGCGCGAGTCGCTGCGCAGGTCGCTTTCTTTCAATGGCTACTCGGTCGAGCTGGCCCATGACGGGGTCGAAGCGCTCGACCTGATTGCCAAGGACCGGCCCGACGCGCTCGTGTTGGACGTGATGATGCCGCGCCTGGACGGCCTGGAGGTGTGTCGTCATCTCCGCAGCACCGGCGATGACCTGCCGATCCTGGTGCTTACCGCCCGCGACTCGGTCTCCGAGCGGGTCGCCGGCCTGGACGCCGGCGCCGACGACTACCTAGCGAAGCCGTTCGCCCTCGAAGAACTGCTGGCGCGCATGCGTGCACTGCTGCGCCGCACCAAGCCCGAGGACGACGCCGAGTCGGTGGCCATGACCTTCTCTGACCTCGCACTGGACCCGGTGACCCGCGAAGTCACCCGGGGGCAACGACGGATCAGCCTGACCCGTACCGAATTCTCGTTGCTGGAGATGCTGATTGCCAACCCGCGGCGGGTACTGACCCGCAGCCGCATCCTCGAGGAGGTGTGGGGATTCGACTTCCCCACCTCGGGTAATGCGCTGGAAGTCTATGTCGGGTATCTGCGCCGCAAAACCGAGGCCGACGGCGAGCCGCGGCTGATCCACACGGTGCGTGGGGTGGGTTACGTGCTCAGGGAGACGCCTCCGTAATGGTGTTGTTCCGCCGACGCCGGCGCGCACCGCTGCGAGCTGCCAGTTCGTTGTCGCTGCGGTGGCGGGTCATGCTGCTGGCGATGTCGATGGTGGCGATGGTCGTCGTGCTGATGGCGCTGGCCGTCTACGCGGTCATCTCGAACGCGCTGTACAGCGACATCGACAACCAGCTGCAGAGCCGGGCGCAGTTGCTGATCGCCAGCGGTTCGCTGGCAGCCGATCCCGGCAAGGCCATCGAGGGCACCGCCTATTCGGACGTCAACGCGATGCTGGTGAATCCGGGGCACTCGATCTACAAGGCCCAACAGCCGGGCGAGACGTTGCCCGTCGGGCCGGCGGAGAAGGCGGTCATCCGCGGTGAGTTGTTCATGTCGCGGCGCACCGCGGCGGATCAACGGATACTTGCCATCCACCTGCCCAACGGCAGCTCGCTGCTGATCTCCAAGAGCCTCAAGCCCACCGAAGCGGTCATGACGAGGCTGCGCTGGGTGCTGCTGATGGTCGGCGGCATTGGTGTCGCGGTCGCCGCGGTGGCCGGCGGAATGGTCACCCGGGCGGGGCTGCGTCCGGTGGGTCGTCTCACCGAAGCCGCCGAGCGGGTGGCGCGCACCGACGACCTGCGGCCCATCCCGGTGTTCGGCAGTGACGAATTGTCCAGGCTCACTGAGGCTTTCAACTTGATGCTGCGGGCGCTGGCCGAGTCCCGGGAACGGCAGGCGCGGCTGGTCACCGACGCCGGACATGAATTGCGCACGCCGCTGACGTCGCTACGTACCAACGTCGAATTGCTCATGGCCGCAATGGAACCCGGAGCGCCGCGGCTGCCGGAGCAGGAGATGGTCGATCTGCGTGCCGATGTGATCGCCCAGATCGAGGAAATGTCCACGCTGGTAGGCGATTTGGTGGACCTGACCCGAGACGCCGGCGGCCAGGTGGTGCACGAGCCGGTCGACATGTCCGAGGTCATCGATCGCAGCCTGGAACGGGTCAGGCGTCGGCGCAACGATATTTACTTCGACGTCGAGGTGATCGGCTGGCAGGTCTACGGGGACGCCGCCGGGCTGTCGCGCGCGGCGCTGAACCTCATGGACAATGCGGCCAAGTGGAGCCCGCCCGGCGGCCACGTCGGCGTCAAAATGCGCCAACTCGACCCGTCGCACGCCGAGCTCGTAGTTTCCGACCAAGGCCCGGGGATTCCACTGCACGAGCGCCGTCTGGTGTTCGAACGGTTCTACCGATCGACGACCGCGCGGGCAATGCCCGGCTCGGGTCTGGGGTTGGCGATCGTCAAACAGGTGGTGCTCAACCACGGCGGATCGCTTCGCGTCGAAGACACCGTGCCGGGAGGTCAGCCACCTGGGACGTCGATCTATGTGCTGCTACCGGGCCGGCCGATGCCCAAGACCCGTGAGGCCGAACCCGCCGTACATACGGCCGAGGACGAGGCGAACTCTCGGGATTCAGCGAACGTTATCTCAGTGGACTCTCAGTCCGCGCGGGCAACCTAGGTCTGCGGCTACTGTTGAAAAAACACGCCGACCGAGCCCACACGAGCCGAAATAGAGAAAGAGCGACTTAGCGCATGACGAATCACCCGAGGTATTCGCCACCGCCGCAGCAGCCGGGATACGGTGCCGGGCCCAATCAGCCGGCACCCCCCGCCTATGCCCAGGGGCAACAGCCCACCTACAACCAGCAATTCGACTGGCGCTATCAGCAGCCCCAGCCGCAATACCGTCAGCCCTACGAGCCGTTCACTGCCACCGGCCCGGGGCGGGTGCCCGGTGGCACCGCGACCGGACCGATCACCGGGGGCACCGGGCCGGGTCCGATACCCGGTGGCACCAGGCCCGGGCCGATGCCGGGGATGCTTCCGCAGATGCCCGGTCCGCATGGGGTCCCTCCGGTGCCGGTACGTCAAAAGCGTTCTCGCACAGGCGTGTTGGCCGCCGGTGCAGTGGCGATCGCGGTCATCTCGGCAGGTATCGGTGGCGCTGCGGCGACGGTCGTGGAGCTGGGCACGCACGCCGCGGGCGGCAACGGCGGCGGGCTGGTGACGGGGGCGGCTCCCAGCGTTCCGGCGGCGAACATGCCGCCAGGCAGCGTCGAGCAGGTCGCCGCCAAGGTGGTGCCCAGCGTCGTCATGCTGGAGACCGATCTGGGCCGCCAGTCCGAGGAGGGCTCCGGCATCGTCTTGTCGGCCGACGGGCTGATCATGACCAATAACCACGTCGTCGCGGCTGCTGCCAACCCCAAGGGCGCCGGTGGCCCCGGTAGTCCCGGTAGCCCTGGTGGCCCTGGCAGTCCTGGTGGCCCTGGCGGTCCCGGTGGCCCTGGTGGTCCCGGCGGTCCGGGTGGTGCAGCGCCCAAAACGACCGTGACGTTCTCCGACGGCCGCACCGCGTCGTTCACGGTGGTGGGCACCGATCCCACCAGTGACATCGCCGTGGTGCGCGTGCAGGGCATTTCCGGGCTCAGCCCGATTTCGCTGGGCTCTTCGTCGGATCTGAAGGTGGGCCAGCCGGTGATGGCGGTTGGGTCGCCGCTGGGTTTGGCCGGCACGGTGACCACCGGGATCGTCAGTGCGCTGAACCGGCCCGTGTCGACGACGGGTGAATCGGGCAACCAAAACACGGTGCTGGACGCGATTCAGACCGATGCCGCGATCAACCCGGGCAACTCCGGCGGTGCGCTGGTCAACATGCAGGGTCAGCTGGTGGGCGTCAACTCCGCCATTGCCACCCTCGGCGCGGATTCAGGTGATTCGCAGAGCGGCTCGATCGGACTCGGCTTTGCGATTCCGGTCGATCAAGCCAAGCGCATTGCCGACGAGTTGATTGCCACCGGAAAGGCGACGCACGCCTCGCTCGGCGTGCAGGTGACCACCGACAAAGGCACCCCCGGCGCCAAGGTCATGGACGTGGTGCAGGGCGGCGCGGCCGCGAGTGCCGGCGTGCCCAAGGGCGTGGTCGTGACCAAGGTCGACGACCGCCCCATCAATAGCGCCGACGCATTGGTCGCTGCCGTCCGGTCCAAAGCGCCGGGCGAGAAGGTGACGTTGACCTACCAGGATCCCAATGGCGGCGGCCGCACGGTGCCGGTCACGCTCGGAAAAGCGGAGCAGTGATGAGAGTCGACGCGCCGTGGTCGGACCACGGATATACGGTGGCACCCATGGAGAAAGGTGCGGAGTTGGTAGTCGGCCGGGCACTTGTCGTCGTTGTCGACGATCGCACCGCGCACGGCGACGAGGACCACAGCGGGCCGCTGGTCACCGAGCTATTGACCGAGGCCGGGTTCGTCGTGGACGGTGTGGTGGCGGTCGAGGCTGACGAAATTGAGATCCGAAACGCGCTGAACACCGCGGTAATAGGCGGCGTGGACCTGGTGGTTTCGGTGGGCGGGACCGGAGTGACACCTCGCGACGTCACCCCGGAAGCCACCCGCGACATCCTGGACCGCGAGATCCTCGGGATCGCCGAAGCCATCCGCGCTTCGGGACTGTCCGCGGGAATCACCGACGCCGCACTGTCCCGCGGTCTGGCGGGCGTGTCCGGAAGCACGCTGGTGGTCAACCTCGCCGGTTCCCGCTATGCGGTGCGCGACGGGATGGCGACGCTTAATCCGCTGGCCGCTCAGATCATCGGGCAGTTGTCGAGCCTAGAGATCTGAGCGATCTGACTCAGCCGCCGTGAATCTGCGTTTCGGCGTCCGCGCGGGGTCCGTAGTCCGGTGTTGGCGCTTGGCCTAAGCCGCCGTGCCGGCCCGACGAGCCGCCGTTGCTCTGGGCGAGAAGATCGCGGATTTCGGTGAGCAGGACGATCTGGGCGTCGTCCGCCTGCTCGACCTCACCTCTCTTGCGCAGCGTGTTGTAGGGCAGCACCACGAAGAAATACACCACGAACGCGACCAGCAAGAAGTTGATCGCGGCCGATAGCAGAATGTTGAGGTCGATGGTCTGACCGCCCCCGATGCTGATCTTCAAGACGCCGACGTCGGAATTTGCGTTGACGCCGACCCGGTTGATCAGAGGCGTGATGATGCTGTCGGTGAACTTGGTGACCAATGCAGTGAACGCCGTACCGATGACCACCGCGACGGCCAGGTCGACGATATTGCCCCGCGACAGAAACTCCTTGAACCCTTTGAACATGGGAGTCCTTTCTGAACTGGACGCAGTTTGCTAGTGCAGGGTGAGGGTTACCGCCTGACCCAGCGCCGAACCTGCCACCGTATTCGCCACGCGAGCCGGAAGCGCAACCAACACTACGCGGTCACCCTCGGCGGACTGCGTTTTCTCCTTGGCCGACACGAGGACAACGACGGCGTCGGTGGCCACCACCTTGCTGACCGCTGAGGCAGAACCCGGCGCATCGTTGGCCGGCGCAGCCAGCACGTCCACGACGTCGCCCACCCGAACCAGGTCGATCAGCGCGCTGTCCGCCAGGTGCAGCGGGACGATGCGGGCGCCGGGCCCAGCCGTTGACTCGGCCAGCCGGCTCCCCAGCAGCCGGACGTCGGTGAGTACTTCACCGCGCCGCGTCGGGCTGGCCAAAGTGGATCCGACCACTGCGCTCAGGTCGGCTCGTGACCCGTCGGGAACCGTTGTCGCCGAACGCTTTTCGAGCCGGACATCATCGGATGTCAACGCGGTGCCGGGCCTCAGGTCGCGCGCGGCCACCACCACCTCGGCACGATCATCGTCGGGATTCGACCGCAATGTGGCCACGCCCGCCAGCACCACGAGCGCGCCGGCGGCCACGCGCCGAAACAGAACGGTCCGCGTCCAGTCAGGGCGCAACCAGGCCGATATCCGGCTGAACAGGGTTGGGTTCAGCGATGGTTCCGCCACGCTGCACACGGTAGGCGGCGTGCACCGGCGGGAGCGCCGGTCGGGTGGTGCGCTGTGGATAACCCAGTGGATAACCCGCTAGCTCGAGGCGGCCGCTGTGGCCGGCGTCGAGCTGCTGCCCGACTTGTCGGACTTTTCGGATGAGCCTGACGGCTTGCTTTCGTTGGACCCCGAACTCGTCCCCGACTCGCTACTCGACGACCCGTTGGTCGAGCTCGTCGATTTCTTGCCCGATTCGCGGCTGTCGGTCCGGTAAAAGCCGCTGCCCTTGAACACCACGCCGACGGAGCCGAACAGCTTGCGCAGCCGACCGGAGCACTTCTCACACGTGGTCAGCGCGTCGTCGGTGAAGGCTTGCACAACGTCGAAGCGGTCGGCGCACTCGGTGCACTCGTAGCTGTAAGTCGGCACAAAAGACCTCCGCATGATATGAAACCTGGATTGGCACTCTACCGTCTCAAGTGCTAGAACCGCCACGTGATGACGATCATTCCCTCCGGTTATCCCGGATTGGCAGCGCGATCAGGCCGCGCCCCGGCGTCAGTGCGTGAGTCATCGGTACGTCGTGCGGTTCCGCCGGCAACTTCTCGACCAGCTCGTCGTCGCGCACCACTGCGATCAGCCGCGCGTGCGGGTCCCGGCCTGGCAGCGACCGGTCGTAGTAGCCCCGGCCCCGGCCCAGCCGCGCGCCGCGGTGATCGATCGCCAGTGTCGGCACAATCACCAGGCCGGCCTCGGCGAGGGCGGACTCGGGCAGCCAGGGTTCGGGCGGTTCGAGCAGCCCCCAGGGTCCGCGGGTGAGTCCACCCGGCCGGTAGTCGCCCCACCGCAGCGGCATTGGGGTGCCGTCGTGGGAGGTGCGAGCAACCGGCAGCAGCACCCGTTTCGCCCGGCGCAGCAACACATCCAGCATCTCGATGGACCCCGGCTCGGTGCCCACTGGCACGTACGCGCAGACCGTGGTGCCCTCGCTCACCACGAGCTCCACGTGCTCGCCCAGCATCCGGGCCTCGGCGGCCCGAACCTCCTCGGCAACATCAAGGCGGGCCAACAGCAGCTGTTCCCGCAACGCCGCCTTGGTCGAGGTCGCCATTGTTTAACGATGACAGCCCCGGGTCACACCCAGGCGGTGGGCCTACCGAGGGTTATGGTGTGAACGATGTCACGCCCAGCAGAAGTCCCGATCCCATTCACGGCGATCGTCCCAGCGGCCGGTTTGGGCACGCGTTTTCTGCCCGCGACCAAAACGGTGCCCAAGGAGCTGCTGCCTGTCGTCGACACGCCCGGCATCGAGCTGGTCGCCGAGGAGGCGGCCGCGGCCGGGGCCGAGCGCCTGGTGATCGTCACCTCCGAAGGTAAGGACGGCGTCGTCGCGCACTTCGTCCAAGACCTGGTGCTGGAGGGCACGCTCGAGGCGCGCGGCAAGAAAGCCATGCTGGCCAAGGTGCGGCGCGCACCGGCCCTGATCAAGGTGGAGTCCGTGGTGCAGGCCGAACCACTCGGACTGGGACACGCGATTAGCTGCGTCGAGCCCGTGCTGACGGCCGACGAGGACGCCGTGATGGTGCTGCTGCCCGACGACCTGGTGCTGCCGACGGGCGTCCTGGAGACGATGTCGACGGTGCGGGCCGAGCACGGCGGCACGGTGCTGTGCGCCATCGAGGTGACGCCCGAGGAGATCAGCGCCTACGGAGTCTTCGACGTCGAGGCGGTCCCCGGCGGTGACAATCCCGACGTGCTGAAGGTCAACGGCATGGTGGAGAAGCCCAGGACCGAGGACGCACCGTCGATGTATGCCGCGGCGGGCCGCTACGTGCTCGACCGCGCCATCTTCGACGCGCTGCGCCGCATCGACTGCGGCGCCGGCGGCGAAGTCCAGCTCACCGACGCGATCGCGCTGTTGATCAGCGAGGGCCACCCGGTTCACGTCGTGGTGCATCGCGGCTCTCGACACGACCTGGGAAATCCCGGCGGCTACCTCAAGGCTGCGGTTGACTTTGCATTGGATCGTGACGACTACGGCCCGGAATTGCGGCGGTGGTTGGTGGCGCGATTAGGCCTGACCGAGCTGTAACCGGACGGTAAAAGGCCCGGTTCGCTCCCGGCGTTGGCGCCCGTCACGGCTTGAGGGCAGAAAGGCGCGCTCGTGCGTTCTGTGGAGGAGCAGCAGGCCCGGATATCGGCCGCCGCGGTCGCCCCGCGGCCCATGCGTGTTGCCATCGCCGAGGCGCAGGGATTGATGTGTGCCGAGGAAGTGGTGACCGAAAGGCCGCTGCCCGGCTTCGATCAGGCCGCAATCGACGGCTACGCGGTGCGCAGCGTCGACGTGGTCGGGGTGGGCTTCGGAGAGGGCGGGGTGGGCGTCGTCGGTGGGTTTTCCGACGAAGGCAGCGACGAAGACGAGCGCGGCGGGCTGGTCTTGCCGGTGACGGGAACCATCGAAGCCGGTTCGCGCACACCCAGCAGGCTGCAGCCCCGCCAGGCGGCCCGGGTGCAGACCGGGGCCCCGCTGCCGACCCTGGCCGACGCGGTGCTGCCGTTGCGCTGGACCGACGGCGGGACGCAGCGGGTGCGGATCCTGCGCGGCGCCCCCTCGGGTGCCTACGTGCGGCGCGCGGGCGACGACGTCCAGCCCGGCGACGTCGCCGTGCGGTCCGGAACGATCATCGGCGCGGCCCAGGTGGGGCTGCTGGCGGCGGTCGGCCGCGAACGTGTCCTGGTGCACCCGCGACCTCGGCTGTCGGTCATGGCCGTGGGTGGCGAGCTGGTCGACATCTCGCGCACCCCGGGCAACGGACAGGTGTACGACGTCAACTCCTACGCCCTGGCGGCGGCCGGCCGCGATGCCGGCGCGGAGGTGAACCGCATCGGCATCGTCAGCAACGACCCCAAGGAGCTCGGGGAGATCGTCGAGGGGCAGATCAATCGAGCCGAGGTCCTGGTGATCGCCGGCGGTGTCGGGGGTGCCGCGGCCGAGGCGGTGCGCGCGGTGCTGTCCGAGCTCGGCGAGATGGAGGTCGTCCGCGTCGCCATGCACCCCGGCTCCGTCCAGGGCTTCGGGCAGCTGGGGCGCGAGGGTGTTCCGACGTTCCTGCTGCCGGCCAATCCCGTCAGCGCCCTGGTGGTCTTCGAGGTGATGGTCCGACCACTGATCCGCCTGTCGCTGGGCAAGCGCCAGCCCATGCGCCGGATCGTGCAGGCCCGCACGCTGTCTCCGATCACATCGGTGGCCGGGCGCAAGGGTTATCTTCGCGGTCAGCTGATGCGCGATCAGGAAAGCGGTGAATACCTGGTGCAGGCGCTGGGCGGGGCTCCGGGGGCGTCATCGCATCTGCTGGCGACACTCGCGGAAGCCAACTGTCTGGTGGTCATTCCCAGCGGCGCGGAGCAGATCCGCACCGGTGAGATCGTCGATGTCGCCTTCCTGGCTCAGCGCGGCTGACTCAGACGAGTGCGCCCGTTCGTGAACCTCCTGCGCTCCAACCCGCGGCATCCAGGTTGGCCCCTGGACGTGGGACCGCTGCGGGTCCCGGCGGGGTTGATCCGGCTGCGGGCGGTGCGGATGCGTGACGGGGCGCAGTGGAGCCGGATCCGGTTGGCCGACCGCGCGCACCTCGAGCCATGGGAGCCCAGCGCGGAGGGCGATTGGACGGTCCGGCACACCGTCGCCGCATGGCCGGCACTGTGTTCCGGTCTGCGTTCGGAGGCCCGTAAGGGACGGATGCTGCCGTACGTGATCGAGCTCGACGGGCGGTTCTGCGGACAGCTGACCATCGGCAACGTCACCCACGGGGCGTTGCGGTCGGCATGGATCGGTTACTGGGTATCGAAGTCGGCGACCGGTCGCGGGGTGGCCACCGGAGCGTTGGCGCTGGGTCTTGACCACTGCTTTGGTCCGGTCATGCTGCATCGCGTGGAAGCCACCGTGCGCCCGGAGAATGCCGCCAGCCGCGCCGTGCTGGCAAAGGTCGGATTTCGCGAGGAGGGTCTGTTGCGCCGCTACCTCGAAGTCGACAGGGCGTGGCGAGACCATTTGTTGGTGGCCATCACCGTCGAAGAGGTGTACGGATCGGTGACGTCGACCCTGGTGCGGGCCGGGCACGCCAGCTGGCCGTGATGGGGCGCCCCCGCGCGCGGTAAAACCCCAGCGTGGCTTGACTGTGGCTGACGTGACACGAGTGACCGTTGGTGCTTGTAATGGGCAAATTACAGGTGTGTAATTGTGCTGGTCGCATGGACCCGGCCGCGTTGGCCACGGATAGGCCGCGCGGGGATCGGAACCGAAGAGAGCGAGTCGTCATGCCAAGCATTCCCCAATCGTTGTTGTGGATCTCGCTGGTGGTGCTGTGGCTGTTTGTGCTGGTTCCGATGCTGATCAGCAAACGCGACGCGGTGCGGCGCACGAGCGACGTCGCGTTGGCGACCCGGGTGCTGAACGGCGGTGCGGGTTCTCGTCTGCTTAGGCGTAAAGGTCCCGCCGCGGGACATCGCAGCGACCCCGACTGGAAGCCGGAGGAGAGCGACCTCGACGACGTTGACCAGGACGAATGCTCCGATGAGGAGCAAGACCAGGACCAGGAACATGACGCCGACAATTCCCGGCCCACGCACCCGGTCGTCATGAAGGTCGCGGTGGCCGAGCAGACCGAGCCCGACTACCTCGACGTCGATGTCATCGAAGATTCGGGGGCGCTGCCGGCGGGAGTCAGCGCGGCGGAGACCGAGCCTCTGCTCGAGGCCGACGAGACCGAAACCGTGCCCCACGAGGCTGAGCGCGAGCACGACGACGAATACGAGTACATCGAGGACTCGTCCGGCCTGGAGCCCGAAGAGGACGACGACGCTCCGGAGGACGGGGCTGCGCCGCCCGTCGCACCGGCCGCCTCACGGCGGCGTCGGTTCGACACGAAGACCGCCGCTGCGGTCAGCGCCCGCAAGTACAGGTTCCGCAAGCGCGTCCTGATGGTGATGGCGGTCGTCTTGGTCGGCTCGGCCACGGCAGCGTTCGAGGTGACACCGACCGCCTGGTGCGTATGTGGCACTGCCACCGGTATCACGGTGCTCTACCTGGCATACCTGCGCCGGCAAACCCGGATCGAGGAGAAGGTGCGTCGTCGCCGGATGCACCGGATGGCGCGGGCACGGCTCGGCGTGGAGAACGCCGCGGACCGCGAATTCGACGTGGTCCCCTCGCGGCTGCGGCGCCCGGGCGCGGTGGTCCTGGAGATCGACGACGAGGACCCGATCTTCGAGCATCTGGACTACGACATCCCGGTGCGGGCCTATGGGTGGCCCCGGGACCTGCCGCGAGCCGTCGGCCAGTAGCACCGGCCGGCGGTGCTGGGGCCGTCGGGTTCGTAGAACTGGTAGCCTGCTAGCGATCAGGGGCTATGGCGCAGTTGGTAGCGCGACTCGTTCGCATCGAGTAGGTCAGGGGTTCGAATCCCCTTAGCTCCACCCTTTGACCTGGTAATACGGTAAAATCTAGCCGTATGACAAACGGGTCTGTTGACATAGAGCCCCGATCTCCGCGGGGTCTTTGAGAGTCTCAGCTTCGGCTACGAACTCCTCGTCGGCCGTTACGAGGTTGCCGGCCTCGACCCATCCCTCCGCCACGTAGCCAACGGGCTGCTCGACGCCACTCCTGCGAATTGTCTCGATTCCCATGGCCCGCTCGCCTTCTGTGCCATGCATCGATCCCATCCTCGGTAAAGGGTCCGCAGGGAAGAAGATGCTGACCTCTCAGCATGAAGTGGGCCGACCGCAGGACTCAAGTGACCTTGGACCCCTGCTGGCTAACTTTGGTCCTCTGATGGCCTGAAGGGTTTTCAATCGGGGGTGAGGTGAATCACCTGGGCGTCTGGGCGTTCATCGGCAAACGTTTCGGGTTCTTCCGCCAGCCGTCCCGAGGTGTTTAGTCGAGGCCAGCAAGCTGCCGGGCCTTACGCATGCATTGTCCGGATGGGCCTGAGGCTGCGGGCCTCAAGGGCTTGAATGATCACAGCGAGACGACGACGCCCCAACCGCATCAACGGGCGAACCGGAACAACCGCAGCAGGGGCAGATGCCGCATCAGATGCGCCGCCCTCGCCAGGCTGGCCACCCGCAGCAGCGAAGCGTCCATGCCCAGCACCGGCAGCGCTGATGCCAGGATCACTAACATGTCGAACAGGTTGAACGGCCGGCGCAGAAACCGCCAGCCACCAGCCCGCAGCCGCGCTCCCAGCTCGAACATGAAGAACGCCAAGATGGCGTCGTGCACCAGCTCGAAGGCTAGCTCATGGCCGCCGACCAGGTAGCCGGCGACCAGCACGGCCACGTTGGCGATAATGGCGCCGGCCACCACCTGATCGAACCCGCTGTGACTGCCGCGCCTGGGCCAATTTAGCGATCGTCAACGTGTACTTGGCGCGGGAGAGGCTCGGCGTGGAGATCGCGATGACGCCGTCCCGCTCATGCGCGCCGCCATCGACCATATGATCCGCCAGGGACAGCTGCGAGGGTGGGGCATTCCCACGATGGGTGTTCTGGTGGAGACACTGCTCGATCGCGGGGCCGACGGTGACGTGGCCGAAGCCGAGGCCGCGATCGAGCGGCTAGCGGCCGCGCCAGCCGAAGAGGGTCTGGCGATGCGTGACATCTGGCTGCTGCGGCTCCGGGCTCTCCTGGCGCGGGCTCACGGCGATGCCCCGGCTTACGCGCACTTCAGCGATCGCTACCGCCACAAGGCGAGATCCCTTGGTTTCGAGGGACATATCGCGTGGGCCGAAGCGATGCCATGACGGGCGGCCGTTCAATACCCTGTCGCTCGTTTGCCAAAGTCCATACAGTCTCAGAATTAAGGTTCTCAGTTTCTCAAATGTTGCCACCAAACTTGAGTTTCACGCCAAGCGCTCGCCGTGTCAGCGGCACGTGAATTCTGACCCCGGCGCGGCATCTGAATTTTGACGCCCTGGTCCGGTGGCTGCCAACCACCACCGGCAGGGGGTCAATTTTCAGCCGCCGTCGACACGCCGAAGGCGCCAAGCGACCGCGCGATGAAGGGGCTATAGTCACTCGTGCCTGCGTAGCGACGGTCACAGCGTTGAGACTCGCGTTAGCTACCCGCGTAAAAAGGTTGGTCTCCGCGTCTGCGAACAACGGCAACCACCTGGATGTTTGAGGAGTCCAACGATGACCGAGACACCGCACACGACCGGGCTGGCATGGGCCGAATTCTCTGATGACGTGCTTGAAGCGGTTGAGATCGTCCGCACCGCGGCAATCGAGGATCCGTGCCGCCCGACCTAAAGTTCGTCGCCTCCGTTGCCGCCCAGATGATGGAGGCTAATACATTCACCGCTACCACTGTGAGCGAACAGGTACTGGCGAGGCTCGTCCACCGGTTCGACGCGGACACCGGCTTCCTACGCCACAACGACCAAACCATCGGGACCTCGAAGTTGATCGTCGAATGGCCACCGCGACCCAACCGTCCAACCCCGGATCCCCTGCCGATTGTCCCCTTCACTAGCGGCGACGACGTCTTCGCCCCTTGCGCGCATGGCAAGGAACCGCTTGTGATTCAGCCCGCGGAACCTGTTGTGATTCGGCCGCCGGCCTCGACAAACTATGCTTATAAGGCGTTCCGACGCGAGATCGCGGGAAGGCACCGCGTTGCGACGCCCTCGGTGGCCGCCGCACCGCTCGTTTCAAACGCGGAGACCACCGGCGTGCTTGGCTTCGTTAACTTTCGTGGCAGGAAGTGGAAGAAAGGTGAGGTAGGCACGATCGGGGCGGTCGCCTCTTTGTTTGCACAGCTCCAGGCCCGCATCGCCGCCGAAGAAAGGCTTCGCTACCTGGCTGAGTATGACGATTTGACCGGCCTGCACAATCGTCGATCGCTTATCGCGCACCTTTCCGCCAGACTCGCGGCGGGATGCACCGGACCCGTCGCGGTCTTGTATCTTGACCTCGACCGACTGAAGTCGATCAATGATTACTTCGGCCACGCCGCCGGCGATTTTTACCTCCAGGTATTCGCCGAACGGCTTCAGGGCAGCATGCGAGGGCTGGGCACGATCGGTCGGGTCGGCGGGGACGAGTTCCTCGTCATTCCGGACCGAGCGATGTTAACTGAGACCGCGGAATCACTCGCGCACCGGCTTCAGACGACGTTGCGCGGTCCGCTGAAGATCGGCGACGATGTCATCACTCCCTCCGTCAGCATCGGGATGGCGGCGGGCAGGCCGGGACGCGACGACACCGCGGATCTACTCCGTCGCGCCGATGAGGCCGCCCTGACGGCCAAGCGCGGCGGCGGCAACCAGGTTGCAGTGTGCACCGACGACATCTCCCGCAACGTCGTCTTTCGCAACGATATCGAGCTCCATCTGCAAGCGGGCATCGACAGCGACGCGCTGCTGCTGCATTATCTGCCCGAAGTCGACTTGCTGACCGGCGTGATCCTGGGGGCTGAGGCGCTGGTCCGTTGGCGGCACCCGACACGCGGGCTGCTGCTACCGGATTCGTTCATCGGTGTAGCCGAATCGACCAACCTCGCCGGAGAGTTGGGCCGATGGGTGATGCGAAGTGCCTGTGCCGAATTCAGCCGGTGGCGATCGCACGGCGTGGGACGAGACGTCATACTGCGCATCAATGTCTCGCCTCGTCAATTGGTCATTCCCGGTTTCGTCCGCACTGTCGCGGACACCCTCGACGAGTTCGGCGTCAACGCCAATTCGGTGTGCCTGGAGATCACCGAGCGTGCTTTGGTCGGCGACATCAAAGCCACTCGCAGAACCCTTGCGAAGTTGAAGGAGGTGGGGGTCCAGATCGCCATCGACGACTTCGGCACCGGCTACGCCGTCCTGTCGCACCTGAAATCGCTTCCGGTCGATACGCTCAAGATCGACGCCGGGTTCGTGCGCGACTTGGACACCAACGCCAGCGACCTGGCCATCGTTCGCTCCATCCTCGTACTCGCTGAGGCCTTCGGCCTGGAACTGGTCGCTGAGGGCGTTGAGACGCCAGCTGCCGCAATGACTTTGATAGAGCATGGATGTCACCGGGCGCAGGGTTTCCTGTTCTCGCGCCCCGTGGCAGGCGAAGCGATGGAGTCACTGCTGTTTAGGCGCAGGTTGCGGATGGCCGGCTTCGCTAACGACGAGGCGCTGAGCGTGCACGCAATCTAAGGCGGCCAACGATACCTCGTAGGGTTCATGAGCCTGGCCGCGCGCCCGACGCGCCTCCCGTGCCGCCACTCGCTGCTCCCTGCCATCAGGTTCAAGCTCAGCCAGGCTGCTGGTGCGTGGACAACCTAATCCGTGCCTGTTTCAATGCATCCGATCCGTGGTCTGCCGCGGTGGCGCTCAAGCACTTTGCCGCCGTTAGCTGCAGTCGCGATTTCCGAGCTGCCGACATGGCTCGGCCGGAGCGGGACTAGACGATGAAACTCGGGAGGCAGGAATGTCATCCGGAAGCATGCCTTTGGGCAACGTTCCTGCGCGAACAACGCGACGCCCTGCTCAGTGCTCGTAACACTCCAACTCATCCGAAGCATCGCGGCACAAAATGGGCGATGGTCCAGACGGCAATGAGATCTTCGAGTTCAACCTACGCGTGTGGATCCTTGGCCTGGGAGCAAAGGTGATGCATTCGCTGAAAGAAGCGATCTGGCAGCCACGTTCTCTCCTGGCGGAACCATTTTAGCCGCCCGTCGGATGCCTACCGAGGTTCGCTGCCTCAAATTGCCGCTCTCTCAAGAGTCGATTCTCCGTCGCTATCACGTGCTCCAAGGTTTCCTCAATGGCCGTCAATTCGGCGGCGCGCTGGCGCAGGTCCCGCTTGAGGATGTTTTGGCGTTGGGTGAGCCGGATGCGGTGGGCGATGGCCATCCGCAGTAGCTCATCAGTCGAGTAGGTGGATGCGTGCCCAGGTTCCATGATGTTCCTCTTCATCAGCGCCCGCAGCCGCAGCAGATTGGGCTTCGCGTAATACTTTCATTCCCAACTGCAATGCCCCGGTGGGTTGATGCGGTTGTGGATCTTCGTCGCCGCCAGCACTTGCGCCGTTTGCGCAGTCGGACCGTAGGCGACGGCGTAAACGCTGCCTTGGCCGACGGCGACAGCCATGCAGGTCGTGGTGCTTCCGGCGAGTTGGCAGCCGGTCGGGAACTTCGCTTGGCAGTTCGCCATCGCATGCTGCTCGGCATCAGACTCGGTATAGGCGTTGGTGTAAAAGAACGCCTCGGTCTTGGCGCTCATCGAGTTGGAGTTCACCGCTCCCGCCATCCATGTGGGTGCGGCGTGTACCGGCGTAGCTAGAGCCGCCGCGCTTGCTAGGACGAGCGGGCCGTATGCGGCCAGCGGCAAGGTCCTGCGGGCAGCGGTTTTCCCAGTGAATGTTGCCATTTGACTTTGCCTTTCTGTCGTTGTGTGCGGCGCCGGCAGTGGTCACGGACAACATCTGCCAATCCGAACGCGACAGATCGCCCGGAACTGCTGCTGGCGGTTGAGGCAGTCCCGCGCCGGTATCCAGGCGGGGACACGATGAGCAAACCGGTAGCTCATAAGTAGACAATATTACATACTCTAGGCATGATCTCGACCCAGATTCGACAAACTTTGGGTATTTACGATCGAGCGTCGTGGAGCGGTTCAACCACATCTTGCTCGGGCTCACACCGATGCCCCGGCTTACGCGCACTTTAGGGATCGCTTACCGCTAACGCGGCGAGAACGTTTCAGTTTGATGGGCATATCTCGTGTGAGTTGAGGAACTGCCATCACGGAAGTCGTTCCGTATGTCTAACGAATCGTTAGCCAAACTCGACGGGGGTCTCAGAACTAAAGTTCTTGGCTTCTCAAATGTCGCGTCAAACGAGCGCTGTAGCTACACCGACTGGCGCGGTCGCACTTGCATGGTCGCTGGGTGATCGCGACCCGGTCGTTGACGATGACGGCTGCCGGCGTTCGGCGCACCGGTTGAGCACGACGGTTTGGGTGCAATGCGGCACCGCGCGTGGGTTGATGCCGCCATTGGCCGGCATGCCAGCCGGCGTGTTCGCGGGCCGCCGCGGGCAACGATCGCCGACCGTACTGAGCGACTCGGTCGCAGTGATCGCCGCCTAACCGGTACAGGATTTCGGTGGCCGGAATGCTCATCGGGTTATGCAGGCTCCCCGACTGATGCCCAGGATCTCACCGCCCAGCACGGTGCGCTGCGGACCACGCTCGGTGTGAAGGCGAATCGGATCTATGTCGACCAGGGTTGGCCGGCGCGGCGGAGACGCGCCGCAACCCTCGATCCGAGACAGTTTTGACGACAACTGTGACGGCAGTTGCTGTCTCAGCAACGCCGCCTACACGACCATTTGCGCCCGATCGTGCCTGGTTACTGTGTCTGCCCGCTCCTGGCAGTCTGGGGACAGGGTCGCGCGGCGGCGGCGGTGTTTTGGTGGAATGGTTACAGGCTGGCTGGCGGTCACCGTTTATTCACCGCCAGTGACCGGGAACCGACCGGAATCGCCCGGTTCTGATCGGAGCTTCGAGATAGTCAATCCGGTTGTCGCACAATGAGAAACAAGCAATAACTGGAACTATCAGGACCCAAGGTTTGCTAATTCGTATTTATGCGGTCGCACGGCCAGACGCGGAGCCACGCCGTTTCTTGAGCAGCCCGCCAAAGCCGTGCCGGCGCAAACTGCGCTCTAGGCTTGGGCCGGGATCGTTGGTAATCAGCCAGCGCTCGATCGCCTGGCTCTGGATATCTGCCGCGGAGTTCTCGACTTTGAGCTTGCGGATTAGCAGTTGAGCACTCGGCGGTTGTACTGCACCGTCGTCTAGCAGCGGCACATCGTCGGTGAACTTACCCATCGCTCACCTCCACAAACACGATCGGCATATCTCCGCTGCGGTCGACACCAAGGATACGCACCTGAACTGTCGGAAGGAACAGCAGCTCCATCTGACCAGCGTTTTCTTCATCGCCCAGCGGCGGCACCCAGAGCGCGTGCGAGCCTCGCCCGGCGTGAACTCGCAGCAGCGCCGGACTTGTTGCCGGCTCGGTGAACTCGCCCTCGACAATGCCGCGATCGGCTGACGTTGCAAAAAACTGGGCGGCCACGCGCGCGGCCCCTACGAGATCTTCCAAATGCTCTGCAGGAACGCCGAACGTCTCGTCAACCGACCTGACGCCGCGCCAGACCACGACATCGTCGCGTAAAGGCTGGGCCAGGCCGATCAGGTCCTCCATAACGGCTTGGGCTTCTTCGGGCACATCGACCCCTTGCGCCGCGGCACGTTGGACCTGCCGGTAGAACCTATCCGTGCCTTGCCAGCGACGGACCGACGCGCGCTGTCCGTCGCTGGCGGCTTGCGTTTGGCCACGGAACATCTCCGTGAGGCGGCCGGGGAGTTCCTCCGGTGTCACCTCGTCACATTAAAGGGTGTGGTCGGGCCTGAGGTTCCACAGCAGTGGTGATGGCGTCACTCGTCCGATCCGCCTCAGCACTGTTACGTCGCGTAACACGCCGACGCATAGCCTCAGGACACAGAGACGTCCCGTAACAACACCATCGAACAGTTACCGCAGATCAGAGCATGTTTCCGCAGGAAATGACTAGGGGTTCGAATCCCCTTAGCTCCACCGAGTTTCCGCAGGTCCGGGTGATGCCTGCGCGGTCTGCCGGGTCGGGCGCGACATCCCGCCTCCGGCGCCTAGGATCCCTGTATGAGAAGGGCTTTCGTCGTCACGCTCGCGCTCGGGGTGCTCGTCGCAGCGTTCGGTCTGATCTGGGCGCTGCAGGGATTCGGAGTGCTTGGTGGTAGCCCGATGAGCAACACCACCACCTGGTCCATCATTGGTCCGATCACGGTGGTGATCGGCAGCGTGATTGCGGTATTCAGCTGGCGGAAACTCTCGTCGAAATAGTGCTTCATGTCTCCGCCACGGTGAAGTCCACTGTGTGCCAGCCGGTGGCGCCGTCGGGGACGCTACCAACCTGATCTGCGGTTTGGGTAGCTCCGGTGTTGTCGGTGGCGCGCACGGTGATGGTGTGTTTCCCGGGGCTTTTCGGCTGCCAGGGGAAGCTCCACAATCGCCACGTCGCGTTGGAATAGCTCGCGCCCAGTTCGGCGGGCTGCCACGCGCCGTCGTCGATGCGGACCTCCACGGCGCGCACCCCACGATTCTGTGCCCACGCGACACCGCCGAACACCACGGGTCGCATCGGCAGTTTCTGACCGCCTTTGGGCACGTCGATGCGCGACTCGGTCTTGATGGGTGCACGCGGTGCCCAGCCCTGCCGCGTCCAGTACGCCTTTGCTTTGTCGAAGCGGGTCAGCTCCATGTCAACGACCCACTTGGTGGCCGACACGTACCCGTAGAGCCCGGGTACTACCAACCGGGCAGGGTAGCCGTGCTCGATTGGCAGTGGCTGACCGTTGAGGCCGACCGCTAGGAGCGCGTTGCGGGCATCGGTGATCGCCTCAACTGGCGTGCCGGCGGTGAACCCGTCGATCGATGTCGACAGCATCATGTCGGCGTCCGCGTGTACACGGGCGGCCGCCAGCAGATCGGCCATCCGGTAACCTGTCCACACACCCGTCGAAATCAGGTTGCCCCCAACGGGATTCGACACACATGTCAATGTCATCACCATTTCGACGACGTCAAAGCCGGCGAGCTCCTCGAAGCTGTAGCTGGCTTCGCGGTCGACCATGCCGTGGATGCGCAGCCGCCAGTCGCGGTGGCTGAGTTGGGGGACTGTTAGTGCTGTGTCCACCCGGTAGAAGTCGGCGCTGGAGGTGATAAAGCTTGGTAGCGCAACGCCGTTCGGTTGCACATCGGCAGGTATTGGCGGCGCCGGTATGCGTGGTCGGGGAAGTGTGACGCTGTTGCGGTCACCGGCGACCGAATGCACCAACCGCGTGATGACCGCACCCACCACGCCGCTCACTACTCCGAATCCAAGCAATCCGACCATGACCAACCTGCGCCTGCCGACATCCGGCTCGTCGTGATCGGCTCTGGCTTCCTGGTCTCTGGGGCCGGGCCAGAAGCGACGGGTGAGCAAGCGTAGGGTCGCCACGCCGCAGGCGGCGCCCGCGACGGTGGGGATCGTGTCGAGTGCTGTCGCAGCCTGCCGCGACAGCACTGCGCTGCATCCGAGGACGCCCGCCGCGACGATCACAGCGCTGCCGACTGGGCGGCGCCGAGTCTCTAGGCTACCGGCGATTGCCGCGACCGTCGCGATCACCACGAGCACGACGACGGCCAGGAAGAGTTTGTCCAGAGAGCCCAGGGCCTGAATCGCCCACTCTTTGATGGGCCCCGGTGTCAGGTCGACGACCACTGAGCCGATCGCAGCACGCGCATCGGCCCGCGCACCGAACGGGATGCTAACCAGCTGGGCTACCCCGAGCGAGATGGATGCGGCGGCGACCCCGGCGATCATCCGTTCATTCGACGGGGCGGCAGCCATCGGAGTTACTGTACTCGCGTTCCTCTCAAAGACTGCAAAAACCTTGCCGTGCAGGCGAACCGGCGCCTCAACGGATCGGAAAACAACGCCGTCCCTGCGCCAACTCTTGGCGAAGGCCGCACCGACGCTGCGGCGGTTGGGTTTCCGTGGTGCGGCTGTGTGGTGCTGGCGGGGTCGGTCAGATGAGCCGGTTCAGCGACGAGTTCATCCGTGCCAGGGCTGTTCAGCTGCACAAACCCGAACTGAGTCGTAACTTGTTCGGGTACGGGGCGCCACCGGTGATCGAAATCGTCTCAGCGCGAGAACCAGAGAGGGCACAGTATGACTGGCAATCCGCAGTCCGACAGCGGCGCGGCTGCCCATCGCCGATCTGAGTCGTTGCTCGACCAGCGTGGGCGCCCGCCAGTGCTCAAGCGCCGCGTCGATCTCACGGACTGGGCCGGGGGGATAACACAGGACCAAGCACGGGTGCCAGCGATTCGGGTCAATCGGCACTGGCTCAATACGCTGTGGCTGGTACCTATCGGTGTCGCCGGGCTCGTCGTCGCGATCGCGTTGGGGCAGCAGTTACGTCAGTACGGCTGGATGCAAAGCTTCATTGAGACCTATCCGGGAACATCGACAACGTATGCACCGCCGGTCACCTCCGGATTTCCGGCATGGCTGCGTTGGCAGCACCTGTTCAACATCATTTTCATGATGTTCATCATTCGGGCAGGAATACAGATTCTCGCCGATCACCCCCGGCTGTATCTCAATTCAGGCTGCCGCCCCGGAACTGAATGGTTCAGAATGCGCGATCCGGTTCCGGCGGACCGTTTGGACCAAGAGGACGCAGCGCGAGTGTGGACGGCGAAGGATGATGCGGTTGCCCTGCCAAAATGGTTGGGAATTCCTGGAATACGGCACACGATCGGGCTGGCGCGGTGGTGGCACTTCAGCTTCGATCTCTTGTGGCTGGTGAATGGCCTCGTCTTTTATGTATTGCTTTTTTCCACGGGGCAGTGGCGGCGGATCGTCCCACGATCATGGGATGTTCTCCCCAATGCGCTCTCCACAGCGGTTCAGTACGCATCTCTTGATTTCCCGTCGAACGAAGGTTTCACGAATTACAACGGGATGCAGATCATCGCCTACTTCACCACTGTCTTCGTGGCTGCGCCATTGGCGTTCCTCACCGGACTGTTGCAGGCGCCGGCGATTGCTGCGCGGTTCGGTTTCGGCCGGGGCGTTTTTAACCGCCAGGTCGCGCGTACCGCTCATTTCGCACTTCTCGTGTGGATGGTGTTTTTCATCTTTGTCCACACGGTGATGGTGTTCACCACCGGACTCGTGGGGAACCTGAACCACATCGTCTTGGGCACCGATACCAAATCGTATTGGCCACTACTGATTTACATCGTGGCGATGATCGTCATCATCGGCATGTGGTTGAGTGCCTCTCCCGTCACGCTCCGCTATCCCGGTGTGGTCCAGGTAGTCGGTCGCTGGATGGTGGGATGGTTGAATGACATGATGGAACGACTCCATCCCAACGCGACCTATTCTGAAAAAGACATTTCGCCGTATCTCTGGCCGAACGGCACGCTGCCGACCTCCGATGATTATCGTCGTTTGCAAGCCGATAACTGGAAAGATTATTCACTGCGAATCGAAGGACTCGTCGAGAATCCGGTCACACTGTCCTACGACCAACTTCGCGCACTGCCCAAACACGAAAAGATCACCCAGCACTACTGCATCCAAGGATGGTCCGGTGTCGCCAGATGGGGAGGCGTGGTCATGTCGGACATTCTAGATATTGTACATCCGCGGCCGTCGGCTCGCTGGGTGGTGTTCTACTCCTTCGCCGAAGGAGCCGGCGGGACACCCGAAGGCCGGTACTACGACTGCCACAAGATCGAGCACATGCGTGAACCGACGTGTCTGCTCGCCTACGAAATGAACGGCCAGCCGCTAAACGAAGCCCATGGTGCGCCGCTGCGGCTGCGAAATGAGCGCGAGATCGGTTTCAAGCAGGTCAAGTGGATCGAGGCGATCGAGTTCGTGGACAGTTTCGCCCACCTCGGGTTTGGACAAGGCGGATATAACGAAGACCACGAGTTCTACGGTTATCGGATGCCGATCTGATATTCAGTTGAGAATGATGGGGTAAGGGTAGATACCCCAATTCGTCGATGACCAGCAGGGTGGGCCGCGAATTCATATCGGCGTCGATGATGTCGAAGTCGCTGTTTGCGTTTTCGGCGATGCGGGACGTTGTGTGGTCGTGGACAGAGTGAAGACACTGCTGTCCGCGACGCGGATATCAGCTCCGGCCGGCCAACGACGATGCCCGCGATCTCCACCCCGCCGCCCGCCTCGGGAAATGAAGCGGGCCGCCGGACGTACGCTCATCGCGTGATCGCGCCGGAGATCCTCCGCAGCTTGCCCCTGGCCGACGAGATCCTCGAGTCTCACCGCCAGCGTGCCCACGGCGACGAAGCCGGCTACGACGCCTACAAAGCGCACGTGTACCGCGTCGTCAACTTCGCCCGCGCGCTCACCCCACACGGACCCGACCGCGACGACAAGGTCGCGATCGCCGCAGCGTTTCATGACCTGGCCGCGTTCGACACCCTCGACTACCTGGTGCCGTCGATCGAGGCGCAGGACGCATGGCTGCAAGAGACCGGCCGGGAGAACTGGTCCGACGAGCTGGCGCTCATTGTCGCCGAACATCATCGGCTTTCCAGATACCGCCTGACCCGACCCCATGCACCGCTGGTGGAGGCCTTTCGGCGGGCCGACCTCGTCGACGTGAGCCAGGGCCTGATCCGATTCGGTATCCCGAATTCCTACGTCAAGGAAGTACGCGCCGCTTTCGACGCCAGCTTCTTCTTCAAACGCGTGATCCCTTCAGCGGCGCTGCGGGCAGTCCGAAAGCTCCAGCCGCCCGGCTTCCTGCGTCCCAGTAACGCATTGGTGCGCTCCGGTCATGGAGGCGTCGATCGCTGAGGCCTCGCTTGGGGTCATCAGATCGCCTCCTCCGACAGCTCTTGACGCCGTCAAGACCCGAAAGCAAACGCGCAGGTAGCGAGCGGGACCGAATCGGAACGAGACGGAGCGAAACTGCTGGTATGCCGACGTTTTGCCTTGTCAAGGCTGGGTTCGAATCCCGTTAGCTCCACCAGCGTCGCAATGGTTCTTCGATCAGTGCCGTCGCCAAACGTCAGGCTGCTATTACCGACTGAACAACGAAAGCTGAGGCAGAGCTGCTGCCTTCGAAAGCGACGACGGGCCAAGGTCACGCATTAATGACGGCGAACGCAATCGCGGAAGCGATGGCGAGGGAAAAGCCGAGCGCGAAACCGCCGCGCCCGGCTTTTCGTCTAGCGGATCTTGGACGGGTGGATGATCGGGCCGTCGAGCGCTGCCTTCGGATTCCATCCGGCCAACAGGTTGCGCTGATGGCAGAGGTCCTGGCCCTGGATACACTCGCCGTTATAGGCGTCCGCCTCGGGCGATGTCGCCAGCCAATACACCACCTCGCCGATGACCTCGGGCGGCTGCCAGGTGCCGTCATCGGCCGAAAACCCAAAGCCGGCCATGTCCTGGGCGATGCGCTCTGTTCTGATCGCGCCCGGCTGGACATTGAACGCGCGGATTCCCTGGTCGGCGTATTCGACCGCGAGCAGGCCGGCAATGGTGTGTCCCGCCGCCTTCGACATGGCGTAGCTGAGCCCCCACCCGCCTTTTCCGACCTTCGCCGGCGGCGCATCGTAGGCCGCTCCGGACGTGATGTAGATGATCGTCCCGCCGCCCCGCTTCAGCATGGCCGGAAGGAAGACGCGGTTGAGCACGAGCGGCGCGAAGGCGTTGCCCTGCACATGCTTTTCCAGGACTTCGACCGGTGTTTCGGTGATGAGATCCATATGCCCCGGCCCGATGAAACGTGCGTTGTGCACCACCACATCGACATTGCCCCAGCGTTCGAGCATCGTTGTCGCGGCGGCGCCCAACGATCCCCGATCGAGCAGGTCGGCCGGCAGCACCATCACCTCCGCACCGGCCGCGCGTATCGCATCGGCCGTGCTGGTCAGGCTTCCGGGCAAGGGCGTCGTGTCGGATTTTTTGACGGTGCTCGAATGTTCGCGCTGCTCGCCTTCCTCGATCGTGCGCGCCATAATGGCGACATCAAAGCCGCCTTGCGCCAGTCGGATCGCAATCGCCTTGCCGATCCCTCGGCTCGCTCCCGTTATGAACGCTTTCCTCCTTTGCGCCACTTTCCTCTCCCGTTGCATTGATGGAACAAGGTCGTTCTGATTATTTAACGCAAATCTGTGGCGTCTCGACGATAGCGAGACCGGGCATCGCTCCCGCCAGACCGGGCTGCACTTTGCGGCTGGCTTCCTAGGCATCGCGCGTTGGTTCCCGAAAGTTCGGGCCGTCATGATCAAGGCAATCGACGAAGCACTCGCCCAGTCGTTATCACCGACATGGCACCGCGTGATGATTCAACCGGTGCGGCGTTTCAGATTGGTGTTGCATCGTTCGCATACGAATCTCAATTGGCTTCGTGGCACCGTCTGTACATGCTGGCAGTGGTCACACCAAATTTTCGTAAACTTTCTGGGCGCTCGTTCCCGTCGCCGACCGCGCCGAAAGCAGGGCTACGCTCGCCGAAATGCGCCGCCACCCCGGTGATGCGCTGGGCCAACGATCGCGCCCGACTGACCCGACTGGGGCGCCGATGAACGTCATGCCCGCCAACCCCACCATCATCGAACCGATGAATCAAACCTGTTGCAACACAAGCGCGAAGCCCTCCTACTGGCCCGCGTTGCGGGCCAGATCGATGGCGTACTGATTCACGAAGGTGCCCGCCGGCGGATCACCTTTGTCGCATGTTCCGTCGGATTCACCGGGACGTTTGATCCACAAGTAGGCGTCGGCGTGCGCGCCCCCGGTAGCCGCGGTAGGCGGAGTGCCCAGCGCTCGGCCGCTGGGGTTGCACCAGTTGAGCCCGGAGTCGGGCGCTGGTCCGACGCCGTTGCGCGATGTGTCGATCACGTAGTGCGAACCATTGGCGAGCGCCGAAATCCCCTCGCCGTAACCGATTTCGTCCCCGGTGGTGAAGAAGTTCGCAGTGTTGACGCTGAAACCCCGCGCACGGGCGACATCGACCTTGTTGAGCCTGGCGGCCATGTCCTCCGGGCTATGCCAGCGTAAGTGGCCAGCGTCGACGTATACGGCCGTGGCTGGATTGCGCGTCAGCGTGTCGACGGCGTAGCGAATCAAGTCATAGCGTTCTTGGCGCTGGTCAGGCGATAGGCAGTCGGCCATGGCGAGTGCATCGGGTTCAACGATGATTGCCACCCGCGAAGCGCCCACGTCGGATGCGATGCCATCGATCCACGCGCGGTAGTCGTCGGCCGTCGCCAAGCCACCCGCAGCGAAGCTGCCACAGTCGCGGTGCGGGATTCCATAAAGTGTCAGAACCGGGATGGCGCCAGCAGCCTGCGCGTCGCCGGTGTACTTCGCGACCGTAGCTGCGGAAGTGCCCGGGACGATCCAGTACGCCTGCGGCGTGTTGGCGATGGCGGTCAACTCGGGACTCGGCGGATCGGCATGCTGCGCGGCGCGCACGGCCGCCGAGGTGGGATTGACGTAGAAGGGCATGCCGGCCAACGGGTTGGCGTCATCGGCCAAGCGCACCGCCGGGGCGGGACCGACCTGCACCGGGTCGGCAAGAAAACCTATGCCGGCAACGGCCGCAACCGTTAGGAAGGGGGCGATCCACCGCGCGACTGCACCAGCAGCTGAGAACATCACCCCAGGAAATTAGCGCTCCAGAACATTGAGCGCCAATCGCCGACGGCAGGTGATGGCGCGATCGGCGCTTGGCACCGTAGCGGCGTCGTGGGGCTCGGATTCCGCAAGCTCACCCATTACCGAATCGCTCACTGCTCCACCGCGGCGCACTCCACACCATGGTCAATGCACTCTGAATTACGAAGAGCCGAGAAACCCCTAACCAACCAGCGAACTACCGCATGGGGCGGGGACTTCTACCTGGCCACCAGCGGGGAGCCGTCGCAAAGGGGTCCAGATTCAGCCGCCGTTGACAGTGCCTACGGATCACGGGTTCGTTTTCATCCGCCTCGGATCCGCCACCCCGTTCATATCGCGTGCTCTGAAGCCCTGAGATGGGTCCAATTCGTCCAGCTTGACCAGCACAAACGTCTCGCGTCTGACTTCGCCTCAGCCTGAAAAGCGGAAGGTCGCCGGTTCGATCCCGGCCCTGGCCACCAAGATCGGTGCATTACCAAGAGGAACTGCTCGCCGATGATTCCGGTCGACATGGCAACCTTGCCTCTGCTGGGCGGGCATCAT
>NZ_JBKQQD010000579.1:0-16763 GCF_052144515.1 Mycobacterium sp. | reverse complement strand
GAAAAACCAAGAAAGACGCCCTGCGCTGCCTCAAACGCCGTCTATCGCACACCGTCTTCCAAGCCCTCAAGGCCGACCACCAGACCGCCCAACGCACCGCCGCTTGACATAGGAGCTACTGCTCGGCGTCGTTAGGTGACCAGGGTGACCGAATTCGCCCGGCGCAGCTTGCCCGACGGCGTCTTCGGGATGGTGCCCGGCCCGAGCACCACGACGTTGCGGGGCCGCATGTCAACCTCTTTGAGCACCTCGTGCGCCACCTGATGCTCGATGCGGCGCACCTCGACGGGATCCTCGAAGGCGTTGGACTCGACGGCTACGGCAAAGGTCTCGCGCGAATGTCCGGCGTCGAGTCGCACGGCCACCGCGCACCCCGGGCGGACACCGTCGACGCGGCCCGCCGCCCGCTCGATGTCGGTCGGGTAGATGTTGCGGCCGGCCATGATGATGACGTCCTTGACCCGGCCGCACACCACGACGTGACCGTTCTCGGTGAGGTAGCCAAGGTCGCCGGTGTCGTACCAGCCGTGCTCGTCCTGGGCCGGGATGAAGCCGCCCATGGTGAGGTAGCCGGGCGTCAGCGACTCGCCGCGCAGCTCGATGACGCCGACGCCGCGCGGGGGCATCACACTGCCCTGCTCGTCGATGACGCGGGCCTCGAGGTCCGTCAGCAGGGGACCGAGCGTGGCCAGCCGGCGGGTGTTGCCCTTGGTGGCGGGTACGGCCCGGCGCAGGGCGGCCAGCAGATCGGCGTCGACCTCGTCGACGACCAGACCCGCGTTGCATTCCGAGAACGACACGGCCAGCGTGGTCTCGGCCATGCCGTAGGCCGGCAGGATCGCCGAGGGCTTCAGGCCGAAAGGCTTGCCCGCGTCGAGCAGGTCCTCGACGTCGGCGGGTTCGACGGGCTCGGCGCCGGACAGCGCGAAGCGCAGGGTCGACAGGTCGAAGTCGCCCGGCTTGGCCTGGCGACGCAACCGCTTGGCGAGCAGCGCGTAGGCGAAGTTGGGCGCCGCGGTCATGGTGCCCTTGTACTTGTCGATGAGCTTGGCCCACAGCAGTGTGTCCCGCAGGAAGTCCATCGGGGTCACCTTGACCAGCTCCGCGCCGAAGTACATCGGGATGGTGAGGAAGCCGACCATGCCCATGTCGTGGAAGCAGGGCAGCCAGCTGACCATGACGTCCTTGTCGACCTCGTACTGGGCGCCGATGAACATCGCCTCCGCGTTGGAGTAGATGTTGCGGTGGGTGATCTGGACCGCTTTAGGAGACCCAGTCGAACCGGACGTTAATTGCATCAGCGCCAGGTCGTCCTCGCCGACCTCGACGGGGTCGATCGGATCCGACGCCAGCAGATCCGGGATGGTGAGGACCTTGATGCCCTTCTCCTCGAGCACGGGGATGGCCACCAGGAAGGGCTCGGAGACGATGACGGCCTTGGCCTCGATCATGCCGATGACCGTCATGGTGTCTTCGGCCCACACGGCCAGGTCGGTGCGCGGTGTGGGCTGGTGCAGCATGGTCAGGCTGGCCCCGCGCATCCACAGCCCCTGGGCCGTCGGGGCGATCTCCACCGGAAGACCGGCGAGCACACCGACCGCGTCGCCCAATTCGATGCCCGCGGCGGCCAAGCCGCCCGCGATACGACGAGCGCGCTCGTGGACCTCACCCCAGGTGTGGCGGACGGGTTCGTGGGGCTCACCGGTCACTATGCCCGTCGTCGCGGTCCGGGCATTACGGAACATCTTCTCGGTAAACCTGCTCACAAAACCTCCTCGGTTCCGGCGCTTACCCCAAGGGCCCGGGATTTTATGTTCCGCCTGCTAGGCCTCGCTTCGCAGCAGGCGCGCGAACACAGTTGAGCAGCGATTAGGTCTCGGTACGGCCGACGCGCCGACCCCCCACCGGGGCGCCCGGTGGACAGGGAAATCGCATGGCCTTGCTCGCGGCTACTCGTCACCGCGGAATATCTTAAGCTCCTCTTAAGTAACTGCCAAACTCACGCGTCGATTTGAGGGACATATCACTTTCAGTCACGCCGTTCTGCACACGTTCAACGCTCCGTCATGGGCGCCGGCACCACGCGGGCACCGGGTACCGGTCCGGTGACCACCCGAACAGTGCGGCAGACACCCGCCCCCGATAACTGTGCGCAGACATCCGTAGCCGAGGCCTCCGAGGCGCACAGAAAGGCGCACGTCGGACCCGAGCCGGACACAATGCCGGCCAAGGCACCCGCCTCCACGCCGGCGCGCAGGGCACGCCGCAGCACCGGGTCCAGGCTCACCGCGGCCGCTTGCATTTCGTTACCCAACAGCGGCGCCAGCTGCTCCGGATCGCCCGCGGCCAGGGCCCCCAGCACCGGCCCGGGCTCATCGAGCCGCGGCGGATCCCCGACCTCCCGGAGCCGGTCCAGCTCAGCGAACACCGACGCGGTGGCCAGGCCGCTGTGCGCGAACGCCAGTACCCAGTGAAAAGTGTTGCGGGACAACACGGTAGCCAGCTCCTCGCCGCGACCGGTGCCTAGTGCGGTGCCACCGTGCAGCGCGAACGGCACATCGCTGCCCAGCTTTGCGGCGAGCATGCGCAGATCGCGGCGCGGTAAGGCGAGCTCCCACAACGAGTTCATCGCAACCAGTACCGCAGCCGCATCGGCGCTGCCGCCCGCCATTCCGCCAGCCACCGGAATGGATTTGTCGATCATGATCGAAACATCGGGTGCCCGGCCGACGTGTTCGGCCAGCCGCTCGGCCGCCTGCCAGGCGAGGTTGCGTTCATCAGTGGGCAAGTCGTCGGCTCCCTCGCCGACCAGTTCGAGCGACAGCACATCGGCGTTGCGGACCGTCACCTCGTCGAGGAGCGAGACGGCCTGAAACACCGTTGTCAGCTCGTGATAGCCGTCCTTGCGGCGATCACCTACGGCCAGGTGAAGGTTGACCTTTCCGGGCACCCGGACGGTGACCGACCCGGTGGGCACCCATAACTCGGCGGTGTTGCCATCAGACATCGCTAGTTACCAAGCCAATCACCGCAGCAGACTATCGCTGCGCTCCGCGAACCACACGCAACGGCGCCGTGAAGCGAGCCAGGCCGGTCAGCTCGCCGGTGCGGGCTGCTGCGCGACGTCCTGGCCGGCGTCCTGACCACCGGAACGGCGCAACAACCGCACAAAGTCGTCGATGCTCAGCGTCTCGCCGCGACGCGCGGGATCGATGCTGGCGGCCAACAATCGGTTCGCTGATTCGTTGCCCGAGCCCGCCCACTCGGCGAACGCGTTGCGAGATGTCTTGCGCCGCTGGGCGAACGCGATGTCCACCAGCTCAAAAACCTGCTGACGGAAGGCTTCGTCGGTGGGCCACGGCGACGTGGCGTACCGATCGATGCGCACCAGCCCGGAATACACGCGCGGGATCGGCCAGAAGACAGTGGGCGACACCATGCCGCAGCGGCGCACCCGGCCGAAGAAGCGCACCTTGACGCTGGGCACGCCATACTCCTTGCCGCCCGGCTCGGCGGCAAGCCGTTCGGCGACCTCGGCCTGCACCATCACCGTCAAAGTCTGGATCGACGGAAATTCGGCCAGCAGGTGCAGCAGCGCCGGGACCGCGACGTTGTACGGCAGGTTGGCGACTAGGGCTGTCGGGGCTGTCGGGGCTGTCGGGGCCGTGGTGGTTTTTGGGGCCAAATCGCCGCGGCGCAGCGACAGGACGTCGCGGTTCAGCACCGTCAGCCGCTGGATCTCACTGTGCGAGTGCTCCGCGATGGTCTGCGGTAGCCGATCGGCCAACACCGGGTCGATTTCGACGGCTGTGACGGTGGCGCCGCGGTCGAGCAACGCCAGGGTGAGCGACCCGAGGCCGGGCCCCACCTCCATCACCGAGTCAGACCGGCCGACCCCAGAGGTCGAGACCACGCGTCGCACCGTGTTGGCATCGTGGACGAAGTTCTGGCCCAGTGATTTGCGGGGCCGAAATTCGAGTTCTTTGGCCAGCCGCCTGATCTCGGTGCGCCCGAGCAGCCGGATGGTCAGCCTGCACCCGCTCTTCCGCTGCACACTGGCCACGCACCCCACCCCTGGCGCGCTCGTGTGACCTCGGCAACGGCAATCTGCTCTTCGCGGGTGGCGAGGTCGGCACGGGGCGCATACCGCAGCCCGCCGTTGGCCTCCCAGGTGCCCTGGTCGAATTGCACGCCACCGTAATACCCGTTGCCGGTGTTGATCCCCCAGTTTCCGCCGGCCTCGCAGCCCGCGATGGCGTCCCAGGTCGATCCATTGCTCACCGCGGGCACCTCGGTGCCGGGCTTGGTGCCCACCCGCAGCACCGCTTCGCGGGCCGGCGTGATCACGGTGTTGGCGACGGGGAGCCGGCCGGTTTCGACACCGTTGACCGTGGCCACCGCGAACGTCACATCCTGCTCGCCCGGGGTTCCCGGGTCTTCGACGACCTGTCGGCTGATGTTCATCTCGGGGTCCTCGATGCGCCGGGAGCTCGGCGGCAGCGGAAGCCGCTGGGTGACCCGCTGGATGCGGTTACGGGTCACCTGGATCTGCATACCGTCGACGATCGGCGATGCCGCGCCGGGCACCGCCTGGTCGCTGTCGAGCAGCGGAGCACCGGCGGCGTTCAGCATGCCGGCGACTGTGGGCGCCGCCAGGTGCACCGTGCGCACCGCGCCGCCGTCGTTGATCTGCACCGTCTTAGCGCTCACCACCGGCAGCGCCATCCCGGCCAGCGGAACGCGGCTGCCGCGGTTGGCCGCGGCGGGGGCCGTGTCGGTCATGGCGAGTTGGGCCAGCGCCTCGTCCACGGTGGAAGCCGTGGTCCACACCTGCTTGACGCCCTGACCGTCCAGCGAGATCTGCAATGGGCGGCTGCGACGCAGCACGACGTTCTCGCCGTCGTGCACCGCCACGTCAGCGGCCGGATACAGGTCGTCACGCTCGGTGACGGCGAACCCGTTCTCCTTGACGACGTCGATCACGTGCGACTTCATGGTCTTCACCCGCATCGCGGTGCCGTCGACGTTCAATGTCACCGTTTTGGACACAGATACCGCGTAGCCACCGGCGAACGCCAGAACCAAGAGCAGCCCTGCGACGATAAGCCGCAACGTGGGCGACGGGTTTTGCTGAAGTTTTGTCAATATATTCAACGCGCGACTACCAGCAACTTAGTAAGCACTTTAACGACCTATTCAGCTCGAAAATCACAACTCAAAAGGGCAAAGACTAAAAAGTAGAGCCCGAAGGCCCATCCGTTCGATCACAAGACGGTAACGAACTGGCCAATCTAGAGCAACTCGGGCACGGAAGTTGTACAAGAAATCACACCGACCGGGGCGGAGTCAGACCCTGGGCGGGTCCAGTCCATACACCCGTCGAGCATTGCCCGTCGTGATCCCCGCCAGGTCCTCGGGAGTACGTTCTATCAGCTCAGCGATGGCCCGCACGGTGTACGGCAGGCAGTACGGTTCGTTTGCCATGCCGCGGTGGGGATGCGGGGTCAAAAATGGCGCGTCGGTTTCCACCAGCAGCTGCTCCACCGGTATCAGCGGAACGGCCTTCCGCAACGCGCGCGCGTTACGGAAACTGACCGTACCGGACAGGCTGAGCCACCACCCAGCGTCCACGCAGCGGCGGGCCATCGCACTGTCCGACGAAAAGCAGTGAAAGATCACGGTGTCGGGCGCGCCCTCGGCCCGCAACACGTCGAGCACCTCAGCGTCGGCCTCCCGGTTGTGGATCATCAACGGTTTGCCGCATCGCTTGGCGAGGTCGATGTGCCAGGCAAACGCCTCGCGCTGCACGCCGGGCTCGGCGCAGCCATCGAGGCGGCCGGGCCAGTACAGATCCATGCCGGTCTCACCGACAGCCACCACCCTCGGATGGGCTGCCAATTTCTCGATCTCGGCGCGCGCGTCTTCGGTGAGCGCGCCCGCGCGGGTCGGGTGCAACGCCACCGCCGCGTACACCCGCGGATCCCATTCGGCGGCGCGGGTCACCCAGCGCGCCGAACGCAGATCGTCGGCGATGGTGACCACCGCGCGCACACCGACCGCCTCGGCGCGATCGAGGATGGCGCGCACATCGTCCGCCCCCATGTCCGGGCCGGCGCCGCACGCGTCGAGGTGGGTGTGCGCATCGATCAACGGCGCCAACGGCTCCGGCGCGGGTGGCGCTTCCCGTCTGGCTGGGCGCTCAGAACTCACCCGCCACACAATAGGGTGAATCCCGATGAAGCCCTATTACGTCACCACCGCAATCGCGTACCCCAATGCCGCGCCGCACGTGGGTCACGCGTACGAATACATCGCCACCGACGCGATCGCCCGGTTCAAGCGGCTCGACGGCTTCGACGTGCGCTTCCTGACCGGAACCGACGAGCACGGCCAGAAGGTCGCCGAGGCCGCCGCGGCCGCGGGTGTGCCGACGGCCCAGCTGGCCCGGCGGAATTCCGACGTATTCCAGCGCATGCAGGAGGCGCTGAATATCTCCTTCGACCGCTTCATCCGCACCACCGATGCCGACCACCACGAGGCGTCCAAGGAGATCTGGCGGCAGATGGAGGCGGCCGGCGACATCTACCTGGGCACCTATTCCGGGTGGTACTCGGTGCGCGACGAGCGGTTTTTCACCGACTCGGAGACCGAGGTCCGCGATGATGGCACCCGCGTCGCCATCGAAACCGGCACCCCGGTGACCTGGACCGAGAAGGAGCAGACCTATTTCTTCCGGCTGTCGGCGTATACCGAAAAGCTGCTGGCGCACTACGACGCCAACCCGGACTTCATCGGACCCGAGGTGCGCCGCAACGAAGTGGTCAGCTTCGTCTCCCGCGGACTGGAAGATTTCTCGATCTCGCGCACCACGTTCGACTGGGGTGTGCAGGTACCCGGCCACCCCGACCACGTCATGTACGTCTGGGTCGACGCACTGACCAACTACCTCACCGGTGCCGGCTTCCCCGACACCGACTCGGAGTTGTTCCGCCGCTACTGGCCCGCCGATTTGCACATGATCGGCAAGGACATCATCAGATTCCATGCCGTCTACTGGCCCGCGTTCTTGATGTCGGCCGGAATCGAGCTGCCGCGAAGGGTTTTCGCGCACGGGTTCTTGCACAACCGCGGCGAGAAGATGAGCAAGTCGGTGGGCAACATCGTCGATCCGGTGGCACTGGCGCAGACGTTCGGCGTGGACCAGGTGCGCTACTTCCTGCTGCGCGAGGTGCCGTTCGGCCAGGACGGCAACTACAGCGAGGAAGCCATCGTCAACCGGATCAACACCGACCTGGCCAACGAACTCGGCAACCTCGCCCAACGGTCGTTGTCGATGGTGGCCAAGAACTTGGGCGGGGCAGTACCCGAACCCGGTGAGCTCAACTCTGCCGACACCGAGCTACTCGCGACCGCTGACGGCTTGCTGGAGCGCGTCCGCGCCAACTTCGACGCGCAAGCGATGCACCTGGCCCTCGAGGCGATCTGGCTGATGCTCGGCGATGCCAACAGGTACTTCTCGACCGAGCAGCCATGGGTGCTGCGTAAGAGCGAAACCGAGTCGGATCAGGTGCGGTTTCGTACCGTCCTGTACATAACCTGCGAGGTTGTCCGTATCGCGGCGCTGCTGGTGCAGCCTGTCATGCCCGAGTCGGCCGGCACGATGCTGGATTTACTCGGCCAGGCCGAAGACCAGCGGGCGTTCGCTGCCATCGGCGCGCGGTTGGTCCCTGGCACCGCACTGCCGGCGCCTACGGGGGTGTTCCCCCGCTACCAGCCGTCTGGCACCACCGAAGTCGTGTGAGCGGGGCGAACGCGCCGTGTCAATCCCAATCGCCGCTAGTCCAGGCGGTGCTGATCGCCCGCGCAGTGCGCCGCCTGACAAATTGGCTGAAATAGTCGATCCGTTCTGGTTGCAGGATGCCGGTCAGCACGAGTGACCAGCTCTTCTCGAGGTCGAGCAGGAACCGCTCCGGTTCGTCAAGATTGCTGGCCTGTCGCAACCCCATATGCAGCGATACGATGAGGCGTCCCACATCCTGTGGACTACACCGCTCGTCGATGTCGCCCTCGGCGATGGCCTTCTCGACAACCCCGGCGAGCGCTTGGATCCAGTCGTCTAATAGCCTCTCCTGCATTCCCTCCGACCGACCGGCCGACTCGAGCAGGTTCAGTCCGGCCCTGGCCCCGTCGGTCTGGACATCGCGGGCGGCGATCAGGTAAGAGAAATCGATCAGCGTCTCGAGGCCGGAAAGACTTCGGGAAAGCAGATCTTCCATGGCGACAGCACCCGCGGCGGTCTGTCGCTCGATGATCGCGACCGCCAGCGCATACTTCGAACGAAAATGGAAATACATTGCGCCCTTGGTCAGTTCGGCGTCGGTCAGGATGTCTTCGAGGCAGACGTCGTGGTAGGCCCGCCGAGCGAACTGATGAGAGGCGGCCCGCAAAATCTGTCGCCGCGTCATGTCGGCGCGTCCGTCAGTCGAGTTGGTCGTCATTGCAGCCGAGCACTCACGCGCCCAGTATCGGGTGATTGCGATCGCCGTTGGCTATCGGAGCGGCCGCCACGCGGGTGACGGTTTCCAGGCCGGCAACACGGGCCGGGTCGATCGTCTTCACGTTTACGATGCCCTCCTCGAACGAGGCGCAGAGTTCGGTCCGAACGAGAGAACTCATCGTCGTATCTCGGACGGCATTTGGGCCGCTTCTGCGGTTAGCAGTATGTTCTAGACCTACAGAGTCCCGACGCTGACGACCAAAACCCTACGCTGCAATAACTGAAAGTTCGTACATCAGGTCAATACCATACTATACGTATGTCCAGCAACGGCTGCGGTGTTTATCGGTTTGTTGCCTGCCTTCGCGCTTGGCCGAGCGCGTCCGGCGATTCTCCGGCAGCCTGTTGACGTCTTGACGGTCAGCCGCCGTTCGTGGAACCGCGGGCGCCGCTCACCGACGAGCGCGGCACGCGACACTTCATTGGCCGTTGGCTGTCGTCGTTGAGTCGCGCGGGATATCAAGCGTTGCAATCGGATACAGCCCCGAGCTGTCACGGCCGTCGCGGGCCAACGACATGGGCGCGTAATTCACCACGTGTGAGGCGGCCGGCTTGTGCTGTTGCCATTCCACGGACGCGCGCAGCGTGTAGTGCCCCGGCGGCAAGCCTGTGAGATCGATACGAACAGACTCGGTTGATGACGCCGGGTCCGCCACCTCGCGTGAGCGGTCGCTTTGATCGTCGTGAACTAGCATCTTGAGATTGACCGTTGCGGGCAGCGCGCGAACCACCGCTCCCGAGAAATCCACCAGCTTGTACCCGGGTACCCAGTTTTCGGTGGCGGCTGCCGAGCCGTAGTTGGTCCAGACGACAGCTATGGTCGCTATCTTGCCCTGTATTGATTGCGAACCCGGCTGCGTTTCGACCGAGTACCGGTAGCCGGCCGATGAGTTAACTTGAGCCCAAAGCAGATACAGCTTGGGGTCCATCGCCGAGGTCGAATCACGGTCTGGGAACTTGGCACTCGAAGTCATCGAGACGTGATACCTGACGACATCGTGCAGGCCCTTTTGGTAGTACGACTGGGGGTCGGTTCCCTTCGGCAAGCCACACCACTCAGTGATGACCAGCGCCGAGGCCAGCCGCTGCTTGATCGCGTTAACAACCGCATCGTTGGAAAGCACGTAGTGAGAGTCGTTGGACTCGGCCCATGCCGGCAATGGCGCCTGGCCACCGAGGCAATCCGAGCGGATGCCCACCGGCGCGGACAGCTTTTTCGTAACGTCATTGGCAAACAATTCGCGCACGATCTCCGGGTTTTGCGGCGTGACCACCAATTGCGTATCGGGAAAGGCGTTCACGTTGGCCGCGACCAGCTGCCGAATGGATGCGATGGTGATGCTCTGATCACGGAACTGGCTGTAATACCCGAGGGTCGCGACGCTGTCGTCGGGTTCCGCGGCCGGCGCACCCGCCGTGTCATGCGAATACGCGATGTGGTTCTCGCTGAAATCCCCATACCCTGAAAACTCGAAAACGCTTAGCCGCTCGTCGCCGTCATAGCGGCGGCCGAGCGCAGCGAGCAGCTGCTCGAAGCTGTTCAGGTACGTGGGGTCATTCCAATTCGGTATCACCTGGGTCACCCCTGGTGTGGGACTGTTCGGCGGCGCAGGGTAGTTCGTGCTGGCGCCCGGAACGGTACGCACCCAGTCGGGGATCTCGATATTCGTGTTGTCCGGGTAAAAATCGTTGCAACAGGACTTGTAGGCGTATACCCGCAGCGTCAGCCGCATGTTGCGGTCAGCCAGCTTGTTCAGCTGGTCGTCGATCGCACTGAAGTCGTATTTGCGATCGTCGGCAGCATCGGGCGGCAGCGTTCGCGGATCGGTGGGCTGCAACTGCCGCCACGAGACACGCAGACTGGCGTCGCTCGACGCGGGCCACGCCGGATACCGCTGCTGCGCGGAATCGCCTTGCGGGAAGAGCGGAACCAAGAGGTCTTCGTACTGGCCACGCAGCGGGTTGGCTATCTCCTGAACGGTGGGCGGTATGGCTGGGCTGACCATCGCGTTCAGCGGCCCGGGGTCGCTCTTACCACTACATCCGCTGCATCCGCTCAGGGCCAGCACCGCGCACGCGACAGCGACTATCCCGTTTTTCCCCGACATACAAACCATCGTCGCCAGTGCTAGATGGCGTCCAGCGACAAAGCCTCGCGATCGGCGAGAAACGGCATCGGCATCCAGCGCGCAGACAGTAACCCCTCCATCGCATTCCCCGGGATGGGGCGCGACAACAAGAATCCCTGCGCCCGATGGCATCCGTGTTGCATTAAAGTCAATGCAGCAGCGGGTGTTTCGACTCCCTCGGCGACAACCTGCATGCCGAATGCCTCGGCAAGCCCGATGATGGCGCGAACGATGGCCAGGTCGCCGGCGTTGGTGCCCAAGTCGCGTACGAATGAGGCGTCGATCTTGAGCACGTCGACTGGGAGGGACTTCAAGTGCGACAGAACCGCATAGCCGGTGCCGAAGTCGTCGATGGCTATCTGGACGCCGACGTCCTTGAGCTCCGTGAGGGTCTTGCGAGTTGCTTCGATGTCGTGCACCACCGCGCGCTCGGTGATCTCCAGACATACCGATCCGCCGTCGATGCAGAACTCCTCGATGGTGTCGGCAACGCTGCGAACAAACCCGCGGGTGATCAGTTGAACAGGCGACACATTGATGCGCAATACGGCGCCTTGTCCTACCCCGTGGGATCTCCACCGGCTGAATTCGGCGCAGGCGCTTCGCATCACCCATCGGCCCAATTCCCCTGCGAGGTTGGTCGATTCGGCTACGCCGATAAATGAATCCGGAAGTAGCAGTCCCCAAATCGGGTGCCGCCAGCGCACCAGCGCCTCCGTCGCCACGATGGCACCGGTCCACAAGTCGACCTCGGGGAGGTAGTGCAGCAGTAGCGCTTCGCTGTCGATGTCGCCCTGTAGATGTAGCTCGATGTCGTTGCGGAACGCGCTTTTGAGAGACATGTCATCGGTGGACACCGCCACCTGGTTGCCACCCCCGCGCTTGGCGGTCAAAACGGCCTCGTCGGCACGACAGAGCAGATCGGTGCCGTTATCACGCCCCGGCATGCCCACGGCCAGCCCGATGCTGACGGTACGGGTGATCATGTGCCCGCCGATCGCCAGGCGCTCGTGCAGCATCGCTCCGAGGCGTCGGGCGAACGACTCTGCGGTTCCCGTAGACATCGGCTGGTCTGGAATGACGACGAATTCATCGCCACCCAGCCGGCCGATCATGCTCTGACTCCCTGCACACACCCGAATGCGCTGCGCGAACACCCTGATGAACCAGTCACCCGCAGTATGGCCGAGGTAATCGTTGATCGGCTTGAGGCGGTCGAGGTCGAGGTAAAGGACCGCGACAGGTCCGCCGCTTCCCGCGGCGAGCCGTTCGGAAAGGTGGGCGACCAGCGCCCGCCGGTTGTACAGCCCGGTCAGATCGTCGTGCTCGGCCAGATAGCGAAGCTTCTCCTCGGCCGCGATACGCGCCTGGAGCTGCGCGAACAGGGCCGCGACTGCCTCGAGCGTGTTGATCTCTTCTTGCTTCCATTTCCTGGCGCCGAACTTGACGAAGCCGAGCACTCCGGTGGTGATCTCGCCTGACACCAGCGGTGCGGCGGCCACCGAGGGCGAGGTCGGCGTGTTGCCTCGGCCGAGCCAGCGCGGCAGGGAATGGCCGCCCTGCTCAGGCCGTATCACCACCGGTTTTCTGCCGTGTTCGCATTGGGCGAGCACGGGCTCGGCGCTGGTGAAGTGGACGACAGCCAGGGGGTCGGGGTCCGGCACGTCGGTTCGCGGCGGCCATTCGGCAACCAGGACCGACGCGCGGATGTCGTGATCGTGGTGGCGCAGGAAACTGGCGTCCACATCGAACTGCTCGACGAGCTGTGCGAGAACCTTTTCACTCACCTGGGTCGCGGTGGATGCCGTAGCCTCCATTAGCCGGGTGGCAACGGAGGTGACGACGATATCCAGGCTTCGCGGCAAGGCGTCCTCCGATGTGAAGCATATGTCCCATTCTAGGCGCCCGGCCCAGTCAGGGGATAGTCGTCTTCAACGCTGCCTCTCCCGATGCACGCCGATGCGCACCGGAGAGCCCCATCGTTCGTGTGGCTTGTCTGGCCGGCCCGGGGCAGGTCACGAAATTCGGAATACGAATTTCTGACGCAAATCGTATCAGCTGCAACCCGGCAGCGGCCGCGCTCAATTTCAGCGACCGTGGCGGCCCGAGGGCGACCCGCCTGCCGCGTCATAGGCGCGTTTTCGGATAAGCCATACGCCTGCTGGTCAACGCGAACCGGTAACCCCAGCAAGCTGGACGCCTTGGCGTCGGTTCCGCCGAGCTTGCGATCGCCGGCCGCAAATACCGCTGACGCCCCCCCGGGGGGATGCACTATTGGCGACAGCAAATGCCCGTCGCACTCGCGACAAAACGTTGGCTCGCACCGGCGGCAAAGATCGTCGGTCCACGCGACAACCTCATCTTCTTGCAGAAGAGAGGTTGTGAGACAGCTCACAATTGCCGGCGGGACTGTCACGCCGGGCCGGCCTGCGGTGTCTCAAAGGGCAAACGCCTAGAACAGGAGACACTCATGACAGAGCTGACCGGCCAAAGAACTCATGTCGTCGTCATTGGCGGCGGATACGCCGGAACACTGGCTGCCAATCACCTGCGCGTGCGCCCCGACGTCGACATCACGCTGGTGAACCCGCGTCCGGTCTTCGTCGAGCGAATCCGCCTGCACCAGCTGGTCGCCGGCAGCGGCACCGCCACCGTCGATTACGACACGCTGCTCGGCGACGGCATCCGGCTGATCGTCGACGGCGCCGACCGCATCGACACCGCCGAGCGGCGGGTGCTGCTGGCGTCGGGCGCCGCGCTGGACTACGACTACCTGATCTACGCGGTGGGCAGCACCGGGGCGCTGCCGGCGGTGCGCGGCGCGGCCGAATTCGCTTATTCCGTCGCCGATCTGAAAAGCGCGCAACGGCTGCGTCATGTCCTGGCCGACCTGCCCCCAGACGCTCCCGTCGCGGTGGTGGGCGGCGGCCTGACCGGCATCGAAGCGGCTTCCGAGCTGGCCCAGCAGGGGCGTCCGGTGACCCTGGTCTGCGGCAGCGTCCTGGGCCCGTCGTTGAGCGCACGCGGTCGGCGTTCGGTGGGCAAACGGCTGCGCAGGCTGGGTGTGGACGTGCTGGAATCCGTGGCGGTTAGCGAGGTGCGATGGGATGCGGTGGTACTCAGCGACGGCGCCGTGCTGCCCAGCGCGGCCACGGTATGGACCGCCGGTTTCGGGGTGCCGGACCTGGCCGCCCGCAGCGGACTTCGCACCGATGCGCTGGGCCGGCTACTCACCGATGAAACGCTGACCAGCATCGACGACGAACGCGTCGTCGCCGCGGGTGACGCGGCCGCCCCGTCGGGCCACCCGTTGCGGATGAGCTGCCAGGCCGCCATTCCGTTGGGGGCCCAAGCCGCCAACACCGTGCTCAGCCGCATCGCCGCAAACCCGCCCGCGCGGGTGAGCCAGGCGTTTGTGGGGCAGTGCATCAGCCTGGGCCGTGCGCACGGAACCATCCAGCTGGCGCGCACCGACGACACCCCGGTGAACATCGTCGTAGGTGGCCGCACCGCCGCGTCCATCAAGGAAGCGATCTGCAAGGGCACGGTGTGGGCCATCCGGCGCGAAGCCGCCAAGCCCGGCTCGTACTACTGGCTCAAAGGCGGCAAGCGCTCCGCACAATTGGCCGCTGACCGGCAGGGCGCTTTGCGATGATGCCGTCGGGAGGCGAGCACGCCGAGCGATTCATGCTGCTGCGCCCGTTGCTGTTCACCATCGCCTACGAAATCCTGGGTTCGGCAACCGAGGCCGACGACGTGCTGCAGGACAGCTACCTGCGGTGGGCGGACGTCGACTTGGCGGGGGTCCGCGATACCAAGTCCTATCTGGCCCGGCTGGTCACCCGCCAGGCGCTCAACACATTGCGGGCCGACGCGCGTCGCCGTGAGGACTACGTGGGACCCTGGCTGCCCGAGCCGCTGCTGCTCGACGACCAGGACCGTCGGCCGATGTCGTTCTGGCGGAATCGGTTTCGATGGCCATGCTGGTCTTGCTGGAAACGCTGAGCCCGGACGAACGAGCGGTGTTCGTGCTTCGGGAGGTGTTCGGTTTCGACTACGACGAGATCGCCGAGGCGGTGGGCAAACCGACGCCGACAGTACGACAGATTGCCCATCGGGCACGCGAACACGTGCGGGCGCGGCGGAAGCGATACCCACCAGGACAGGTTGTAGATCCTCGTCGCAACGCCGAGATCACCGCCCAGTTTTTGGCCACCGCGGCCAGCGGCGACGTGGACGCGTTGATGGCGATGCTCGCCCCGGACGCCACCTGGACCGCCGACAGCGGCGGGCGGGTCAGCGCCGCCCGCCGACCGGTCGTCGGCGCCGAGCGGGTGGCCAGGGCCATCGCCGGGCTGGTGCGCAAAGCCGGCGCGGATCTGCGCGTGGCAATGGTCACGTGCAACAGCGCCCCAGCCGTGTTGCTCTACCTGGGCGAAGGGCTCGAGGCGGTGATCACGGTGGAGATCGCCGACGACAAGATCACCAACTTCTACGTGATGCGCAACCCCGAAAAGCTCACAACTCTGGCCGTGACGCGCGAGATCAGCCGGGACTGAAAGCCCACCGAGCGCTGCCAATGCCGCAAATCCGCGGTTCTGTCAAGCTAGGGCGGTGCGAATCGACCGACTCGGCGATCTTGGCGGCGCGCCTGCGGTGCTGCGCGCCGTCGGTCACGCCACGGGCAGGCTCGATTTGCCGCCGCCGGCCGCGCTGACCGGCGATTGGTTCGATGCACTGGCGGTGATCGTGCCCAGCTTGGCGGCGCGACCGGTGGACCCGAACAGGGCGGGCGACGTGTTCGCAGTCCGTCCGGGCCCCGATGCGCCCCGCCACCTCGGGTCCAAAGGGTCCACGTCCGGGGCGGTCGGTGGCGGGTGGTTCGGCTACCTCTCCTACCCGGACCCCGGCGCGGATGGACGGCCCGCACGGATCCCCGAGGCCGCCGGCGGGTGGACCGACTGTGTGCTGCGCCGCGACCGTGACGCGCAGTGGTGGTACGAGAGCCTGTCCGGGGCGCAGATGCCGGATTGGCTGGCGGGCGCGCTGGCAACGGTGCCGGCAACGATGTCTGCACCGCCGCAGGATTGCTGTATCGACTGGGAAGCGCCCGACCGGGAGTCCCATCGCAACGGCGTACTTGCCTGCCTGGAGGCGATCCGCGCGGGCGAGATCTACCAGGCGTGCGTGTGCACGCAGTTCACCGGAACAGTCAGCGGAGCCCCGCTGGACTTCTTCATCGCCGGGGCGGCAGGCACTTCTCCGGCGCGCGCGGCCTATGTCGCTGGAGAATGGGGTGCGGTGGCATCGCTGTCTCCGGAGCTTTTCCTTCTTCGCCGTGGGGACGTCGTGACGTCCAGCCCGATCAAGGGCACCCTGCCGTTGGACGCCTGGCCGTCGGCGCTGCGGGCTTCGGCCAAAGACGTAGCAGAGAACATCATGATCGTGGATCTGGTCCGCAATGACCTTGGCCGGGTGGCGATTACCGGCACAGTCACCGTGCCGGAGCTGTTGGTCGTGCGGCGCGCGCCCGGCGTGTGGCACCTGGTCTCCACGGTGTCGGCACGGGTTCGGACAGAGCTGCCGACGTCGACGCTGTTGGACGCAGCCTTCCCACCGGCCTCGGTCACCGGAACTCCCAAGCTTCGTGCCCGCCAATTGATTTCGCAATGGGAGCAGCATCGTCGCGGGATATACTGTGGCACAGTTGGATTGGCGTCCCCCATCGCCGGGTGCGAGTTCAACGTCGCGATCCGAACTGTCGAGTTCGACACCATCGGAAACGCCGTGCTGGGGGTCGGCGGCGGGATCACCGCCGACTCCGATCCCGACGCCGAATGGCAGGAGTGCCTGCACAAAGCGGCGCCCATCGTCGGACTGCCGTCCGCGGCGGCCGCCGCGGCGGTCGGTTAACCAGGCTGGAATTTGCCGATAACGCCCATGGCTAGACGGTATGGGAAGGCTGGGGCCTCACTGCATGTGAACGTGGGTTGCCGACAGGAATCAGGTCCTGGCCGGTAGAGCCACAAGATGTAGGAGGCCCCAGTGAAACGTCATCGTACGAGTGTTGGGTTGGA
>NZ_JBKQQD010000578.1:0-31937 GCF_052144515.1 Mycobacterium sp. | reverse complement strand
CCCGCTGCGCGGCATCTACCGCGAACAACCCACCATCATCGAGATCATCAGGCACACCCCATCATCGCGTGTACCCGGCAATCAGCCGTGCACCCCGATCGGTGTGTTACTGACCCACGCTCCTAGCGCGTCCATGTCCACTGAGCGGGTGGACCGGTAGAGCCGCAGCACGGCGTGCTTCGTCCCGGCCGGAAGAAGGTGTTCGGCAATCTGGTTCACCCAATACGCGTCCAGGCCGGGGTTGTCGTGCCGGAGCACCAACCGCGCCAGGCGGCGGGTGGCGGTGCGCATGAACAGCTCCCCGGCGACGGGAGTGCGCCAGACCCGGGCCAGCCGATGCCACTTGTAATCGAGCAACACTCCGGTATTGATCAACGTGACGCTGCCGACCTTGTCCGGATTGGCGGCGGCCCAGGTCAGTGCAAACGGTCCGCCGAAGTCGTGCGCGACGAGGTGCACCGCGTCAATACCGAGTTGGTCGATCAGGCCGCCCAGGTGCGCGCCGTATGCGGCCAGGGTGTAGTCATGGTCGGCCCTTTTGTCCGCGCCGCCGAACCCCGGCATATCGGGGGCGACGACGGCGGCGAACTCGGCGACGCGTTCCATCAGCGGTTCCCAATCGCTGCCCGAGCCGGGGTTGCCGTGCACGAACACGACGGCCTCGCCGGCGGCACCCGATCCTCCGATCAGCACCGGCGAGCGGACGCCGTTGACCACCAGCTGCCGCGTCTCGAATCCGGTCATCGCAGGATCTCTTTCACCTGTGCATCCATCCGGTTCCGGTAGGCCGCACGGGCGAGGCTGTCGGCTTGCGCCATCACGGTGTCCGCCTTCAACATCCGCTTGACCCTGTCGGAAATGCCGGGCGGGGTACCCGCGATCATGCGGGCGATAGGCCCGAGTTCACGCGGGACGAACACCTCTTCGCGTCCGCTTCTCATGGCGCCGACGATCGCGTCCGCGACCGCCTCTGGTGCGACAACCCTTGTGGTCCACGGCTTTTTGAAGCCGCTAATCATGTCGGTGCGGATCAGCCCGGGCATCACGATCGTGGTGCGGACCCCGGTGCCACGTGTTTCGGCGCGAATCGCTCGAGTGAAGCCGACGACGGCATGCTTGGAGGCCGCGTAAGTGGCCCCGCTCGCGGGAGCGATCTGGCCTGCCGATGACGCCAGGTTCACGATGTGGCCGTGGCCGCGGGCAAGGAACCTGCGTAACGCCAACTGGGTTCCGGTTAGCACGCCGCCGAGGTTGATGTCCACTGTCCGTTGGGTTTCGCGTGGGTCTTCGTCGACGAATGCACCGATCGGGCCGATGCCGGCATTGTTGACCAACGCGTCGAGGGGGCCGATGCTTCGTTCGGCCTCATCCAGAAACGCTTCGAAACTGTCCGGGTCGCGCACGTCGAGCGGCAGGCCGACGACCCGCGGCCCCAACTCCGCAGCGACTGTGGCGACCACGTTGCCATCGATGTCGCCGATGACCACAGACATGCCCTCGCGCAGACAGGCTTCGGCGGTGGCACGGCCAATGCCGCGGGCTCCCCCCGTGATCGCGACGCGCTGGATCGACATTTCTGCGAAACCCTTTCTACTGCGATGGCTCCCGTATCTCTCGGGAGGGCCTTGATATTCCCAAGCTATCCGTTCGCCCCCTTCATAATGCACCCTCGACAGGGCGCTCCTCTTGACATTCGGAGACAATATTTTGACACTAGAGGACAGGGTGAGCAGACGCTCGCCCTTGACACACTGTCGCTGTCTGTCGAGGGTCAACGACATGTCCGTGGTGCGCGGGACCGGGCTCTCGAACTACCCGAGCCTGGTCACCGAATTGGGTGGTGACCCGGTCGGCCTGCTGCGTTCGGCAGGCGTCAGGGAACGGGATGTCGGCAACTACGACGCGTTCATTCCGTTCCGCGCGGCGATACGAGCGATGGAATCGGCCGCGGAGGCGACGGCCACACCGGATTTCGGGCGGCGACTGGCGCAACGTCAGGGCATCGAGATCCTAGGGCCGGTCGGAGTCGCGGCCCGGACCGCGGCGACGGTGGCCGACGCGCTGGCGATCTTCAACACGTTCATGGCGGCGTACAGTCCAGTGATCGCCATCAACATCACGCCGCTCGCCGACCCGCAGCGGTCGTTCATCGCGCTCCAATTCCTGCTTGAGGACGCGCCCCCGTACCCGCAGACAATGGAACTCGCCCTGGGGGTCTCGCTACGGGTGTTCCGACTTCTGATGGGTGCGAATTACACGGGGCTGGCGGTGCATCTACCCCACGATCCGCTCACACCGCAAGCCAGCTACGTGCAGTATTTCGGCTGCAAGGCGTATTTCGCACAACGCACCGCGGGTTACACGGTGCGCACAGCCGACCTGAGCCGTCCGTTGAGCCGCGACGACGTCGCGCACCGCGCCGTCGTCGACTATTTGAGCAGCATCACCCCAGTGGGTGCCGGGATCGTGGAATCGGTGCGCACTATCGTGCGTCAACTGCTGCCCACTGGAGCGGCGACGCTCGAGGTGGTCGCTGCGCAGTTTTATCTGCACCCGAAAACGCTGCAGCGTCGGCTGGCCGAGGAAGCCACCACCTTCGCCGCTCTCGTCGATCAGGTCCGCAAGGACACCGCGGATCGCTACCTACGGACTACCGGGATCAGCCTTCCGCACCTGGCTTGCGAACTGGGTTACGCCGAGCAAAGCGTGCTGACCCGCTCGTGCAAACGCTGGTTCGGAACCGGGCCAACCGCCTACCGCAATTCGAGTCGGTCGCGGCGCTAGCCGACCAATACCGGCTGCGGTGAGTCAGCCGAAGCCGACGTCGTGAACCGAAGGTGGTCGTCGTCGACTGGGCCCTCGCGCAACGTCTTTCGGTCCGCGCGGTAATCCATGCAGGTCCGCCAGGGACCTTCGGTGCCCTGGTGGGGGAACTGGTCGACCGCTCGCTTGACGTACCCGGCGGTGATATCCAGCAACGGCAGGGTGTCCATTGACTCGGGCGCGTGCGGACGGCAGACGTCGTAACCATGAGCGTCCATATGGGCCAGCAGCCGGCAGAAGTGCTCACATATCAGCCCGACCTTCAGCGTCCACGACGAATTGGTGTAGCCGAATACGTAGCCGAAGTTGGGGACTTCGCTGAGCAGGAAGCCCTTGAACGCCACCTTCTCCGACAAGTTGACGGGTACACCGTCCACCGAGAGACTGACGCCGCCGAAGGCCAGCAGGTTCAAGCCGGTGGCGGTGACGATGATGTCGGCTTCAAGTTCGCGTCCGGATTGCAGCCGGATTCCGCGCTCGGTGAAGGTGGCAATCTGGTCGGTGACCACCGAGGCCCGCCCGTCGCGGATGGCCTTGAACATGTCGGCGTCCGGCACGGCGCACAGCCGTTGGTCCCACGGGTTGTAGGCGGGTCGGAAGTGCTCGTCGACCGGATACCCCGCCGGCAGTTGCTTGGCGTTGAGGTGACGGATCAGTCGCCGGGCGGCCCAGGGGTACTGCTGGCAGAACCGGAAGATGAGCCGCTGCTTGGCGACGTTCTTCTGCCGCGTGACAGCGTAGGCCCGCTCGCGACCGATCAGCCTCGGCAGAGTGTTGGCGATGCGGTCCTCGGACGGCACCGGCACGATGTAGGTCGGGGAACGCTGCAGCATCGTCACGTGGCCGGCGGTCTCCGCCATGGCCGGCACCAACGTGACCGCGGTCGCGCCGCTGCCGATGATCACCACCCGCTTGCCGCGGTAGTCCAGATCCTCAGGCCAATGCTGCGGGTGCACGATCTGCCCGGCAAACCGCTCCCGGCCAGGGAATTCCGGCGTGAAGCCCTCGTCGTAGCGGTAGTATCCGCTGGCGCAGAAGAACCATCCGCAGCTCATGGTGACGCGTTCGCCAGTGCCGGTCCGCTCCATCTGCACCAGCCAGCGGGCATCCCGTGTGGACCACGCCGCTTCAATCACTCTGTGGCCGAAGCGGATCGCGCGCCCGATGCCGTTCTCGGCAACCGTCTCCCTCAGGTAGGACATGATGGCGTCCGCACTCGCGATCGCCTTCGGGTTCTCCCATGCCTTGAACTCGTAGCTGAACGTGTGCAGATCGGAGTCCGAGCGAATTCCCGGGTACTTGAAGAGATCCCACGTTCCACCGATGTCGTCGCGGGCCTCCACTATCGCGAATGTCTTGCCGGGTTGCGTCTTCTGCAGGTAGTGGGCAGCGCCGATCCCGGAGATGCCGGCGCCGATGATCAACACGTCGACGTGCTCGATGCTGGTGGAGTTCACGGTTGTTTCCTGTTCGGTCGGCGCCTCACGAACTCCGTTGTCGGAGGCTTGTGTCTACCACTGTGCGGCAGCTCGGACTCTAGTGTCTTGACAGAAGAGGACAGCTTTTTGACACTTCAGGACAGCATGTCCGATGAGCCGGATGTGACCGCCCGTGAAGCTACAAGAGATCGGTGATGGTCTTGAGGCCTGCGTCGTAAAGCACGCCGGGCAGCATGCCGCCGTCGTGTTCGATGGTGGTGCCGTTGACGAAGTCAGCCTCTCCGCTCGCGAGGAAGACGCAAACGCGGCCCACCTCCGCAGGCTCTCCCGCGCGGCGCAACGGGACTGCGGCGAAGTACTTCTCGCCGGTGGGATCGTCCTTGGGCAGCACGAACGACCGAAAGTTTTCGGTCATCGTCGGGCCCAGCGCGATGCAGTTGACTCGAACCTTCGGGCCCCACTCCTCGGCCAGCGAGCGGGTGAGATGGTTGAGGCCGCTCTTGGCTGCACCGTAGGAGACCAACGTCGGCGAGCCCGCGGGATGCCCGGCGCCACTGGAGATGTTGATGATGCAGCCCATGCCGTGCTGGGTGCGCATCTGCCGGTACGCGCGGATGGCGAACCAGAGTGGGCTGATGAGGTTCATCTGCACGGCGAAGGCGTGAAACAGGGCGGTGCGCTCGTACTCGTCGTCGCCGCGGGGTGCACCCTGAATGCGTTGCACGAGTTCGGGAATGCTTTCCGCGTGCGGCGCCGGGACGGTTCCGCCGGCGTTGTTCACCAAGATGTCGATCCGGCCATGGGCGGCAACGACCTCGGTGACGAAAGAGTCGATCGAGCGGAAATCGCCTTGATCGCATACCTTTTGCGAGGCCCGGAATCCCCATTCAGTCTCAATGCCCGGGATGGTGTCCAGCGGCGAACGCGAGCAGCCGATGACGGTGGCCCCGGCTCGCAGGAGTTCATGGGCGATGCCGACGCCCACACCACGGCTGGTTCCGGTGACGATCGCGATCTTGCCATCGAGAACGCTCATTGCCAGCCCTCCTGCGCGAAGCGCTCATTGACAGTCACTGCCATGCGGTCATACTGTGCCATCTTGTCGTCTCCGTGCCAAGAGAGGTCGCCGATGAGTAACCCAACCAAGTTGCGTGTCATCCAATGGGCGACCGGCGGCGTCGGTAAGGCCGCCATTGAGTGCGTACTCAATCACCGACAGCTCGAGCTAGTCGGATGCTGGGTGCACAGCGCCGACAAGAACGGGCTCGACGTCGGTCAGATCCTCGGGACCGGCGAACTGGGCGTCGCCGCGACCACCAGCATTGACGAGGTGCTGGCCCTCGACGCCGACTGCGTCATGTACAGCCCTTTAGTCCCCAATGACGAAGAGGTCGTGACGATTTTGCGGTCCGGCAAGAACGTGGTCACCCCGGTCGGCTGGGTGTACCCCGACCTGAGCAACCCACGGCACAAAGCCATCGCCGACGCTGCACTCGAAGCCGGGGTAACCCTGCATGGGTCGGGAATCCATCCCGGCGGCATCACCGAGCGATTCCCGCTCATGGTGTCCTCTCTGTCGTCCGCAGTCACGCACGTGCGCGCCGAGGAGTTCTCCGACATCCGCACCTACAACGCCCCGGACGTCGTGCGTCACATCATGGGGTTCGGCGGTCCCCCCGAGGAAGCCATGCAGGGACCCATGGCCAGCCTGCTCGAATCGGGTTTCAAGATGTCGGTGCGAATGATCGCCGATCACATGGGATTTCGTATTGATCCCAACATCAGGACTATTCAGGAGATCGCCGTGGCGACCTCGGATATCGACTACGGCCCGTTTCCTCTTCCCCCGGGGACCGTGGCCGCGCGCAGGTTCCGGTGGCAAGCTCTCGCCGGCGGCGAGCCGGTCATCACGGCGGCGGTCAACTGGCTCATGGGTGAAGAGAACCTGGATCCGGCCTGGAATTTCGGTGGGCACGGCGAACGCTTCGAGGTCGAAATCACCGGCGACCCCACCGTGAGCCTCACCTTCAAGGGACTGCAACCGCCGTCGATCGCCGAAGGGCTGAAACGAAATCCGGGAGTCGTCGCTACCGCGAACCACTGCATCAACGCCATCCCCGAGGTCTGCGCCGCCGAGCCCGGCATCAAGACCTACCTCGACCTGCCGCTGTTCGCCGGGAGCCCGGCTCCGGATCTCGCCCGGACCGCACGGTGAGCAGTCCCCCGCAAGCGGGAGGTGCCCCCAGCAAAAGCGCCCAATTCCACTACGAAATAGGGCCTTTTGCGTCTGCTCGCGCTAACCAGGAGGCCCCATGACCGTCCTGCCCGATGTGTCGTTTTGCCACCTCGTCGTTGGGGTCACCGACATGGACCGCGCGCTGGCGTTCTACCGCGATGTGCTGGGCATGGAGGTGGTCTTCAAAACCCTAATGTCCGGAGAGCCTTTTGACGCGGTCCTGCATGCGAAGCGCAAGCAGGAGGGCCGGGTGGTCGGCGGCTTGCTGGGCGGATTGATGGTCGAGTTGCTGTCGCTAGGCGCGAACGCGCCGGATCACAAGGCGCCACCTCGTGGCATCACCGGGATCCACAACGTGTCTTTGTCGGTGCCCGATCTCGACGACACGCACCGCCGCATCTCCGCCGCAGGCTACACACCCGACCAGGACCCGTTCGAAATCGGCGGGGTGCGAATGTTTTTCGTCAAGGATCCGGACGGGACCCCGGTGGAGTTCATCGAGCTGCCCGGCGGGGTGCGTAGCACCTACGAGTTGCACCGCGGTGTGCGGATGCAGATTGGGCCAGCCCAATGACCTACTCGCACCCCGATTCGATGCGCGGGCACGTCGCGATTGTCACCGGTGCCGCTCAAGGGGTCGGGAAGGGCATTGCCGCAGCACTGCTGGAACGCGGTGCGTCGGTGCTGCTGGTCGACATCCTCGATGAAAAGCTCAGCGCGACAACCGCTGAGCTTGAGGCACTGGGTCGCGTCGAACAGCTGGTTGCCGACTTGCGCGACCCGGACAACGCCCAGCGGATTGCGGCTGCTGCCGTCGACGCCTTCGGCACGGTGCACGGCCTGGTCAACAACGCCATAGCCACCAACGAGCCCAAGGCATTCGTTGACATCACCACCGACGACCTGGCGCTCGGTCACGACGTCGGCCCCCGAGCGACTTTCCTCCTCATGCAGGCCGTCCACCCGCTGATGGTCGCAGCGGGCGGCGGGTCGATCGTGAACCTGGGCTCCGGCACCGGCACCGGCGGCGAACCCAAGTGGGGCGGTTACGCCGCCGCCAAGGAAGCAATCCGCGGGCTGTCCAAGGTCGCCGCCCTGGAATGGGGGCGCGACAACATCCGCGTCAACGTCATCTGCCCGTTCGCCGAGTCCGACGGCGTCAAGCTGTGGAAACAGTTCGCACCCGACGATTACGCGAAGTCGGTCCGGCGGGTTCCGATGAAGCGTATCGGCGATGTTCGCACCGACGTGGGCGCGCTGGTGGCGTTCCTGCTCAGCACGGACGCGACGTTCATCACCGGGCAGACCATTCACGTCGACGGTGGAATCGGCTGCTTCCGCTGATGGTCACCAGCGAAGGGTCGCTGCGAGATCGCCAGCGCGCGCAGATCCGGGCCGATATCAGGCGGGCGGCGTTCCGGCTGTTCATCGAACGCGGATACGATGCCGTGACGACGGAGGAAATCGCAACTGCTGCAGGGGTTTCGCCGCGCACCTTCTTTCGCCACGTGCCCACCAAAGAAGAACTGCTGCTGGCGCCCGTTCGCCACGGCGGCGCAGCGATCGTCCACCTGCTCGAGCAGCGACCCGCCAGCGAGTCACCGGACGTCGCGCTGGTCAACGCCATCATCACGCGGACCCGCTCGTTCGACGAATCCGACACCGAAGAGTGGCGGGAAGCCTTGATGATGGCACCTGATCTGATCGACAAAATCAGGTTTCACACACCCGCGGACAAGGAACGGGCGACTCAGATAATCGCTGAACGCATGGGCGCAAATCCCGACACCGACATCCGTCCGGGCCTGCTGGCCCAACTCGGCTTCGCGGCAGCCGATTTCGGCTTTCAGCAATGGGTCCGTCAATCCAGCAACCGTTGCCCCCTAGATCGCTATGTCACCGAAGCGCTAGAGGCGGTCAAAAGTCCCCACTGGAAAAGGAAGCCGAAGTAGTCGTCGAAGGCAGGCACCACCGCCGAGCGACCTACTCGCCCTCGAAACAGGCTAAAACCAAACCTTGCGGCCAGCCACGGGACGCCCGACAGCCCCGAGGATCCACAAGATCACGCCGATGACCACCAGGATGCCCCCAATGGTGTAAAGAATCCCTATGCCGGTGAAATAACCGATCACCGCCAGAATGATGCCCAGAATAATCACACCGAGCTCCCCTCTGTTGAGCGCTCGTCCAATTGGTTGACTAGCCTGGTGTACCCAAATGCAGAGACGCCAATCCCGATTCCGGACGCCCGCTTAATGGGGATGGTCGGCCGAGGCAGCAAAAGGCCTGGTCGTGATCCACCCCGCTAGCGGCTACCGTTGATCAGCGCGGCACGCGCGAGCGTTTGTTCAGCCATCTTGACGTGCGCGGCATCGACAAGGACGCCGTTGACCCCGACGGCGCCGCGCCCCTTGGCCTCGGCTTCCCGGTAAGCGGCGACATTGCGCTCGGCACGCGCGATCTCGTCGGCAGTCGGCGCGTAGACCGTGTTGGCGACGGGAACCTGGTCGGGATGAATTGCCCACTTACCCGTGTAACCCAGCAGCGACGCGCGGCGCGCGTCGCGCTCGTATCCGGGCAGGTCTTTGTAGTCGGGATACGGCGCATCGATCGCGTCGATGCCCGCGATCCGCGCCGCAACGATGACCTTGTTGCGGGCGTACTGCCAGAAATCACCGGGGTATTCGCCCAGCGGGACGAAGTTGGTGTCCACCCGCGCGCCTTGCGATAGCGAGAAATCACCCACGCCGAAAATCAAGGCATCCAGGCGCGGGCTGGCCAGCGCGATCTCCTCGGCGTTGGCCAGTCCTTCGACTTCCTCGATGAGAACTTCGAGTCGAATGCGCTTGGCAAGGCCGAGTTTCGCCTCCAGCTGGGTGAGCAGCACGTCCACCCACCACACGTCGCGGGCCCTGCGGGGCTTGGGGATGATGATGGTGTCCAGGTTTCCGCCGGCCTTGGTCACGACGTCAATGAGGTCGTCGTGGCACCACTGGGTATCCAGGCCGTTGATCCGAATGGCACGCACGGTGCGTCCCCAGTCGATGTCGTTGAGCGCGCTGATCGCCTTGGCGCGCGACTCCTCCTTGAAGGCTGCGGGCACCGCGTCCTCGAGATCCAGGAACACCAGGTCCGCACCACACCCGGCGGCCTTTTCGAACATGTTGTCGTTGCTCGCCGGCACCGCAAGTTCGGAGCGGCGCAGTAACTGGCTCATCGGTGAATTTCCCTCTATCACAGCACGCCACGGGCGCGCAGGTCGTCGATTTCGTCCGGGGTCAAGCCGAGCAATTCGCCGTACACCTCGGCGTTGTGCTCGCCGAGGCGCGGACCCAGATGGTCGACCGTCCCCGATGCTGACGAGAACCGGGGCACCGGGGCCTGCACCGTCATCGGCCCGAGCTGTTGGTCCTCAACCGAGACGAACACCCCGCGATGTGCCAGCTGCTCGTCGGCGACCAGGTCACGGATGTCATACACGGGTGCAGCGGCTACCTCGTGCTTCTCGAAGACCATCATGGCTTCCGAAAGTGTCTTGGTGGCAACCCAATCCGCGACTACGGCGTCGACCTCGCGGGCCCTCGCCAGCCGTCGCTGTGGGTCCAAGAAGTCGGGGTCTTCCAACAGGTCGTCACGGCCGATCGCCCGAAACACCCGTAACGCCAACGCCGGTGAACTTCCGGACATGGCCAGCCACCGCCCGTCCGCGGTCTGGTAGGTGTTGCGCGGCGCCGAGATGTCCCAGCGGTTGCCGGCCCGCTCGGGCATCAGGCCCAACTGGTCGTAGCCCAAAAGCGTCTGCTCCAGCAGCCGGGCAAGCGGGTCGATGAGGTTGACGTCGATCAGCTGCCCGGGTCCCCCGTGCACGTCGCGGTGGTACAGCGCCATCATCACCGCGTAGGTGGCATTCAACGATGCGACGCCATCGGCGAGCATGAACGGCGGCAGCGTGGGCGGGCCGCCGGCCGGGCCGGTGATGTGGGCAAATCCACTCATGGCTTCCCCGAGCGTGCCGAACCCAGGGCGCTCACTCTTCGGCCCGGTCAACCCGTAACCCGTGATGTGCAGCATCACGATCCGGTCGTTGGCCGCGCGCAGGCTCTCGTAGTCCAGACCCCACTTGCGTAACGTCTGCGGCCGGGTGTTGAAGATGGCGACATCGGCGTGCTCGACCAGGCGCCGCACGAGCGCCTGACCTTCGGCGCAGCGCAGATCCAGCGTGATTGATCGCTTGTTGCGCGATAACGACTTCCACATCAAGCCGACTCCGTCACGCTGGTTGCCCCAGCCGCGGATCGGATCCCCATGTCGCGGTTCCTCGACCTTGATCACGTCGGCGCCGAACTCCCCCAGATATGTGGCGACCAGCGGGGCGGCGGCCAAACTGGCGAGGTCGAGAACGCGGATACCGTCAAGCATTTGCACTGGCGTGCACCCGGCTATTCGAAGGTCGTTGCAGCCCAAGGTGTCCCCGCAGCGTCGATGACTCGTACTCGATGCGGAACAACCCCCGGCGCTGCAGTTCCGGGACCACCATGCGCACCACGTCTTCAAACGCGCCGGGCAGATGCGTTGCCGCCAGAACGAAACCGTCGCAGGCGCCACTCTCGAACCAGTCCGCCATTTGATCGGCGACCTGCTCGCCGGTGCCGACGAAGCGCGGACCCTGCAACAAGGTGGCGCGATGACCGGCCAGGTCGCGCACGGTGACGGTGTCCCCGCCGATATGGGTGCGCAGGTTTTGGACCAGGCCGCGTATTCCGGAGACCGATGCGATGAGCTCGTCCGTGACCGGATCGTCCAAATCGTGTTGCGCGAAGTCGTAATTCATCAACTCCGACAACAGTGTCAGCGACGCCATAGGGTGTACCAAATCGTTAAGGAGCAGTGCTTCGCGGTCCTTGGCGTGCGCCTCGGATTCGCCGACCACAGCGTAGGCCATAGGACAAATGCGCACCGCGGCAGGATCACGCCCGGCGTCGGCGATGCGCTCTTTCTGGTCGGCGTAATGACTGCGCGCGACGTCCAGGCCCGGATCGCCGGTGAAGATCAATTCGGCCCAGCGGGAGGCGAATTCGCGCCCGCGACCCGAAGAGCCGGCCTGAATGATGACCGGGCGACCCTGCGGTGTGCGCGGCACGGTCAGCGGTCCGCGCGCCGAGAAGTACTGACCCTCGTGTCCCAGCTCGTGGACTTTGGCGGGGTCGGCGTACTGCCCGGACGAGCGGTCGTGCAGGATCGCGTCGTCCTGCCAGGTGTCCCACAGGCCGGTGACCACATCCATGAATTCATCGGCGCGGTCGTATCGTTCGTCGTGGCCGAGGTGGGCCTGGACGCCGAAGTTCTGCGCCTCACTGTCGTTGACCGACGTGACGACGTTCCACGCGGCCCGGCCATTCGAAAGGTGGTCCAGCGTGGCAAAGGTCCTGGTGACGTGGAACGGGGCGTAATAGGTGGTCGAGTAGGTCGCACCGAGCCCAATTCGCGATGTCGCCTGCGCCAAGACGCCAAGCACCACACCGAGGTCCAGCTTCACCGGCCGGGCGCCGTAGTGCACCGCCTCCGCGACTGATGCGCCGTATACCCCCGGCATCGCCAAGCGGTCGTCGAAGAACATCAAGTCGAAGCAGCCTTCTTCGAGCTGACGGCCGATTTTCGCGTAGTAGGACGCATCGAGGTAGCGGTGTTCGGTCGCGGGATGCCGCCACGAGCCTGCGTAGACCGAGGTGCTGCCCGCCTGCATGAAGGCAACCAGGGCCATCTTGTCTTTTCGCCGATTTCCCATTCCTGAAACGTAGCCGCTGATATATCAGATTTCAAATGCTTCATTTGATACGGTACTTGAGTGGCCACGATTGATATCTCCGGTACTGTGCGGGAACGCGCCGCCCGCGAACTGCGCGACCGCATTCTCACCGGCGCCCTGCCCGCCGGCTCACGCGTCGACCTGGACGCCATCACCGAGGAGTTCGCAACCAGCCGGACCCCGGTTCGCGAAGCGTTGCTGGAGCTCTCCTTCGAGGGTCTGGTCCAAGTCGCCCCACGCAGCGGAATCACGGTGATCGGCATCAGCCCCGAGGATGTCCTGGACAGCTTCACCATTCTGGGTGTGCTGACCGGACAGGCGGCCGCGTGGGCAGCCGAGCGAATCGAGCGGGAGGAACTCGAGATGCTGCGCGACCTCGCGGCAGACGTCGCCGAACGATCCGGTGACGACAGCATCGGCGAGGCCAATTGGCATTTCCACCAAAAAATCCACCGCGCTGCACACTCCCCGCGCCTGATGACCCAGATCAAGCAAGCGGCGCGCGTCGTGCCGAGCAACTTCCTCACCCTGTTCCCTGACCACGAGAAGCATTCGCTCGACGAGCACCAAGAGCTGCTCGACGCACTCGGTGACAAAGATGCCGAGCGGGCGCGCGCTATCGCCGAGCGGCACGTCCTGGATGCCGGTCGCTCGCTGGTCGACTGGCTGGAGCAACGCAGCACTGCCTGACGCCCGAAGCGCCTTGGCTTGAGTATTTTCGTATGGTGGCGATGCCCGAGCTCACCCAAGTCCCAGCGCAGTACTTGTTGTCGCCTCATGCACCGGGCCCGCGCACGCTCATTGACATCATCAACGAAACCGCAGTGCGCTACCCGGACGCCGCGGCGATCGACGACGGCACCGTGCAGCTCACCTACAGCGAGCTGATCGGCGACATCGACGACGGTGCGGCCTGGCTGGCCGCCCGGGGCATCGGTCACGGCGACAGGATCGGCATTCGGATGCCGTCGGGCAGCTATGCGCTGTATGAAGCGATCCTTTCCACACTGGCCACCGGCGCAGCGTACGTGCCGGTCGACGCCGACGACCCCGACGAACGTGCCGAATTGGTGTTCGGTGAGGCCAACGTCGTCGCGGTGATCACCGAAAAGGGCCTGCTCCGAGGCCCCGGCTCATCGCGTGGCTGGCGGGCCACCGCGCCACTGGCCCGAGACGACGCGTGGATCATCTTCACGTCCGGATCGACCGGCACCCCGAAGGGCGTGGCCGTCTCGCACCGCAGCGCCGCCGCGTTCGTCGACGCCGAGGCGCAGATGTTCTTGCGGGACAACCCGATTGGGCCGGGCGACCGGGTGCTGGCCGGGTTGTCGGTGGCTTTCGACGCATCCTGCGAGGAGATGTGGCTGGCTTGGCGACACGGCGCCTGCCTGGTTCCCGCGCCGCGGTCGCTGGTGCGCAGCGGGATGGACCTCGGTCCGTGGTTGGTCACCCGCGACGTGACCGTGGTGTCGACGGTGCCGTCGCTGGCCTCGCTGTGGCCCGCCGAGGCGCTGGAAGCGGTGCGGCTGTTGATCTTTGGCGGAGAGGCCTGCCCTCCGGAGCTGGCCGAGCGGCTGGCCGTCGACGGCCGTGAGGTGTGGAACACCTACGGTCCGACCGAGGCCACGGTGGTCGCCTGCGCGGCCAGGCTCGACGGGGCCGGGCCGATCAGCATCGGGCTGCCATTGCCGGGCTGGGACCTGGCCGTCGTCGACGCGGGCGGCCAGCCGGTCGGCTACGGCGAGGTGGGCGAGCTGGTGATCGGCGGCGTGGGGCTGGCCCGCTACCTCGACAAGGACAAGGACGCCGAGAAGTACGCCGCGATGCCGACGCTGGAATGGGCGCGCGCCTATCGCAGCGGTGATCTGGTGCGGCTGGAACGCGACGGGCTGTATTTCTGCGGCCGAAGCGATGATCAGGTCAAGGTCGGGGGCCGCCGCATCGAGCTGGGCGAGGTCGACTCCGCGCTGGTCCACCTGCCGGGGGTGAGCGGCGGCGCCGCCGCGGTTCGCCGCACCGCCGCCGGGACGCCGGTGCTGGTCGGCTACGTCGTGAGCGCGGATCCGTCCTTCGATAGCAGCGAGGCACGCAAACGGCTCGCCGAGCAGCTGCCCGCCTCGTTGGTGCCGCGCCTCGTCCGGGTCGAGGAGCTGCCCACCCGCACGTCGGGCAAGGTCGACCGCGATGCGCTGCCGTGGCCACCGCCCGGCGGCGCCGGCACGGAAGAAACGGCGAACCTAGGCGGCAATACGGGCTGGCTGGCCGGATTGTGGCGAGACCTGCTCGGCGCCGCGGTGGACGGCCCGGAGGCGGACTTCTTCGCACTCGGCGGCGGCTCGCTGGCAGCCGCGCAACTGGTCGCCGTGCTGCGCCACAAGCATCCCCAGGTCACCGTCGCAGACCTCTACGACCATCCCCGGCTCGGCTCGCTCGCGGGATTCCTCGACGAGCTTGACCCGCCTCCGCAAGTCACCGAGCGTCTGGTGCAACCGACTCCACGGCTGACGCAGGCCGCCCAGACCGTGCTTTCGGTGCCGCTGGCGACCTTGGCGGCGCTGCCGTGGGTGACCTGGCTCGCGCTGGCCAACAACGTCGCCCGCGCGCTGCATGTGGTGCCGTGGACCGTGGCCGTGAACTGGTGGCTTATCGCGGTGGCGTTCGTCCTGTTCGTCACACCGTTGGGTCGGATGGGCATCGCCGTGCTGTTCGCGCGCATGTTGCTGTCGAACGTACAGCCGGGCACCTACCGCCGCGGCGGGTCGGTGCACCTGCGGGTATGGTTCGCCGAGCGGTTGGCCGAGGCCAGCGGCGCCCACAACCTGGCCGGGGCCCCGTGGCTGGTGTACTACGCCCGCGCACTCGGCGCCAATATCGGCACGGGTGTCGACCTGCACTCCATGCCGCCGGTCACGGGGTTACTGACGCTTGGCCACCGCAGCGCCGTCGAACCCGAAGTAGACCTGTGCGGACATTGGATCGACGGGGACGCATTCCACGTCGGCACGATCACGATCGGCGACGATGCGACGATCGCCGCCCGGACCACCCTGCTACCCGGCGCGATCGTCGGAAAGAACGCCGACGTGGCACCCGGCTCCGGCGTGATCGACAAGATCAAGAACAACCAGTACTGGAAGGGCTCGCCCGCGGTTAAGTCGGGCAAGGCCCGCCACCCGTGGCCTGACGAACGACCGGCCCGCAGAAGCCAGTGGATCCCGATGTACGGGCTGACGTCGCTGCTGCTGGGCGCTCTGCCGCTGGTCGCCCTGGCCACCGGCCTCGCCGTGATCGTGGTGGCCGTCCACCACACCCACCGGTTGTCGCAGGCGACGGTTCCGGCGCTGCTGTGGACACCGGTCGCAACGGTGGCCGCGCTCACGGTGTACGCGCTGCTGACGGTAATAGGGGTGCGAGTGTTGTCGATCGGGCTGCGCGAGGGCTATCACCCGGTGCGCAGCCGTGCCGGCTGGCAGCTGTGGGCAACCGAGCGACTCATGGACGCCGCGCGCAATTACCTGTTCCCGCTGTATGCCGGCCTGCTGACACCGATCTGGCTGCGCCTGCTGGGCGCCAAGGTCGGCCGCGGCACCGAGATCTCCACGGCATTGTTGATCCCCAAGTTCACCGTGATCGAGGACGGCGCGTTCCTGGCCGACGACACCCTGGTCGCGTCGTATGAACTCGGCGGCGGCTGGATTTACGCGGCGGAGACGACTGTCGGCAGGCGCGCGTTCCTCGGCAACTCCAGCATCACCCAGCCGGGCCGCCGCGTTCCCGACGACGGACTGGTCGCGGTGCTGTCGGCGACGCCTCCCAAGGCCAAGCGCGGGTCGTCGTGGCTGGGCAGCCCGCCGATGCGGCTGCGCCGGCGGCCCGCCGAGGCCGACGCAGAAACCACGTATGACCCGCCGCCGCGGTTGAAGGTGATGCGTGCGGTGGTGGAAACGTTCCGGCTGCTGCCGGTGTTCGTGACGGTCGCGATCGGGCTGGCGGTGCTGGGCGCCCTACAGGCACTGGCAAGGATTTTCGGCATCTGGTGGGCGGCGCTGTGCGGCGGGCTGGTGCTGCTGGCTGCGGGCGTGATCGCCGGCGTTGTCACGGTCGCGGCGAAATGGCTGCTGGTCGGCAGGATCAGAGCCAGCGAGTTTCCGCTGTGGTCGTCGTTCGTGTGGCGCAACGAGGTTGCTGATACGTTCGTCGAAACCGTCGCGGCGCCGTGGTTCGCCCGTGCGGCCAGTGGGACGCCGGTGATGAACCTGTGGCTGCGCGCGCTGGGCGCCCACGTCGGCCGCGGCGCGTGGTGTGAAACCTATTGGCTCCCTGAGGCGGACCTTGTAACGCTCGGCGACGGCTCCACCGTCAATCGTGGCTGCGTGGTGCAGACACACCTGTTCCACGATCGGATCATGCGCATGGACAGCGTCGTGCTGGAACCCGGCGCGACCCTTGGGCCCCATTGCGTTGTGCTGCCCGCCGCCCGGCTGGGTTCCGGCGCGACCGTCGGTCCGGCGTCGCTGGTGGTGCGCGGCGACGAAGTACCGGGGTCGACACGCTGGCAGGGCAACCCGATCAGGCCATGGAACCCCGGCCGCAAGAAGACCGGCGGCAAGAACTCGCCCGCGGGCGGGGTCCAGGACACCGCGGCGTGAAAGCTTCTGCCAAAGCAGCCAAGAAGGCTCCCTATAAAGCTGGGCCGCCGGTGCTCGACGACTACCTGCCGACTAACGGCAACTCCGGCTACCAGGTGTCGCGATACGAACTGGATCTGGAGTACAAGGTCTCGATCAACCGGCTGTCCGGATCCGCGACGATCACCGCGGTGACGCTCACCGAGTTGCAGCAGCTCACGCTCGACCTGTCCAGCGCGTTGGCGGTGTCGAAGGTGTCGGTGAACGGCAGACGTGTCGCCCACTTCTCCTGTCGCGGCGGCAAATTGCGCATCCGGCTGGCATCCAAGCTCGCGACCGGGGCGGCATTGTCGATCGTGGTGCGCTACGGCGGCTCACCGAAACCGCTTCGGTCACTCTGGGGTGACGTCGGTTTCGAGGAATTGAGCGACGGCGTGCTCGTCGCCGGGCAGCCCAACGGCGCCGCCTCGTGGTTCCCCTGCAACGACCACCCCAGCGGCAAGGCCGCCTACCGCATCCAGATCAGCACCGAAAGCCGGTACCGGGTGGTCGCCAACGGCAAGCTGGTGTCGCGGCGGGCACGGGCCTCGCAGACCGTGTGGACCTACGAACAACCCGAACCAACGTCGACCTACCTCATCACCCTGCAAATCGGCGTATACGAGATGAAGCGGCTGGCGCGGACACCGGTGCTGATCCAGGCGGCGTTACCCGAGCGGCTGCGCGGCGACTTCGACCAAGACTTCGCCCGCCAGCCCGAGATGATGGAGCTGTTCGTCGAGCTGTTCGGCCCATATCCGCTGGCAAACGGGTACACAGTCGTGGTCACCGATGACCCGCTGGAGATACCGCTTGAAGCGCAAGGGCTTTCGATCTTCGGCGCCAATCATTGCGACGGCACGCGGGCCGGCGAGCGGCTTATCGCGCACGAGCTGGCACACCAGTGGTTCGGCAACTCGGTGACCGCGCGGTGGTGGCGTGACATCTGGCTGCACGAGGGATTCGCGTGCTATGCGGAGTGGTTGTGGTCGCAACATAGTGGCGGCCCCAGTGCCGACGAGCTCGCCCTTCGCTATCACGAACAGCTGCGGGATAAGCCACAGGACCTGCTACTGGCCGATCCCGGACCGCGCGACATGTTCGACGACCGCGTGTACAAGCGCGGTGCGCTGACCTTGCACGCGCTGCGCGGGCGGCTGGGCGACGACAAATTCTTCGCGCTGCTCAAGGATTGGACGACGCGGCATCGCCATGGCACCGTCGTCACCGACGACTTCACTGGCCTGGCAGCCAACTACTCCAGCGAGTCGCTGAACCCGTTGTGGGATGCGTGGCTGTACTCCACAACGGTGCCTTGACCGGAGCGTCGGCGCCATCTCAAACCGAAATGGAGCCTCCGGACCATGCTGGCGGTACGATCCCGGAATGCCGTTGACCAGCGGCGCGACCTTCGCCGGGTACACCATTCTGCGGTTGCTCGGCCGCGGCGGGATGAGCGAGGTCTACCTGGCCCAGCATCCCAGGCTCCCGCGTCGCGACGCGCTGAAAATCCTGCCCGAGCCGGCGACGGCGGACAGCGGCTTCCGGAAGCGATTCGACCGTGAAGCAGAACTCGCCGCCACGCTGTGGCATCCCAACATCGTCCAGGTGCACGATCGGGGCGAGTTCGATGGGCAACTTTGGATCGCAATGGATTACGTAGAGGGAGCTGACGCCGCGCAGTTGTTGAGGGACCGGTATCCGGCCGGGATGCCAACACGCGACGCATGCGCCATCATCGCGGCGGTGGCCGGGGCACTCGACTACGCCCACCAGCGCGGATTGTTGCATCGCGACGTCAAACCCGCCAACATCCTGCTCACCGATCCAGAAGACGGCCGACGCCGGATCCTGTTGGCTGACTTCGGAATAGCCCGCTACCACGACGACATCAGCGGACTGACCGACACGAACTTTACCGTGGGAACGGTCACCTACGCGGCGCCCGAACAGCTGATGGGCGGCGACATCGACGCCCGCGCCGACCAATACGCACTGGCCGCCACCGCGTTTCATCTCTTCACCGGAGCGCCGCCGTATCAGCATTCCAACCCGGTGGCCGTCATCAGCCGACATCTCACCGCGCCGCAACCAAAGCTGAGCGATTGGCGTCCGGATTTGGCGGACCTGGATGAGGTGTTATCACGGGCACTGGCGAAGAACCCAGAAGACCGGTTCGCACAATGCCACGAGTTCGCCACCGCGCTTACCCAGCGGGCCGACATGAGCTCGGGCGCTCCCTGCCGCACGGAGGCCAGCCCCACCGCCGCCGCGCCAATCCCGGCGGCCGAGACCCAAGTCGCGGTGACCGTGGCGTCGGGCGGCCCGGATCTGAGCGGGGAGCCGCCGAACCCGAAGCGGCGCAGGCGGTCCCGGATTCTGCTCGCGGTGGCGATAACGGCGGTGGTGCTGGCGGCCGTCGGCGTCGCCTACGTAAGGCAGCCGACGAAGCCGACGGCCCCGGCAGCGTCCGTCCCGGTGGCCAGCGCCGCAGCCCGGCCCGCCGTCGTCCTCGACGGCACCTACCGCTTCGACTACGACTATGAGAAGCAAACGATCAACGGCGCGCCGTACGCGATACACACCAGCGATAACACCGCTTGGTGGGCGTTTCGCTCATCGTGCGGACCGCTCGGATGCGTCGCCACCGGGACCCAGTTGGACACGCAAAACCCTCAAGTCGCGCGCACGCCACCCCAACCGGCTGAGTACCGTTTCGTCGACCGCCACTGGCAGTCCGCGCCGGTGCAGCGCCAGCTCACACAGCCGCGCTGCCTGGGGCCAAACGGACAAGTGGTCGCAGGGGCTAATGCCGTCGTACTGAGTTGGTCATTGGAGCCACAGCCCGACGGCACCCTTCGAGGCGCGAAGACGGGCACCGCGCTAACCAACGAATGTGGTCTGCAGGGACAGGTGGCTCTGGCCCCCGTGGTGGCGACTCGCGTCGGCGACGTGCCGACCGGTGTCGCCGTCGCCGATCCGGCGAGCGCCACCGTCGCCCCGTCGACCGGCACCGCGCCCCCACAGGTCGCGGGCCCCGTCCTGGACGGCACCTACCGCGTGGACTTCGATCTGCAGAATCAGACGATCAACGGCACGGTGACCGGCATGGGCGCCGCCGTCTCCGAGTGGTGGGCCTTTCGTTCGGTGTGTACCCGGGGAGGATGCGCTGCGGCGGGGTCTCAGCTGGCCGAATCCAACCAACAGGAGGGCACGGGCACGACGAGTGTTCTGCACTTCGGCGACGGCCATTGGCAGGGCACGCCGACCCTTCAGGCACCGATGGAGTGCGAACGGACCAACAAAGCAGGCCGCGACGACCAGACCCGCCTGTGGTACTGGGATCCGCAGGCCGACGGCACGTTAAGAGGCCTCACGGTCGGCACCATTCTCACCAATGGATGCGGCACTCAAGGAACGGTGTACCGCACTCCGTTCGTCGCGCGACGGACGGGCGATGTGGCGCCGAGCGTCATCGTGGCGGATCCGGCGTTGTTCACGACCCCGGCGGCACCGGCGCCCGACAGCCCACACTGAAGCGCAGATCAGCTCCCTACAGGTTGGCCAGGTCGTCGGGAACGTCGACCTTGTGTTCCAGGAGCGCTTCCAGCGGTACGACCTCGAGGGTGCGCTCCTGGGTGCACGCCAGCACCACGGGGGCGGCGCAGCCGTCGTGGTGAGCGCGAAGCCAGTTCAGCGCGGTGACGCACCACCGGTCCCCTGGCAGCAGGCCGGGGAACCGGTATTCGGGCACCGGCGTCAACAGGTCATTGCCGATGGAGCGCTGGTGCTCCAGGAATTCAGCGGTCATTACCGCGCAGATGGTGTGCCGGCCGATGTCTTCGGGTCCAGAAGAGCAGCAGCCGTCGCGGTAGAAGCCCGTGAGTGGTTCATTGCCGCACGGCTCCAGGGGGCCGCCCAGCACGTTGCGATCAGGCACGTGTTCAGTATCGCGCTCCTGGTACGAAGTTTGCAGGAATCGACACCATCTCTTGAGCAAGCTCGCGCCAGCAGATGCCGGTGGTCGTTCGCTCGTACCCCCTTCTGATGGCCGGTCGCTGCACGGTAGGTTCGACGTTGTGATACTCACCGGGGCGTTCTTGGCCGAACAGGCCGCGACAATAGACAACAAACTCAACGTAGCGGGCGGCGTGCTGTCCAAATTCTCGGTCGGACCCGACCGGTCAGCCAGTTTTGTTCTTGTGGTGCTGACGCGAGCCGATAGTGACAATTCCGACCGGCGGGTCGAGGTAGAGCTGATCCCTCCGACGGGTGAGGCGCCCGTACTGCGACGGTTCGAGGTGCCCGAAGCCTCGATCGGCGAATATCCGGGATTCGCTTTCTTTGGTATCGACGCAAGCCTGCCTGTCGATGGCCGCTGGGTGATTGTGGTGACTGGCGGCACCGAAGCGATCACTCTTCCCCTGCTGGTAGACACCTGGACGCCGCCGTCACAACTCAGCATTTAACGAACCGGCCAAGGCAGTCAGCGGCCGCGCCGTCAGGTGAGCGCGGGCAGTACGGTATCGGTGAGCAGCTGAACCGACTTCCACGCTTCGTCGACCGGCATGCCGCCCACGAGTGGATGCAACACGATCGGCCCGTACTGCTTGGCGTCACGGACCTCGGCGATGAGCTGGTCCGGAGTCAGGAAACGGTATCGTCCCGAAGCCTTGACCTCGTCTAGGGTTTGCACTCCCGGCAGGTGCATCAGAGACCGCTCGTCGGTTGACCATTCGCCGTAAGTGACTGCCTCCCAAAGGATATAGTCACCCAGCTCCGCCCACGCCCGGTCCGGATCCTCGTGCAAATAAATCATTCCGCGATTGGTCGCTCCCGGCATGATGACGAATGGTGTAATGCCGGCGCTGGCGCACAGCTCGCGATAGTAGGCGTCGATCTCGGGCAGGTAGTCGGCCAGGCTGAGCGGCAGCCCGAAGCGCGCCGCCCGTCTCGCAGTGGCGCGCGCGCCCCCGCCGACATACAGCGGTGGGTGCGGCCGGGTCCAGGTACCGGTACAGACCCCCGCGTCAGGATCGGCGCCCGACCAGACTGACAGCATTCGTTCGACCAGGCCGTCCATCAGCTTGCCACGCTGGCTGAAATCCGCCCCGAGCGCGTCATATTCGATCGTGCGGTAGCCCAGACCCACCGTGGTGTGCAGCCGGCCTCGACTCATGTTGTCGACGAGCGCGATATCTTCGGCGAGCCGGACCGGGTTCCACAACGGCCCCAGCGCGCAGTCCACGCTCGCGATCAGCCGCTCGGTTCGCGCCAGAAACATCGCCGCGGCCATGATGGGATTGCAGCTCCATCCGTGCCCCGTCGCGTGATGTTCATCGACACTGATCGTGGTGATCCCACGGGACTCGCCCCACTGGGCCAGTTCGAGCGCGGCAGAGATCAGCTTGCCCTGCGTGCGCGAATCACCCTGCGGGGAACCAAAGTTGAACCGCAGCACCGTGAGCAACACGTTAGGCTCCGTTGGGTTGTGCCGCCGCCCGTAAGAAAGCCGGCCAATCGGGAAACAGTGCGCGGTCGACGATCTCGATGCGGGTGCCGAAGGAGTCGACGTAGTAGGCGAACAACGAAAGCTCCGATCCTGGAGCATCTCCGGTCATTTCCAGGGCGAAGCCGTTGCTCTCCAGCATCCGCGCGGACTCGACGAGGTTGTCGGTGAAATAGCCGACGTGGTGGACGGCGTTGCCGGGCGCAGCCGTCCACGGGGTGCCGGGGACCTCGTTCACGAGTTCGATGTGCGGACTCTGCACGGAGTAGACGATGGTGGAGGTCAGTTCGCGGGTTCCCGTCGCGGTGCGGAACGGCAGCGTGTAGCTCAGCGGGTTGATCCACTGGTAGCCGGCCAGCGCGGTGAGCCGCGCCATCGCGGCATGGATGTCGGGTACCACGACGCCGGTGTGGTAGAAGTCTTCGGGCCGTAGTGTCATGAATTCCTCGCTATCTGCCTTGTGAGCCAAGCTCTTTCCCAGAAGTTCGTGCTGCCGGCCAGCAGGTTTTCGTGCGCGTCGCGAAGTAGTTCACGCGCACCCTGATGGTCGGGTGGAACAAGCTCGGCGAGGTGGATAGCGTGCACTGGGCGGCCCTCAGCCAAGTGCGCCCGTGCCCGTTGCACGAGTGCGTCGGCGCCGGCCAGCTCGACCACGTCGGCGGCGACGGCATCGAAACCGACCGGATAGAGTTCGGTCGTCGACTGGTGATGAAACCAGCCCGAGTAATTCTCCCAGATCGCCCGCACATCCCAGGCGACCTTCCCATAGCCTTGGCCCACTTCATATTCCGGGGGCAAGGTGATCTCACGCATCAGGGTCCGGACGTCCTTACCGGCATTCATGCCGGCGACGGTCTGGTCGTGGATGTATTGGATCGCGTCGCGCAGCCGGGTCAACTCGGCGTGGATGCGATCGGTGCCCGCAATCGGTTCGAAGTGGCCGGTCACCAACAGCTCGGGCCGCAGATCACGCACCCGCTCAACCGATGCGATGGCGGTCAGGGCGTCCCGGTACCGGTCGCCGCGCATGGTGACGAGGTTGGGAATGTGGCCAAACAGCGGACCAAACACGTTTCCGCACAGGCAGATATGCTCCTCAGGCAACCACACCACCAGCGAGTCGTTCGTCTCGCCGCCGGGCACCGAGATCAGCTCCATCCGTCGCCCGCCGACCTCCAGGGACAGTGTGTCCTCGAAGTCGAGATCGACGACGGGGACGCTCTGGCCAGCCAGGTGCTTGGTACCGAGACGTCGTTGAATGGCCTGGATCCCTTCGCCGAGGGTGTCTTTGAACGCGAAGGCACTGCGGCTGGCGCGGTACGGGATGAGGCGTTTGTTGTCGTCGCGCCAGAGCGTCCAGTTCTCCTGTGCGACAACGGTTGTGTCAGGGTCGCGCACGCTGTCCAGACCGCCGACATGGTCGACGTGGCCTTGGGTGAAGATGATGTAGCGCACCGGTGAGGAATCAACGGCGTCGAAGTTGGCGCGGTGCACCGGGCCCTCGAACCCCATCCCGGTGTTGACGATGGCTCGGCCCGCGCCGGTGGTCAGCAAGTAGGCATTCGACAGACCCGGCGAACACCACAGTCCCGGGGCGATCTGCTCGGCCTTTTCGGCGGCGGCCGGGCGCATGGCGTCGGCGCCCGGCCGGTTGCGATACACCGGTTCGAACATCGCTGGTGTCTCCTTCATTCGGGGCGGACGTCGAACCTGTTGAAATAGAAGTCGAACCGCTCGCGGAGTTGGTCGGCCGAGATGCCGAAGTGCCGCTGCAGGTCGTAGTGGATGCGGCCGTGCTTGCCGCGTGGATTGCCGTCGAGGTAGCCCTGGAAGCGTGCGCGCGCCTTGGTTGTCAATTCGACGCCGCCACGTTGGTAAAGCTCTTCCAGCAGCGGCATTTCGTTGCCGTTCAGGTGGTGGAAGCTGATGTCGAGGCTACGTTCGGCCGGCACCAGATCGCGGTCGCGCACGCAGGCGCTGAGCAGTCGGTGCACGCGGTCGCTCCAGTAGTCCAGTAGCCAGTCCGGGTCGATGCTGGTCCGGCGCAATCGGTCGGAATAGGCCATCATCGTGATTGCCGACTGGACCACCGCGACGGGATCGCGGTGTGTGAAGGCCACCGTCGCGTCCGGGAAGGTGGCCATCAATGGGCCGAGTTGCTCACAGTGCTGGGGACTCTTGAGAACCCAGGTCCGCGGGCCGCGCAGAAATGTCAACGCCTGCAGCACTTTCTTCATATACGCGTAGTGCCGGGTCTGGTCGAGCCCCAGGTAGTAGTCGCGCCAGTTAGGCACGCGCGCATGCCATTCCAGAACATAGGCGGCCATATCCAGGTCGAGGAGTTCGACCTCTTCCTCGATCGCTTCGGGAAAACGATCGTGCATCGCGGCCACCACAGGCGCGCTGACCATGAGTGCGTCGTGTTCGGCCTTGGCTCGCGCGTAGCGGGGGTCGACTCCGAAGATGTCGGGGCCTTGGCCCAGCGCCGGTATCGGATCCTGGCTTTCCCAATAGGGCAGCGCGCGCCGACGGGGATCAGCCGCGATCAGATTCGCCAGGTGAGTGGTGCCCGATCGCGGCATCCCGACGACAATGAAGGGCTTGTCGATCGCGATCGACTCGATCTCGGGATACCGCTTGATAAGGTCGGTCAGCGACAGCCGGTTGCGCAGTAGTCGAACCACTCGTTGCCGCAACGACGAGCGAGTGAGTTGGGTCAGGCCTTCGTCGGCTTCGATCGCGGCCACGTGCGCACCCAGCCGGCCAGCGAAGCCGTCGGTGTCGTCCAGGTCGTCACCCACACCTGCCTGCCCCGCCTGGTCTCTGGCTTCGGCAAGCATCCGATCGACGTCGAATTCGACGGGTTTGGCTTCGGTGAACTCCAGGATCTGACGCTGAATATCGGTCAGCTCGGGCGACGTCAGGTCGTCGAAGTCGATGTCGTCCACCGCAGAACCCACTCGACCTCCTCGTCGTTCGCTTCGTCGAATATATCCACAGCCGGTCGGGGCGGTACCCTGCAGCGATAACCAACCGATTTCTCAGCTCGGCAGAAAGGTCGTCCGGTGCTCGTCGTCACTACCAATGACATTCCCGGTTGGGAGATCCAACGCGTGTGTGGCGAAGTGTTCGGGCTCACCGTCCGGTCACGAAATGCCTTCTCCCAGTTCGGCGCCGGCTTCAAGTCGATGTTCGGCGGCGAGTTGCAGGGCATGACCAAGAACCTCGCTGAAAGCCGCAACGAGGCGATGGCGCGGCTGATCAACGAGGCGCGTAACAAGGGCGGCAACGCGATCGTTGCTATGCGGTTCGACACGACCGAGATCGGCGACGCATGGACCGAGATCTGCGCTTATGGCACCGCGGTGCAGGCTGTGCCGGTCACCGACGCCGCTCGCTTCACCGCGTCCCAATTGGGTTACGGCGGCGCCCCACAGCCGCAGCCACAGCCGCACCCGCAGCAGCGGTAACCCAACGCCGAGACAACGGGGTTAACTTAAGCCATGGTGACACCAAACCAACCCGGAAACCCGTCCGAGGAGCCGCCCTGGAGCAGCCAGCCGCCAGGTTATGGACCAAATCCGCACCCTCGGAATCCACAGGGTCCGGCGCCGGGGTATCCGCCCCAGCCCGGTTACCCGCAGCAGTACCCCTACCCGGCCAATCAGCCTTATCCGTACCCGGGCTATCCCTCGCCAGGCTACGGAGCCGATCCCCAAGCACCATTCGGTCGCGACCCGGCCACGGGGGTGCCCCTCTCGGATAAGTCCGCCATGACCGCCGGCCTCCTGCAGCTCTTCCTCGGCGTTTTCGGCATCGGCCGCTTCTATATCGACTCGACTCAGATCGCCGTCCTGCAACTGTGCCTGGGGCTGTTCGGATTCATCACCACCTTGTTCTGCCTCTTCGGGTTTCCGATCTTGCTGGGTGTCGGCGTCTGGGCGCTTGTTGACGCGATCATGATGTTCACCGGAAGCGTCAAAGACAACTACGGCCGAAAGCTGCGTTAGAACAGCCGGTACCCCGCTCCGGGCATCTCAGCCTGCCGGACGTGGTGGCACCGCGCCGAATACCGCTGAGTGACAACGGGTAACAATTCTCAGGATCTAGCCATAACGACGCGCTGAGCAAATACCGGGAACATAGCCCCCGGCAACTTATCGTCAGCTCGTGTACCGCCGAACGGTCCTGAAGCTGCCACTGCTGCTCGCGGCGGGTACTGCACTGGCCCAAGGACCTCGCGCCTCCGCGGAACCACCCCGCGCCTCTGGGGAAGCAAGCCGGTGGTCCCCCGACCGGGCCAATCGCTGGTATCAAGCGCAGGGATGGCTCGTCGGCGCGAACTTCATCACCTCGAGTGCCATCAATCAGCTCGAGATGTTTCAGTCCAACACCATTGACCCGCGACGCATCGACACAGAGCTGGGCTGGGCCCGGTCAGCCGGGCTCAACAGCGTGCGGGTCTTTCTCCATGATTTGCTCTGGGCCCAGGATGCCCGGGGATTCCAGTTGCGTCTGGCGCAGTTCGTCTCCATGGCGGCGCGGCACGGCATCAAGCCGTTGTTTGTGTTCTTCGACTCGTGTTGGGACCCGTTCCCTAAGCTGGGTCCGCAACGCGCGCCCAGGCCCGGTATCCATAACTCGGGCTGGGTGCAGAGCCCCGGCGCCGAACGCCTTGGCGACCCTGGCTACACCCGTGTTCTGCGCGACTACGTCACAGGAGTGTTGACCCAATTCCGCAGTGATGAACGTGTTTTGGGTTGGGACCTGTGGAATGAACCCGACAATCCCGCGCACGTGTATCAGAAGGTTGAGCGGAAAGACAAGCTGCAGCTTGTCGCAGACCTGCTCCCCCAAGTGTTTCAGTGGGCGCGTTCGGTTGATCCGAATCAACCGCTGACAAGTGGCGTGTGGCAAGGCAAGTGGGGAGAGCAGCAGGGCCGCAGCGCAATCAGTGATATTCAACTCGGCAATGCCGATGTGATCACATTTCACTCCTATGCCGAACCCGCTGCCTTCGAGTCCCGGATCGGTGAGCTCAGCCCACTGGGGCGGCCGATCATTTGCACCGAGTACATGGCCCGGCCCCAGGGCAGCACCGTCGAGGGAATCCTGCCTGTCGCGAAGCGCCATAACGTTGGCGCCTTCAATTGGGGGTTCGTCGCGGGAAAGACCCAGACATATTTCCCGTGGGATTCGTGGGACCACCCATACGCCGCGCCCCCGAAAGTGTGGTTTCACGACCTCGTACTACCCGACGGACGGCCCTATCGGGACAGCGAAATTCAAACGGTCCGGAGTCTGACCGGCGGGCCCGTCGGTTAACCAGCCTTAAAGCAGCAAACATCGAGCACCCGCGCTTCAGGACCGGACCGGAACGCACAACACGGCCGCCTCGCAGGACCGCAACCCGCGCCGACCCAATACCAGGACGAGATCCGGAAACCTCCCGATGGTCGCCCAATGTTCCGGTATTCGCCGTCGACCGGGCCGTCGATGCCGTAGCCTGCAGGGTGACGCCCACAGTGCGACCAATGTGTCGGCTAGCTAGCTGTGGAAATGAAATATCGATGGCGGGGATTTGGACGCAATAATGGAGACTCGCACGCTCCCGGATGTTCTTGCTCAAGAGGGTATCGCTGATCTCACTGGCCTCTGGCCTGTCGAACACGTCGAGTCATGGAATCAGCGAGTGGATTCTTTGTTCGCGGCGATTGAAGACCAGCCGCGCGCGGTGCTTGGCCCCGACCAACTCGTTGACGTGGGGTTTTCCGCGAAATGTTCAGCGAGCCTGCGCGCCGACTCATCGCCAGCGTTCATCCTTCTGCACTGCTGTACCACTGCCATTGCTACGAACCGCGGGCGGACAAACAAAGTCGCACATCAATGAAGAGCGGCTCGACGGTTGGCACAGGGATTACGACACGCTGAAAGACTTTAAGACGAATGCCCCGGACTTTATCAGCATCTTCATTCTCTTGTCGCCGGTCGGTGATGACGATGGCGCTTTCGAATTCGCACTGAATTCGGCTGACCGGCTAAGAGCCGGCAGTGACATTGTTCAGATGGTAGGGCCGGTGAGCACAGCCGCGATTTGGAATCGTTGCTTCTACCATCGGGCCGCGCCGAATCGGGGCCCGCGGCGTCGAAGGATTTTGAAGATTTCGTTCCAGCCGGCTGAGTTGGCGAACGAGCTGATCGGGACGGACGAATTCAAGGCTGCGTGGTTGAAGCTGGATGACCCGGTTCTGCAGGCGCTCGTGGACGAGCGACGGGTGGGAACATCAGAGCCACTTGCCGATTCAAGCGACCCAGTTGAGGCCCGGTTAATGCCCCCGACGAGCAAGAACACGCTCACCGGGCCGGCCGTCGCCTACGAACGTCTACAAGCGGCTAGTCGTAAACTGCTGAGCCTCGCCGGGTCGCGTTCGTAGGTTCGGTGGCGTAAACGCGGAAGGAGCGCCCGAGCTGACATCACCCACTCCCACAAACCGTCGAGTGCGAGTGCTGATCATCGGCTCGGGATACCGAGTCCGGAACTCATTCCTACCCGCGCTCAAACTGTTGGACTCCGATGTCGGGGTCCTGGGGGTCCACTCGCGAAACATCGCTCATGCGCGCGAGGCCGGAGAGCCCTTTGGTGTGGGCGCCGTTGAGGATCTGCGGTCGTTGCGGCCGGGCGACGTCGACGCGGTGATGGTGTCGGTCACGCCCACCAGCAATCTGGCGGTGCTGCGCGCCACGGCGCATCTGGCCCCGGGCGCCGCTGTCCTCATGGACACGCCAGCCGCCGTTCGCTGGGGGGACCTTCGGCAGCTCGGCCTCTATCGGCAGTGGCGCACGGTCCGGGTGGCCGAGGATTTCATGAACCTGCCACAGTTCCGCCTCGTCGGGAAGGCAATCGCCGCGGAAGCCGTTGGCGACGTCGTACGTATTCGCCTGGACATGGGCTACAGGTACCACGCCTTGGCGCTGCTGAGGTCATGGCTCGGCTTTCCCCTCGTGCGCAGCGCACACTGTCGTTGGTCACGCGGAGGCGCCGTCAACATCGTTTATCGGTTTCCCGGCGGAGTGACGGGCGAAGTCATCGAGCCTTTCACGGGAGCCGACGGGCCTTTCGAAGTCGTCGGGACCCGAGCTTCGATCACCGGGCACTCGATGGGGCATGCGATAGCCGGGGCGGACGGCGGTCGCCTGGAGCGGCTCGAAGACGACAAGGGGCTGTTCGGATTTGAGTGGTTGGGTTGGGTGCCGAGACCACGACGAGCGTCCCTTCCCTGGCCCCGCTGCGCGCCATGGGACTCGAAGACGACAGCGAATTCAATCTGCTCCGGGTCGATGCGCTGTGCCAGATCATTTCGTCGCTGTGGTCCCCCGATCCGCTGAATGATGCGTATCGGCTACAAGACGGCATGGCCGACGGCTTGGTGAGCGTCACGTCCCGTGCGCTGCCCTGGTGGCCGATGCCGCGGCGCGCAGACCGCAACGTGGTGGATCTCGTCGAATCTGCGTTTTCGAGGTAATTTACCCGCGATTTCTCGCGCAAGATTCGTGCACCGGCCAGGATGCTGCGGGCATCGCGCTAGCCGCCCGCGTTGCTTATCGTGTCCGCACGAGTTTCGCTGGAAATCGCCGGTTGTTGCGCAACCCCCAGTTGCGCACGCTCATGGCGGCATGGACCGCTTTCCAGACAGGAACTTTCGCGCCTCGGGACACGGGCCGACGAATGCATCTGGCCGTCAACGTCTACTCGGTCACGGACACCAGGGGGGGATTGGGCAGAAATTAAGGCCATGCGGCCACGGCGGCGGCGCTGGGGGATTATCTCCGTCCCAAATCACCCTAGAAACATTGCCCTGCCCCGGAGAGACGTAGTAGTAGGTGTGGCAGATACTCGCGTCCCAACGTACTGGGTCCACACGAAGATTACCGGTCTGCACCGGGGGGTCCCCGGGACACCAGTGACATGGTCCGGCTGGATGGTCTTCTGGACAGCCGGGCCAGGCATTTAGCGGCACAGGACCGGGCTTGGCCTGGGCGGTAGCTGCCCCCACCACCCCCGCGAAACCGCCCCACAGCAGCACCGCCGTAGCCAGCCCCATGATGAGTCGTTTCATAGATCGCCAATTACTCCCCGTGAACTGGGACGACGCGGAAATCGCGACATGCTAGGGAAACAACCCGCACGGGACGGGGCCGCACATCCGCGGAGGAGCCACTCCCTCGACGGGATGTGAATAGGGATGTCCCGCGTCCGGCCCCGTCCAGTAATAATCGTGGCAGACACTCTGGTTCCAGCCGGTCGGCAACTGCTGCACGGGGTCGCCAGGGCACCAATGCGCTAGCGGCGCAAGACCGGGCGTGGCTTGGGCGCTACCTGCCCCCAGTCCCAAACCGGCCACCGCGACCCCGCTCGACAGCAGCGCCCCGGCAATGATCCGCTTCAGGGTGCGAGGGGGTCTCATGGCGGTTCCTTTCGGCTCGCACGATTGATACACACTGTTAGTTTGCGGCAGACCACTTGCGAAATTCTTGCGCCAGAGCCGAGCGGGCGAATAACGGGTTGACGTAGACGCGGATGCCGTAGCGCTGTGGTGGGCACCGGTTGGGCACGATGGTGAGAACTTTCAGCACACCTCCGGGTTTCAGGTCGCAATACATCTACCGAGCCATTGACCCCGGTATCCTTCGGCCGGGCGGGGATCTGCTTCTTGGCGATAATCGGCCTCCTTTCGCCTCAATCCTGTTGAATCACTTGAGTTTCGGGACGTGAATTGTGTTGCGGCGCAATTGGATTCGCTTCAGCCATCAGATAAAGAACGGCGCCTGACCGGCCCGGTCACGCGTTGCTGCAGATCAAAAACCCGCAGTGGCGAAGTCACCCTCGACACCTATGCCGACTTGTTCGACACGGACCTTGATGCCGTCGCCGAAGCGTTGGATTTGAAGTGTGCCCATTCTGTGCCCAAAACGCGCCCAGTGACAGCGGGCCACGCATAAGAAAAGCCCTCTAACTGCGGTGACAGGCGTAGAACTGTGGCGGTGGCGGAGGGATTTGAACCCTCCGCCATTATCGGGCGGGTGCAGCTATTGACGCAGGTCAGAGGCTTATTGCGTGGTCAATTCTGACCAAGTGAGCGCGTTTTGAGCACACTTTGAGCACACTTTGAATCAATCGCCGCCGCCACCGCATCCAAATCGGTGTCAAACAGATCCGCGTAGGTGTCGAGTGTCACCTTCGCCGATTGGTGCCCCAGCATCCTGCTCAGCGCCAGCACGTTGACGCCGGAACTGATCGCAATCGAGGCGCATGTGTGGCGCAGATCATGATTGTGCCGACGTCGGCACAATCATGATTATGCCGACCTGCGCGTTATGCCGACATCGGCGCGATCACCGTTGTGGCATAAGGACTCTCGCTTATCGATGTCGGCATAATCAGAGGGCCTCCAGGAAC
>NZ_JBKQQD010000577.1:0-3678 GCF_052144515.1 Mycobacterium sp. | reverse complement strand
CTTGAGCAGGAGAAACTCTGCCTGCTGGTGATGATCGGGGTTCGCGCGGATGGCCGCAAAGAGCTGGTCGCGTTGACCGACGGCTATCGGGAATCGACCGAGTCGTGGGCTGATCTGCTGCGCGGTTGCCGCCGCCGCGGGATGACCGCACCGGTACTCGCGGTCGGCGACGGCGCGCTGGGGTTCTGGAAAGCCCTGCGCGAGATGTTCTCCGATACCCGTGAGCAACGTTGCTGGTGGCACAGGCAGGCCAATGTGCTTGCCGCGCTGCCGAAGTCGACATATCCGGGCGCGTTGGCCGCCCTCCGGGAAATCTACAACGCCGAGGACATCGACAAGGCCCAGCTGGCGATCAAAGCGTTCGAGATCGACTACGGCGCCAAGTATCCGAAAGCGGTCGCCAAGGTCGTCGACGACGCCGATGTACTCCTGGAGTTCTACAAGTATCCCGCCGAGCACTGGGTGCATTTGAGAACTACCAATCCGAGTCGACCTTTGCCACCGTGAGGTTGCGCACCAAGGTCACCAAGGGGCCGGGTTCACGCGCCTCGGGAATTGCCATGGCCTACAAGCTCATCGACGCCGCACAGGCCCGCTGGCGGGCGGTCAACGCACCGCACCTGGTCGCCCTCGTCCGTGCCGGCGCGACATTCCACAAAGGAAAGCTACTCGAACGACCCATCGACATCACACCAGACACATCAAACGCCGAGCCGTCAAACGCTGGATCGGAGGTCGCCTGAAATCGCTGATCCGCAGGTACCCACCCGTGGACAATATCTCGGGACCTGTGGATTATCTCTGGACCTGTGGATACAGTGTCGACGATCGCATCAATGCGCGTCACACTGCCTCAACCGCAAGGATTCGAGATGCCAACACCTCGACAACTATTTCCGAATCGCATCGTCGAGGACCGGCTGCAGGCGGAAACCGACGGCATTTGGTTTGCCAACAGTTCTCCGGCGGGCATTACACCCAAACGCTGGAACTTCGGCTGCGTGGGGGGTAGCCGCAGCGGCCCGGTGACGCAGTATTTCACGTCGGTCGCGCCGGGAGCGATGCTGACCAGGGTGACCGTCTGTCCCATCTTCTGGGGTTCGGCCTGGACTGCGACCACTCCGCCGCAGGGTACACCGTGGCTCGTGGCGCCCAGGCCGGATCAAGTGATGGCGGCGCTCGTCAACATTGTGGGTTCGCCGTACCTGAGCTTCTTGAGCCAGTACGTGTCGCACACTGTGGACAGTGACGCATCGTTCTGGCAGGAAAATCCAAGCGAGCAGTTTGGCGTATCGCTCTTAAGCCCAGTAATCGTGAACTACGACCATTCAGCAATTGAAGCTGTCAGCCAGGAATCCTCTGATACCGACAACAACGGCCACACCCGTTTCCTTCCCGGAGACCCGCCAACCCCGGCGACGAAGACCGACCTGTGGCTCCTCGTCCGCATCGTAATTGCTGAACTGTTGCAGGGCAAGAAGATTCGCAATCCGGTCGACCTAACGGAGCAGGTGTTCTACGTCGTGTTCACTCCGCCGGGCGTGACCAACGACGGCGGCACCGGCGGCTATCACCAGTGGAACTCGCTGACATTGGGAAGCTCGCAGTTCGCGAACCAACGGCCCACCGTAGACGTGCCGTGGGCGGTGGTCGGCGCCATCCGTTATCCGGTCCCCTTCCCTAAGGCGAACGCACCGACAACGATGGATGACTACACGGAGGTGTTTTCGCACGAATTGGCCGAGGCGGTCAGCGACCCACGCGGTGATGGCGTCCGGCTGCTGCCGAATGTCCTAGCATTTCTGAAGGCGTCGTATCCCTTGCTTTCGGGCCAGCAGAATGAGGTTGGCGACGTCGCCCAGTACTTAGATCCCAATCCATTTCGACGGATTGGAACCGGGGAGTCGTTGTCCGCGTACTGGTCCGATTGGCACGGCGCGGGAATCGTACCGGAGCGCTACCCCTACCCGAACGAGTTTTCGGCGGGTCGCCCATGTCCCCCTGTCTCTAGCGTTCGGCAATACGCCACCGAGATCGCGCAGTATCTCGATACCCATGGAGGTGACCCGGCGCTGCTGTTGAACGGACTTCGGCGCCATGACGCCGCGGCAGCGCGAGCGGCAGGACTTCGAATCTCCGATCGAGCGGCGTGGGAAGCGGTGGCACAGGCCGCCCAGCAGATCGCCGAATCCAGGGGAGCAAGCGGAATCGGACGAAGTTAGCCCCCTGGGTACCGTGGGTACGCCGATCCACAAGTCTTGACTATTCCTCCCGAGGTCGCCTAAAAGGCGTATCCCCGGTAGAGATCGGGCTCCGGCGCGACCGGCGACCCTTGTTGCTGACGTCTGCAAAATCCGCGGCTCGAAGAAGCGATTTACCGCATTCGACAGCGATTTGGTTCTCAGCCCAGAAGCAGACGTGCGGCATGTTCGATGACTTTCCCCCGAGTCTGGCCCGGGTGATCGGTCACGACGAGCTGATTGGCGATGACGAGCGAGAACAGCAGCAGGGCCACGGCTTCGACGTCGCCAGGTGCGACGTTCATTGACCGCAGCAGGCCCCGCACATAGTCCATCCTGGCGTTGTCTACCTTCTGCAGGCGAGCTGAAACAGAGGGTTCTCTACGCGCCCAGCTGCGGACGGCGAGGTCGAGCGGCATGAGTTCGTCGGTGAACGTGAGCATGCCCGCACGGCGAATCTTATGTTCGGCGTCACCTCCCTCGGTCTCGACTTGCTCGCGCACATCATCGACGCAGCGGCGCTCCCAGGTGTCCAGCATCGCCTCGAGGAACTCATCGCGAGAGCGGAATTGTCGATAGAAGCCGCCGCGGGTAACGTCGAGCAGGGCGGCAAGCGTTTCGATCCGAACGGCATCGGGGCCCGATCGCCCCAATAGGGCAAGGCCCGCGTCGATCCACGCTTGGCGAGGGGTACGCACGGGTGGCGCCATCACTTCTCCCGGGTTCGTCACGCACGAAGAAACCACTTGAGTAGAACACTTCCAATAGATACAGTACTGATACGTATCTATGGGAAGGCTCCCGCATGCCTCCAAGCAGCACCACCGTGCGGCAACTGGGCATCAACAACGACGTCCTCTCGGCCACCACACTGTCCAATGTCCTGTACGTCGACGCACACGTACTCGAAACCCCTCACGCCACCGAGCGCACACCCGGGCAGTGGGCTCGCGCGATCATGGAGGACATCAGCGAGTCCATGCGTGAGCAGTTGACTGCGGCGTGGGCCGCGATCAAACTCGATCTGGCACCCGGCGCAAAGGGCACGATCGCGGGTTGGCGCATCACTTCCTCGACACCCGAGCGCGTTCTACTGCAAGCGAACTCAGCGCTGGGTTTCCATGGCGAGCTAGCGATCACCGTGACCGACAGCACGGTCCGACTGGCCACGTTCGTCACTGCGAGCGATGCGCAAGCCCGCGATGCCTGGTTCCGCGTGGTACCGGCACACCTTGCGTTCGTCCAAACGCTTTTCGAGCACGCCAAAGACGGCCTCGCTGGGGAGGCCAGTCTCTCCTGATCCCAGCCGCGCGAGTAGACGATGTCGGGTAGGACCGCCGCATTGCTGCGGCGGTCCCCCCTCAGAACCGTACGTGCCAGTCGTCCCGGCATACGGCTCAAGCAAGCCCCGGGGACGTTGCGGGAGCTGCGGAATCCG
>NZ_JBKQQD010000576.1:0-2628 GCF_052144515.1 Mycobacterium sp. | reverse complement strand
GTGGCATGATCGAGACCGCGGAGAATCTGCGCAAGATCTATGACATCAGCCGCGTGGAGCAAGACGCGCTCGCGGTGCGCTCACATCAACGCGCGGTCGCCGCACACGGTGCCGGAAGGTTCACCAGTGAGCGGGCGCCCGTCACGGTTCCGGGTAGACGGGGCAAGCCGGACGTGACCGTCGACCGCGACGAGCATCCCCGACCCGACCTGACCGTCGAACGCCTGGCCGCGCTGTGCCCGATCCGCCTCGAACACGATCCACACTCCACAGTCACCGCGGGCAACGCGTCGGGACAAAACGACGGCGCCGCGATGTGCGTCATCACGACCCGCGATTACGCCGAAAAGCGCGGACTGACCGCGATTTTGGCGTTGCGATCCTGGTCCGTTACCGGGTGCCGCCCAGGAGAGATGGGAATCGGCCCGGTGAGCGCCCCCGCAGCAGCGCTCGAGCGAGCCAGGCTGACCCTCGACGACATCGACCTCATCGAACTCAATGAGGCGTTCGCCGTACAGGTGCTGGCTGTGCTGGCGGAATGGAAGGTCGAACCGCAGGACGAACGGCTCGACCCGAACGGCTCGGGCATCTCACTGGGCCATCCCGTCGGTGCCACCGGTGCCCGCATACTGGCCACCGCCGCCTACGAGGCCACGCGCCGCGACGCGCGCCACGTCCTGGAGACGATGTCTATCGGCCGAGGGCAGGGACTGGCTGCCGTGTTCGAGGTCGTCCGATGAGCACCGTGCAGGTCCAGGCTTACGTCACAGGCCTCGCCGACGGACCCGTCGTGGTGCTGTCTAATTCGCTGGGGTCGACACACCGGATGTGGGATGCCCAGCTCGTCGATCTCGAACAACGGTTTCGGGTGGTTCGCTACGACACCCGTGGCCATGGTGATTCACCGATCCCTCCGGGCCCCTATTCGATCGACGACCTAGCCGATGATCTGATCGCACTGCTGGATCACCTCGACGTGGAACGAGCACATATCGTCGGGCTTTCGCTCGGCGGCATGACAGCGATGCGGGTGGCGGCCCGCAATCCCGAGCGGGTCAACCGGCTGGTGCTGTTGTGCACCGGCGCGCAACTGCCGCCAGCCTCGGCTTGGACGGGGCGTGCAGCCACCGTGCGAAGCAACGGCACCGTCGCGGTCGCACCCACCGTAGTTGAGCGCTGGTTCACCACTGAATTCCTCGACGCCCACCCCGACATGCGCGCCTCCTGCGAGGAAATGATCACGCTAACCCCGGCCGAGGGTTACGCGGCCTGTTGTGAGGCCATCGCGGCGCTCGACTTGCGCGATGACCTCGCTTTGATCGACGCGCCCACTCTGGCGATCGCTGGCGCGGACGACGCGGCCACCCCTCCCCCCAAGCTGGAGGAGATCACCAACGGAGTCAAATACGGCCGGCTGCTGGTGGTCCCGCATGCCGCGCACCTGGCCAGCGCAGAACAGCCCGGGCTCATCACGCCGGCCATCATCGAACACCTGGAGCAGCCATGACGCTGACCAAGTTGGTAGATTCCCCTGCCGCAGCGGTGGCCGACATCCCCCACGGCGCCAGCCTGGCGGTCGGGGGATTCGGCCTGGTTGGAATCCCGTGGTTCCTCATCGAGGCGCTGCTGGAGCAGGGTGCCGCGAACTTGACCATCGTGTCCAATAATTGCGGCGTGGACGGCGCCGGGTTGGGCTTGCTCTTGGAGGCTCACCGGATCAGCCGCGTCGTCGCCTCCTACGTCGGCGAGAACAAGGAGTTCGCCCGCCAATATCTGACCGGTGAGCTGACCGTGGAGCTGACCCCACAGGGCACGCTCGCCGAGCGCCTGCGCGCCGGCGGCAGCGGTATCGGCGCGTTCTTCACCCCCACCGGTGTCGGGACCCTGGTCGCCGAGGGCGGTCTGCCCTGGCGCTACCGCGCCGATGGCAGTGTCGCGCTCGCATCACCACCGAAGGAGGTCCGCAGCTTCCGCGGCACCGAGATGGTGCTCGAAGAGGGCATCGTCACCGACTTCGCGCTCGTCCGCGCCGCGGTCGTCGACACCGCTGGAAATTGCCGATTCCACGCCGCGGCCCGCAACTTCAACCCACCGGCAGCCATGGCGGGGCGGACCAGCATCGTGGAGGCCGAGGAGGTGGTCGCGGTCGGTCAGCTGCACCCCGACGACATTCACCTGCCCGGCATCTTCGTCAAGCGAATCGTCGCGCTGACACCGGAGCAGGCGGCCCGTAAGCACATCGAGAAGCGCACCACCCGGCAACGAGAGGCAATGCCATGAGCTGGACCCGCCACGATATGGCCGCCCGCGCCGCCGCCGAACTGCGCGACGGGGACTACGTCAATCTAGGAATCGGGCTGCCCACGCTCATTCCCGACTATCTACCCGAAGGCTCCCACGTCATCCTGCACGCTGAGAACGGCATTCTGGGCGTCGGCCCCTTCCCATATGACGATGAGGTGGATCCGGATCTGATCAACGCCGGCAAGCAGACCGTCTCAGTGGTTTCGGGTGCGTCCTACTTCGACTCCGCCATGAGTTTCGCGATGATCCGCGGCGGTCACGTAGACGTCGCTGTCCTTGGAGGCATGCAGGTCGCGATGAACGGCGACCTGGCCAACTGGATGG
>NZ_JBKQQD010000575.1:0-4266 GCF_052144515.1 Mycobacterium sp. | reverse complement strand
TCGACGCTGGTCTGGCTGCCGCCCGTCAACACCCGGGAGTGCGTCGAGGCAAGCAGCAATTCCTGCAGCAACGCCGCTTGCGTGTGCAGCCCGAGGTCCTCTCGTAGTCGTCCCGCCTTGGCGACCCCGGTCAGCAGTTCGACGATGAAGGCGTGCAAGGGCTCCACCGCGCCGGCGAGGTCTTTTGGCCGCGTCTCGGCGAGGCGCAGGTGAAGAACACTCAACCCCCGCGCCAACCGCGCCGGCATCTCGGTGATCTCGGACAATGCGTCCAGCAAGGCCCGAAGCCGCAGCACCGGATCGTCAATACCCTCGCACCGCTGCTGCAACATCGGCATCGCAGTCTTGCGCAGAATCGTCTCGTACACGGCCAGCATCAGGCTGTCTTTGCTGTCGAAGAAGGTATAGAAAGTGCGCTGCGACTGACTGGAGCGGTCCACCACGTCCTGGATCGAGAAGTCACCCTCATCGCGTTCGGACAGCAGTTCAACGGCAGCGTCAACGAACCGGTCACTGCGCTTGCGCGCCCGGTCGATCGCATTGCGCAGCGATCGATCGACACTGTCTCGCTGCCAGCTCGGCACATAGTCCTCTGCCGGCTCTACGACCGGTTTCAGCTCAGCTGTCTTCTGTCGCGCCACGGCTCCCCGCTCTCTCACTGTCGACTTCAGTCAGGAAGGCACTGATGACCTCTGCAAACCTATCGGGGCATTTGTGGTGCACGGCGTGTGCCGCGCCGTCGAGTTCTACGTAGCGTGCCAAAGCATTGACCTCGGCGAACCGCCGCCCTTGGGCCCGCCGTGTCGACTCGTCGAGGGCCCCGGCCACCATCAACACCGGACACCCGACACCGCCCAGTGCTTCCGTTGAGAGTTCGGGTCGGCCGACGCTGTCGACATGCAGCGCAGTCACCAGCTGACGCCAGTGCTCCGGTCCGTGGTGGGTCTCGTGCAGGCGGCGCAACGCGAACGGCCAGGTGCGGTACAGGTGCTCCAGACGCGGAGCCCGGTAGTCGCTGGGGCGACCGGTGCCCGGACTCACCATCACCAGAGATCGTGCGGTGCCGGGCGCTGACAGTTCAAGCATGAGCGAGATCTCGGAACCGTAAGAAAACCCCACGATGTGGGGGTGGTCGAGGCCCAGGTGCTCGATGAGATGTCCCAGATCCGCGCAGATGGCCTGCCCCATGTCGGGCGACTCGCGGAATTGTGATCGGCCGTGACCGCGCAAATCGGGCAGGACGCACTGGTAATCGGACGCCAACGCAGCCGCGAGCCGACCCCATTCGAACTCCCCCGTGGCCGTCGCGCCATGGACGAACAGGATGGGTTGACCATCGCCCACCACGGAGTACCCCAGCGACAGGCCGCCACGCTCGTAGGTGTGCGGGCGGCTTTCACCCACCAGATCTGGCATCACTTCCCTCGCGCCCATGTCGTTCTCTTGCTCACGGCCAACGCGGGGCCATCACCACGCTGCCTCACGTACCCTGTACCAACAACGCCCATCAAAGGCTAATCAAATGACCACCATGTGCTACCTAAACGGTAGTGACCCGTGCTACCGGTGAGATTAGCACGCTAATTTGACGCCGACACGGATCGCAGTGCTCGCCGGCCCATTTTGTAAGCACAGCTAACTTTTCGCGTAGGGTTGGTACAGGCTCGTTTCACCGAGCGCAGCGAAAGGACTCCGATGGCCAGAACTGACGATGACACGTGGGACATCAACGAGAGCGTCGGCGCGACTGCGTTAGGGGTTGCCGGCGGCCGAGCTGCGGAGACCAAGAGCGCCAATCCTCTGATCAGGGATCCGTACGCACACCTGTTCCTCGAGGCGGCCGGCGACGGCATCTGGCAGATCTACTTGGACGGTGAATTGCCAGCCGAACTGATTGAACTCGACCCACAATTCGAGGACCGGATGCAGGCGATGCTCGGCTATACGGCGTGCCGGACGAAGTTCTTCGACGAGTACTTTCTGGCGTCAGCCGGTGACGGCATCCGGCAGGCCGTGATCTTGGCGGCCGGTCTGGACTCGCGTGCGTGGCGGCTCGCCTGGCCTGCGCGGTCTGTGGTCTACGAGATCGACCAGCCCAAGGTGCTGGCATTCAAGACCGGCACGCTGGAATCTCACCAAGTCAACCCAATCGCTTCTCACATAAGCGTGGGCATCGATCTGCGTATGGACTGGCCGAATGCTTTGGTGCAGGCTGGGTTTGACGCGTCGGTTCCCACGGCATGGTCGGCGGAGGGGCTGCTGCCCTATTTAACGGCCGACGCGCAGGACCTGCTATTCGACCGGATCCAGTCGCTCAGCGCCCCCGGGAGCCGTGTCGCTATCGAAGCATTCACCAACGAGTTCTTCAGCCCCAACAGCTCCGCGCGCCGCGAAGAGCAGACGGAATTGTATCGGACCGCCGCAATAAAGCTGGGCGGCAAAGACATCGCCGAGTCCGGCAACCTGCTTTACGACGAGGAACGCACCGAGGTGCCGGACTGGCTGCGAGCCCACGGGTGGGCCGTTACTGCTGCGACGAGCGCAGACGAGCTGATGGCCGCGAACAACCGGGCCGTCCCCCCAGGGCTCGATGCACCCGTCCCGGAAAGTGTGTTTGTCGAAGGCCGCCTGCACTGACCGCCGCATCGATCCAAAGGACGCCATCGGCCGTCGTGGCGCGGAAGAGCAGGTCGCACGTCATGCCGTGCTCATTGGGTTCGACGACGTAGCGGATGCTGCGGATCGGGTCGACCACCCACACACGCCGAAGATCCCAGCGAGGTGATCGTGGGGATCGAGAAAGATCACGGCCTATGGGTCGCTGCTTTGGCGGTCAGTGGTTATCGGGTGTATGCGATTAATCCGATGGCGGTGGCCCGTTATCGCGATCGGCACCGGGTCTCGGGTGCGAAATCTGATGCCGCAGATGCCAAGGTGCTGGCTGATCTGGTCCGCACCGATCGGCACAACCACCGTCTTCTCGATGGGGACAGCGCCCAGGCCGAGGCGATCAAGGTGCTGGCGCGGGCACATCAAAACCTGATCTGGACCCGGGCCCGTCAGATCGCTGCGCTGCGTGCGGGGTTGCTCGAGTACTACCCCGCGGCTTTAGAGGCGTTCACCAATCTTGGTGATCGAGATCGCGATCGGGATGCACTGGCCGTGTTGGGCCGTGCCCCGACCCCCGACCAGGGCGCCCGGCTGAGCCTGAGCAAGATCGCCGCGGCACTCAAAGCCGGTGGACGCCAACGCGGTATCGATGAACGCGCCCGCGAGATCCAGGCCCTACTGCGCAGCCAACAACTCCACGCACCCGCGGCCGTGAACGCGGCCTACGGGGCCGCCACCAGCGCCATCGTCAACATCGTGGTGGAGCTGACCAATCAAATCAGCACGGTGGAAACCGAACTGGCTCAACATTTTAGGAAACACCCGGACGCCGACATCTACCTCTCCCTGCCAGGACTCGGTGTCATCCTCGGCGCCCGGGTGCTCGGTGAGTTCGGGGACGACCCGAACCGCTTCACCGACGCTAAGTGTCGCAAAAACTACGCCGGAACCTCACCGCTTACCGTCGCATCAGGCCGAAAACACGCCGTCATAGCCCGCCACGTTCGCAACCGGCGACTCTACGACGCCCTCGACCGCTGGGCCTTCGCGACCTTGAAATGCAGCCCCGGCGCCCGCGCCCTCTACGACCGACACCGCGCCGCCGGCGACACCCACCACCAGGCCCTCCGTGCTCTGGCCAACCGGCTCGTCGGAATCCTGCACGGATGCCTACGCCACCAGACTCTCTACAACGAAGACACCGCCTGGACGCACCGCGCACCCGTCGCTGCTTGACAAATAAAAAGCTGGGATGTCTCGCAGCGACTTTTGAGCGCGACACCGACTGGAACACAATAAATTCCAAATTTTTTGACCAGGACCGGCGTGGACGGGAGTCGCTGCGAGGTGGACAAATCGTCGTATACCGAGCAGCCAGTGGCCACTGTGGCGCATGGGAATAACACGCCGGTTAGCAGATGATGCACACTGATCTGAGCCAAGTCGGGTTACACGACTAAGAGATGAGCGTTGCCTGCTTCGAGGTGATCCTCGGGCGTGGGTCCACGTCCGTCCCCGCGAGCGAGCGTGTTGGTCAGTTGTTCAACCAGATGTGCGGGGATCACTACTCGCTAACTTTCGTCTTCGGCAAGGACTCGGAAGACGGTGGCCCTGCTGACGCTGAGCGTGGCCGCAATCGTGGCGACTGGCTCATCG
>NZ_JBKQQD010000574.1:0-6163 GCF_052144515.1 Mycobacterium sp. | reverse complement strand
ACCCCTCACCCACGACGGCCTCACCGCAGCAGGCCGCGGCAAACACATCAGCCACCTGCGGTCGATCCTGGAGCACCATGGACTGCTCCCCCCGCGAGACGAACACCTGGCACGTTTCGAAGGATGGTTGACCGCCAAACTGGACACCATCGCCTCACCGGCGATCCGAGGACCCGTCGAACAGTTCGCCACCTGGCACCACCTGCGCCGGCTCCGCAACCAGTCAAAGCCCGGTCAAGGCACCGACGGCCCGAAACGATCGGCGAAACAGGAGATCACCGAGACGATCAAATTTCTGACCTGGCTCGAGGACACCCACGGCCGAACCGCCGCCGAATGCACACAACATGATGTCGACGCCTACCTCACCGCTGGGCCGACCACCCGCCACCTGATCCGGACCTTCTTCATCTGGACCAAGAGCAGCAAGATCAACACCCGAGTGCAGATCGGGTTCCGGCAAGCCAGAACAACACCAACGATCACCCAAGAACAGCGCCTCGGCTGGCTCAAGGAACTGCTCACCGGCGACGCCGAAAGCCTTCCCTACCGGGTCGCTGGCGTCCTGCTTCTGCTCTACGCGCAACCGCTCACCAAGATCGCAGCCTTGCAGGCCACCGCCATCGCCCGAGTCGACGGCGAGACCCGCATCGAACTGGGAAAAGAACCCATCCCGGTGCCGGAACCCTTTGCCTCACAACTGACCTACCATCTTCACCACCGGCCCAACCTGCGCACCGCCAGCGGAGCCATCGGAACTCCCTGGCTGTTCCCCAGCAGCCGACCAGGACAGCACCTCGACCCGCAAGCCATCATGCACCGGCTTCGATGGCTCGGCATCAACCTGCTGGGCTCACGCAACACCGCCCTGCAGGAACTCGTCTCCGAAATACCCGCTCCCCTGGTCGCCGACATGCTCGGATACAGCGACCAAGTCACCCAGAAACACGCCGCCGAAGCTGGGAACAGCTGGGCCAAATACGTTCGGCCCAACCCGCAAGGTCCGGATGCAAATGGGCAACCCGGGCTTTGGTAATGCTGACTAGCGAAAGGTTGACGGATTGCGCGCGAGCCGGGCAGGACTCGATATCGTCGATCCGGTGCCTACTACCTCAACCCAGGGCTCCTCCGCACTCACTCTCATTGCTCACTGTCAACGGCGGCCGAAAATTGACCCCTTTTCGACGGTTGAAAATTGACCCCCTTGGTGTTCATTCTTCGGTGGTCGATCCTGGGACGCGCCCGAGGTCGCGGTCTTTGATGCGGTAGGAATCGCCTTTGAGGGCGATGACCTCGGCGTGGTGGACGAGGCGGTCGATCATGGCGGCGGCCACGACGTCGTCGCCGAACACTTCGCCCCAGCGGCCGAACGGCTTGTTGGAGGTGACGATCAGGCTGGCCCGCTCGTAGCGGGAAGACACCAGCTGGAAGAACAGGTTGGCGGCTTCGGATTCGAACGGGATGTAGCCCACCTCATCGACGACGAGCAGCGGGTAGCGGCCCAGCCGGACGAGTTCTTGTTGAAGTCGCCCGGCGTGGTGGGCTTCGGCGAGTCGGGCAACCCATTCGGCGGCGGTGGCGAACAGTACGCGGTGGCCGGCCTGACAGGCCCGGATCGCGATACCGATCGCCAGGTGGGTTTTGCCGGTGCCCGGCGGGCCGAGGAAGACCACGTTGTCGCGGGCGCTGACGAAGTCCAGGGTGCCCAGATGCGCGATCAGGTCACGCTTGAGTCCGCGGGCGTGGTCGAAGTCGAACTCCTCCAACGATTTCCGGGATGGGAAGCGGGCCGCGCGGATGCGGCCCTCACCGCCGTGGGACTCGCGAGCCGAAACTTCGCGCTGCAGACACGCCACCAGGAATTCCTCATGAGTCCAGGATTCGGCGCGGGGCCGCTCGGCCAATCTGGCGACTGCTTCGCGCATCGTGGGTGCTTTCAGGGCGCGGGTCAAGAAGCTGATCTCGGCGGTCAGATCCCGGTTGTTCGACGACATCGCGGCCGACCGGGTGGTTTTGGTGGTCATGACACCAACCCGCCTTCGCCGAGGTCGATGCCCAGTGCGGTGTCGTAGTCGGCCAGCGCCCGCTGCTCGACGCTGATCTGATTATCGGGTTCACGCACCGGCCGCAGCGCACCGATCCGGTTGCGGCGCAGCATGTCGGCGGCTGCGCGGTGTTCGGGGTCGGTGATGGTTTGATGCCAGGCCCACACCCGCTGGTGATCGGCGACCACCTTGCCCTCACAGAACACCCGCACCCGGTCCAGATCAGCGAGGACCTCGATGCGCCGGCCGATCACCCCCGGATGCACGGAGCAGTCGTTGGAGTCCAACCGCACATAGTGATCGCGCGCCAACCGCGTCGTGCTGCGCCAGCCCACCGCCGGCGCCACCGGTGCCAGGGTGAGCATGGCTTGGCGGTCCGCGCCGATGCGGTCGGTCGGTGCGCACCCCAGCACCCGGCGGGTCCGCCCATTCACCATCTGCAGCCACTGCTGCACTTGGTGGTTGAAATCGCCGGGGCCACTGAAGGTTCGCCCCGGCAGAAACGACCGCTCCAAGTAGTCATGGGCGCGTTCGATGATGCCCTTATGCTCCGGTTCCCTGGGTTTGAGCACCACCACCTTCGCACCCAGAACCCCGCGAAACCCCTGACACTCGCCGGTGAGCTCGATACGGCCTGACCGCCAGCGCCCCACCGCGCCCTCGCCGTCCCAGACCAGGGTGCGCGGCACCGCTCCAAGCGCGTGGATCAGCTGCCACCACCCGGCGAACAGATCCTCGGCCTGCCGTGACGGGAGCAAAATCGCCGACAACCACCGCGAATAGCCGCACACCATCGTCAGCACCGGAAGCTGCATCGGGGTGCGGGCCTGCCCATACCCCACGGGCACGGTGGTTGGCGGGAACCAGAAGTCGCACTGCGCGATATCGCCGGCCGCATAGATCGTGCGGCCCGCCGGATCCGGCGGCAAATACGCCGGCCGCAACTCCCGAACGCGTTCCTTGAACACCGTCATCCCACGCGTCCAGCCGACCCGCTCGGCGATCACCGTGGCCGGCATCGTCGGCACGTCTTTGAGCTGGGCACGGATCGCGTCTTCGAACGCATCCACCGCCGAGCCCGCCGCCTTGCGTTCATACTTCGGCGGCCCCTCCGAGACCAACGCGGAGCGCACCGTATTCCGCGAGATCTTCAACGTCCTAGCGATCGTCTTAATCGGCAACCCCTCCGCTCGATACAACCTGCGGATCTCAGCCCAGTCCTCCACAGCCAACAACTCCCTTCTCCTCTCGGCTCACGCCGAGAATCGGTCGAAGGGGGTCAAAATTCGGGCGTCGACACGGGGTCAGTTTTCAGACGTCGCCGACACTCACAGATGTTGTTCTCACAATCCCGACGTTGCCACCTGAGACGAGCGCCGCTGACCTCGCGGTACCCGCACCTGTTCGCTGGCGCTCGAAGCGACCCTGACAAGTAAGCGAACTCCTGCGCTTCGCGGTTTCGGCGGTCGTTCGCGTGGCCTACCTGTTCGACTGCGGAGGAACACGGCGGAATCGAATATGGCGGCTTACCAGTAAAGTACGCTAAGTTCGTTATACCTTGTGCCGCAACATGGTTCGCTCCGTTGTTGCGAAACGAGCAAACACAGCGCGGATTAGCTGAGCTGCACCGGCACGATTTCGGTCCGCGCGATCGCTTGCTCGCGATCCGCAGACAGTGCGGTGCGGCGCGGATCAGACATGTAACTGTCCATCGCCTCTTGGGACGCCCACTCGAACAGCTGGATCTCCAGCGGCCTGCCGTCGGCGCCGTCTGTCCGGGCTCGGTGCACGACCTTCCCGTCGTACTCATTCACCAGTGTGAGGACCGAATCTTCGTAGGCGCTTAACGCCTGCTCCATCCCAGGTTCGGCCACAGAAACACATAGAACACCTGCTTCACTTCTGAAGGATGGCACGAGGCGACGGGGCTGTCCTAACGATTTTTGTCTAAGCGACCGCGACGAACTCGCACGACAGCAAACGACTATGCCGCGGAGCGTCGCCAGGACACCCAGCCGACTTGCCATCGCAATGCCGGCAACCAGCGCCGCTCCCCTGCCCCCATCTCGACCGATGCGCTGCTGCGTTCGGGAGGATTACGCAGAATCGGATATGGCGGGTTACCAGTAAAAACCCGTGTTTATTGCGGTGGTGAAACTGCCGGCGGGTGATGCGCCGCACATGCGGCCCGCCGTGCAGCTGCGTACAGCGATTTGCTCATGGCCGGGCCAGATGCGGCATTGGCACGGGACTGCGGACCGCACCAAGCAATCGACTCGGGCCCGAACGACTGCCCTAAGTTGACCATAGTCTTTATTAGCGGTAGCTAAAGGCTGCGAGTTACTTTGTATCACAACATTATTCGGTGCTCACGTTTAGCTCGCAAGTCGCGTCTCGAATTCAATGGGAAGCGTTGTCGGGCCAGAAATCCTAGTGATCGGCTTCCATGGCGCGGGGCCGACGCGGCGGGGGCTCGGCATATGCTGGGTGATCACGCGCAGCGCCTCGATGAGTTCGAGTCGTGCCAGATGTGCACCGAGCAGTAGTGCACGCCGCGCCGACGGTCATGATGGTCGGCGGCGCGGCGCGGGTGATGTCGAGATGGTCCGGGGCGTTGTACATTGACGGGTCACGGTGGCCGACGCTGTGTTGGCGATGACGCATGTGCCTGCTGGTATGAGGACGCCCCGCTCGTCAAAGGCGCTCGTGTAGTGAGTTGCTATGTTGCCAACCATGTTGACCTTCGGCTACCTCTACGACTTTCGTAACCCGCCACAGTGGTACCGGCGCCCGGCAGAGCTCTACGCCGAAACCCTCGACATCATCGCCGGCACTGAGGCCTTGGGGTTTGCCGGTGCCTGGCTTCCCGAACATCACCTCGCCGACGACGGCTACATGCCCTCACCGCTGGTGACGCTGGCGGCAGTGGCGGCGCGCACCACGAGCATGCGGATCGGCACGGCCGTCGCACTGGCCCCGCTGCACCACCCGGTTCGCTTCGCGCAGGACTGTGCACTGCTGGACACCTTGTCCGATGGCCGGCTCGACATTGGCCTTGCGATCGGCTACCGCCGGCGCGAGACCGCCGCATTCGGGATCGATTTCACGAGGCGTGGAGCACTTTTCGACGAGTTCCTGCAGATAATCGGCAGGCTCTGGGCTGGCGAAACGGTCGACTTCGACGGGACCTATTTCCAGATTGCCGGCGCCAAACTGATGCCGCCCGCGCCACGCGGCCACATCCCGCTCTACATCGGCGGCTTCGCCGGAAAAGCCGTGCAACGCGTCGCCACCTACGGGGACGGCTATCTCGGTACCGCCGAGGTCTGCGGCCTATACGTCGACAAGCTCCGCGAGCTCGGTAGGGATCCTGCCGCCGCCCGCCTGCGCATCACCGCGCTGACCACTGTGGTCGCCCGCGATCCCGAGCAGGCGATGGCGGAACTCGCACCGCACTACCTGCACATCAACAACAGCTACGGGCAGTGGAATAACGAGGACAACGCACTCGGCATGGCAGGAATGCGGCCGATGAGCCTCGAGCAGTACAAGGCCAGCGGCGAGCTGCAGATCCTGACACCAGAGCAAGCGATCGCCATGCTGACGGACCTGGATCAGCGGACGCCGCTCGAGCACTACATTATGTTGGCGCCGCCGGGCTTGCCGGCCGACCGCTTCATGGCCTATGCGGAGGTCTTCGCCACCGACGTGCTGCCGGCCTTCGCCCGATGAGCGTGGGACCGCTACAGTGCACTACCCCACAACTCGCAACGCATGAATACGCACCGTTACCAGTTTTGCTACGTAGCTGTTACGGGCTGATCAAATGGCGAGCCGTGCTTGGGCTCGGCCGTACGCTGCCGGGAAAGCAATCGCGAATAGCGGCCGTTTCCCACGAAGTGGCTTTTGTGGCGCGTGCCCGCACAGAACTGCGGCCTGGTTCCTGAGTTGACCTGGGACCCGTGAGCTGGAGCCGACTTGGACGGCGTTGCGGCAACTTGGAAGCGGGAATCCGATCTCCTTCGCACCCACGGCGTGTTTACCGCGCTCCCCCGCCCGCTGCAGCCGGCCGGTCTGACCGAATACGACCGATCCGAATATGCAGGGTTACCAGTAAA
>NZ_JBKQQD010000573.1:0-3086 GCF_052144515.1 Mycobacterium sp. | reverse complement strand
CCGGCGAAGTCGGCGGCAGTGGGTTTAGCGGCCTCGGATTTCGCTGCTTTCTTCGCTTGTTTGGAGGCCTGGGCTGGCTTGGAGGTTGGGGCTGGCTCAGGCGCTTGTTGAGGGGCTTGGGCCTGCTGGAAAGCTTGCGCCGGTGCGAAGCCCCCCAGCAAGATCCCTGCCCAGATCAAACCGGCGCAGCGTAACATGACGTGTCCCCTATTCGTATGTATAACTGCGCCGGTCCGGTGAGCGCTAGAACTCCGCATGCACCTGATCGACTGCGTAAGCTCCGCCGGTGCCATGGCAGACGTTGCACGCCTCACCGAGCGAGGTCGTGTTGGACAGCGCATGCGACGCCGTCGCAATGTCCATGTGGCAGCCCGTGCAGGCGGAGGTAAACGGCTGCACCGGGTTGATGGGCCCTTGCGGGTCGGTTACCGGATTCAGGCCGGTCAGCGCCAGGTCGTTCTGCTCCGAGCTGTTGACGTGGCAGAAGGAGCAGTTCGCGGTGTCGTTGACTGCGCCGCTAGGGCCTAGCCCCGGGAACAGCACGCCGCTGAAGTTGTTGGTGCTGCCTCCGAAGCCGACGATGATATACGGCCGCGTCGAGGGTTGATTGACGCCGTAGTGGATGCGGTGCACCATCAGGTTGAAGTTGATGCCCTGCGGCGGCGCGTTGGCGATCGAGGGCGTCTTGTCGGTGCTGCGCAGCGAAGCGTCGGTGTTGTTCGGATTGTGGCAGAACACGCAGTACTGCACATTGTTGCGCAGTGAGCCGTGCACCTGGAGGTTCACGTGGCAGGCGTTGCAATTGGCCTCCTCGACGACGGTGCGGCGGTTGGCCAACGGCGATCCGTCCACCGAGAAGAACGTCACCGGATTGGGCGTCCCATATTCGATGCTGGTTTGCACCGTAGCCCCGTTGATCAGCTCCGGCACGGTGTCGGTCCGGCGCGCTTCAATGGCGATGCCAAAGGTTCCAGTAGCGTTGGCGGGAATCGCGTGCGTGAAGGTATAGGTGCAAGTGCCCGAGGAGGCGCAAGTAGCCGCGGTCGTCATGCTTTCGGTGACGTAGCCGGGTGTAGTCACGCCGCTTCCGAAATTGGTGGTGCCGTAATCGGTGGTCGGGCCGGTCATGGTCGCCGACAGCGACAAGGTCGGCGTCGACAAAGGCACCGCCGCGCCGGCCGTGTTCAGCATCGTGAAGGTCAGCGTCGGAGTCTTTCCGGCTACTCCGTTGGACACGCCGGTGATCTTCACGTTCAATCCGCTCAGCAACGTAGAGGCGGTGGGAGCCACGTGCGCGCCCATGATGGAAGCGTCAAAGTCCAGGTCACCCTGCGGGATGTGGCAGTCCGCGCACAGCTTGTCGTCGACCTGGATGCCGCCGGGGTGATTGGCGCCGGTGGCGAAGTTGACATTGTCATGACAGGAGCCGCAGGGCGCTTGCCCCGGATTGGTCAGATACGCGGTCTTCTGCGCCGCGCCGGTCGATTGCGAGTGGCACACCGTGCAACGCCGCGGATCGCCCGGGTCGGCTGGAAACACCACCGTCGAATAGTTAGGGGACCCGTGCGAGGTGATCGACGGGATGTACTGCCCTCCGGCGACCACGCTGGGCAGGCTGGCGCCCATATGCAGTTTGTGGAAAAACACCTTTGCGTCCAGGGTGTCGCCGGTGTTGGGATCCAGAAGCTGCGGCTGGTGGCACAGCACGCACATGGGCATGCCGCGGCGCGATCCGCCGTGCGCCGAGAGTTGATCGTGACAGGTATTGCAACTGGCCGTCTCGATGATATCGTGCGTGTTCGTCACTTTCGATCCGTTGGGCACGAAGTTGTAGGTCGTGCTCGCGTAATTGGTGCCCAGGTTGTACTCGGTCAGGTTGCGCGAGCCGTAGATGCCAATCGTATGCGTCGCAGTGGCGTCAAAGCCTGACGGCGCCGTGGTCTTGAACACGTATTGATATCCGTTGGCCGTGGTTGTCAAGGCACCGCCCGAATCCGCTCCCGGCTGGTTGGTGGTCGCCATCGCCGGTGAGCTCACCGTGGCCGCCGCTGCGCGCGTGGTATACGCGGTGTAGTCCTCCTGGCCGTTGGGCAAAACCGCGGCGATATAGCTCAGGCTAATCGCGCCCGGCGTGTAGACCCCGTTGATATCCAGAGGCAAACCGTTGGGGTCCGTCAGCGTGAAGTTTACTGTAATGGTCCCTGTCGAGGATACCGACGCCCCGGTGACGTTGATGTTCAAGCCTGGCGCTACAAACTCGACGGTCTGTGCGTCGGCATAGTATGCCTTTTCATGGATGGTATACGGCTTTGGCGCGCTCGCCAAACTCGCCGCAACCACTAACCCTATTAATACTGCCTTACCGTAGCGTTTGAGCCAATTCATAACTCCGCCCCCAGCGGATGAACGTACCGCGTCCTTCTCGTACATAGTGCGAACTCGAATGTTACGCTCTTCCACAAAGCACGCCGGTCGCCACGGATTTTCCCTGTTAGACCATCCAGCCGGGAGGTGGTATGGGCTAAATCCCCCAACTTTGGGTCATATGGCGTTCGAAGCGTCCGATCGGCGTTGGCGGGAGCGACCGTATTCGGCCGCCCGGGCATACCCGATTTACTACGATCAATTGCCCCACTATGATCAGTCGCGCGTGGTCCTTGATCTGTGGCCCTGAACCTGCGTGTTCTCGGACGGAGGAGCGGTTATGTTACCCTTCCGGCGGATTCTGTTTCCGGTGGATTACTCCGAGCCATGCCTCGCGGTAGTCCCGTGCGTCAAAGATATTCTAAGGCATTTCCCGGGCGACTTGACCTTGGTGCATGCGTTCGGCCCGGAAGCGCTGTCCTATAGCGAGCTCCCGATCGCCGACCCTGAGCTTCCCGCGCAGGCCCAATCGATCCAAGAAGAACAACTGCACGGCTTTGCCGAGCGCAATTTCCCCGGCCAGCCGGTCTCGTGTCTGGCGGTGTGCGGCGAGCCGGGCAGCGTGATCCACGACGTGGTCCAGCATCAATCGACCGATCTGGTGATGCTGCCCACGCACGGCAGGGGGCCGGTGCGGCGCTTCCTGCTCGGCTCGGTCACCA
>NZ_JBKQQD010000572.1:0-2676 GCF_052144515.1 Mycobacterium sp. | reverse complement strand
CCGGCGGACTGGTGCTGGCCGCGATGATGGAAGACCTACCCTATCTGGACAACCGCGTCCTTCCATACGATCGGCCCAGCGTGGACGACCGCCAACGGCTACGCATTCAGTATCGATTACACGCCAGTGAGATCGAGCGCCGCGCAGAGTTCTTGCGGCTGTTGAAAGAGGTGCTGGAGCCGTTTCGCAAACTCACCCTGGGCAGTGGCAAAGAAAACGCGAACCTGGGCCACGTCTGCGGCACCTGCCGCTTCGGTACCGATCCCAAAACCAGCGTCCTCGACCCCCAAAACCGGGCACACGAAGTGGACAACCTCTACGTGGTGGACACCTCGTTCTTCCCCTCCAGCGCCGGTTTGAACCCCAGTTTGACGGTCGCGGCCAACGCCTTGCGGGTGGCCACTCACGTGGACCAGGTGCATTTCGCCACCTGAGCCGACCGATCACCTCCGCCCATGAGTCGACCCGGCACACCGCTTGTTGTCCGAAGCGCCAACTGGGCGAACGGATTAGCGTTCAGGCCGGCATACGAAGCGAAAGGCCGGCAGCACGATAGATCGCATCGATGACGGTCATGTTCTCGATCGCTTCTTCCGGTGTCGTCTTCACCGGTTGACCGCGCAGCACGGCCGCAGTGAAAGCGTCGAGCTGATACGCGTAGGTGGCGCGCCACGGGAAGCGCTCCACACGCTTTCCGTTGACCGAGCGGATCGAGAGCCGAGGGAAAAGGTGCGGTGCCGCCGGACTGAGCACACGCAGCTCGCCGCGATCACCCACCACCTTGGCGCTCGCCCGAAACAGATCCGACGACCACAGCGCACAGCGCAGCCGGCCCGTGTGCCCACCGGCGAAGCGCAACTCGGCCGTCATGGCCCGGTCCACCCGAGGATCGCGCAGTTTCGCCCGCGCCGAAACAACTTCCGGGGTCGAACCGCCGAACGTGCGCACCATGTTGACCACATAGCTTCCGGCATCCATCATCGCGCCACCGGCAAAGGAGTAGTTGTAGCAGTTGCCGGAGAACTTCGGCAGCAACACGCACAAGGCGACGTCCACCCGGTCCAGGTTGCCCAGCTCCCCTGAGGCGATGATCTGCTCAACGCGCAAAGTCAACGGGTGGTAGCGGAATTGGATTGCCTCCATCACAACCCGGTCTGATGTGGCGGCCAGTTCGGCGATTTCGCGGGCTTCGGCGGCATTGGCAGTGAACGGCTTTTCACACAGCACGTGCTTGCCCGCGGCAAGCGCAGCCCGGGTCCACCTGCCATGAAAGCTGGTCGGCAGCACGATGTAGACAGCATCGAGGTCTGGATCAGCGATCAGCGCCTCGTAGCTGCCGTGCGCGCGGGCGATGCCGTGTTTGGCGGCAAAGGCCTGAGCACTGGACATATCGCGTGCTCCCACCGCGGCCACCACGACCTCGTCGTTTCCCTTTGCCGGGTTGATCAGCGTCGTCGGTGCGAAGCTTGAAGCGCCCAAGATGCCGATCCGCACCGGCGCCCCGCTTTCAGGCACTGACGCGAGGCTCGCGCTTGACCCGGGTCGCCTTCATTATTTGCGCCACAGCACACCGGTCCCGTCTATGTCAGCGATCTCCGCGGATATCCCATGTTTCGCACGGTAGTCGGTGACAGCTTGCTCACATGCCTTCACCGCCTGGTAGTCATCGATGATGCAAAAACCCCCGGGGGACAGTCGCGGGTAGAGCGCGTCAAGCGCTTGAATCGTGGACTCATAAAGGTCGCCATCGAGCCTCAATACGGCGAGGCGATCGATCGGGGCGTCGTGCAGGGTGTCTTTGAACCAGCCGGGAAGGAAGCGGACCCGGTCATCGAGCAGCCCATAGCGCTCGAAATTCGCCCTGACTTCCGCTTCCGGCACTCCCAGTATGCCGGCAGCCAGTTCCGCCCTAATTCCTTTATCTGCTGCGTAATTTGCGGGATCCGAGCGCGGCACGCCCTCGAACGAATCGGCTAGCCACATGCATCGCGTCGAATCCCCATAGGCCGCCAGCACCGCGCGCATCAGGATGCACGCCCCTCCGCGCCACACTCCACATTCGATCAGGTCGCCGGGGATGTCCTCAGCCAGCACTGTTTCCACGCAATGCTGCAGACTGGTGAGTCTTTGCATTCCAATCATCGTCTCGGCCTCCGCCGGCCAGTCCAGACCCAACTCGCGCTTGCGCTGATCGAACAGGCTCGCGCCGTTGCGGCGGGCGCTGATGGCGTTGGCGGTTTTGAGAAGGAGGCGTCGCCGCAGTGACCAATCCGCGGGCACCCGCTCGTGCATCCCGTATCTGGTGAGGTTGCGTCGAAGCAGGTCGAGGTATAGAGATCGGACGTCGTAATCGGTTACGGTCAAAGTTGCCCCTATCTCGCATGCCGGCATTCGGCGCTGAGTCTAGACGTCCCTTTGACGGCGTGTTTCGCGGTTCGCTACATGCCGTGGCAATCGGCCAGACGCGGCCGGCGCCGACCACTTCGACTGCCCGCCGTCGACGATCAGCCGACACGCTTGAGGCGGGCGAAATCTTCCACAAGATCAGCGGCGGCCGCAACGCTTTCGGCGGGTTTGGTCATCCGGGCGGCGATCTCGCGGGCCCGGGCGACGTATTGCGGGGCGAGGATCGTGCGCAGGTCCGCGACCAGCGATTTCTCGGTAGTGGTCGAAAAC
>NZ_JBKQQD010000571.1:0-4969 GCF_052144515.1 Mycobacterium sp. | reverse complement strand
GGACGTACCACTACCCACTGCCGGCGGTCGGCCAAATCGCCGGCCTGGTGGCGTTCTACAACGAGAAGGTCGACATCCTCGTCGACGGGGCCGCGTTGCCGCGCCCGCAGACCCAGTTCGGCTAGCCGGTGCCGCTTCGGCCCGGAACCGACATGAATATTTAAACCGCCGCACACACGACCGAAATATTTGCGTTCGACGCTTCACCCCACGGCGTCACTACGCACCGCAGCTGAACTTAACCGGTTGGCTCGAAATGGGGTGTGTCTGAACTATGTTGCCCTATCCCGATTGGCTAAATCCCGGAGACAACGCCTGGCAGTTGGTGGCGGCGACTCTCGTCGGCCTGATGAGCATTCCAGGCATCGCCGTCCTGTACGGCGGGATCGTGCAGAAGAAATGGGCTGTCAACACCATGCTGATGGCGTTCACCGGCTTTTCGCTGGTACTGGTCGTGTGGGTGCTCTGGGGATTCAAGATGGGCTTCGGCGAGCCGCTGAAGCTGGGCCCCGGCATTCTGCAGTCGGCGGTCGGGAAACCCAGGACGATCCTGAGCAGTAACAACCAGCAAATTGCCTATATCCCGCTGTTGGACGGCACCATGCCGTCGTTCCGCTTCTCGGAAACCACGCTGGCCTACTTCCAGTTCGTGTTCGCCGCTATCACCCCGCTGCTGTTTCTTGGCAGCGTGATCGGCCGGATGAGCTTCAAGGTATGGCTGATCTTCGTCCCGCTGTGGTCGACGTTCGCCTACTCGGTGAACGCATTCCTGTTATGGGGCGGCGGCTGGTGGTCCCACGCGGGCGCTCTGGACTACAGCGGGGGGTACGTGATTCACCTGGCCGCCGGGACAAGCGGATTCGTCGCCGCCGCGGTGATCGGCCCCAGGCTGGCGCGTGACCGGGAACGCGCAGTGCCGAACAACCTTCCCTTGGCCGCGGTCGGCGCCGGCGTCCTGTGGTTGGGCTGGAACGGGTTCAACGGCGGTGACCCGTACTTCTCGGGTGCTGACGCATCGCTGGCGGTACTCAACACCAACCTCACCACCGCCGTAGCGTTGCTCACCTGGGTGATCTGGGACATCTTCGCGAGCAAGCAGCGCAAGCCGACGTTCCTCGGCGCCGTCAACGGCATGATCACCGGCCTCGTCGCCATCACCCCGGCGGCCGGCTTCGTCAACAGCTTCGGCGCGATGATCATCGGCGTCGTTGCCTCGTCCCTGGTGTGGATGTCCTGGAACTGGCTTGGTAGGGCGAGGCTCTTCAAGAAGGTCGACGACACGCTTGGTGTTTTCCACACCCATGGCGTGGCGGGCTTGTCGGGCGGGTTGCTCGTCGGGGTGCTCGCCGACCCACATATCGTTGAATACCTGGGCGGCAGCACAGGGACGGACGTGACGTTCTCCGGTTGGCTGTACGGTCACCACCCCAAACAGATACTGATACAGGCCGGCGCCGCAGCCACGGTCATCGTCTGGGATGCCCTGGTCACATTCATCATCCTGAAATTCCTCGGCCTCTTCATGAAGTTGCGGTTGCCCGACGAGGTGCTGGAAACCGGCGACGTCGGTGTGCACGACGAAGAGGCTTACCCCGACGAAACGCTCGTCACGGGCAGGCGGGTCGAGCCGCTGGCGGCGACGCGGGCCGAGACAGTGGCCTCCAAGCCCGCCGAGCCGGCGGGCGATTAGAGACGCTGAGGACGCCATGAAGCTGGTCACTGCAATCGTTCAGCCCTTCACGCTCGATGACGTCAGGCACGCCGTGGAGTCCGTCGGCGTGCTGGGTATGACCGTCGCGGAAGTCAAGGGATACGGCAGGCAGCGGGGGCACACCGAGGTCTACCGCGGCGCCGAGTACCAGATCGAGTTCGTCCCGAAGGTCCGTGTCGAGGTATTGGTCGCCGAGGAGTTCACCGAGCGAGTTGTCGGGGCTGTCGTCAGCGCCGCTCGCACCGGCAAGATCGGTGACGGCAAGGTCTGGGTATTGCCGGTCGACAGGGTGATTCGCATCCGCACCGGGGAGTACGACCACAACGCACTGTGAGTGCGACGGCGGGGCAGGGGTGAGCTCCTCGTGTGACACCCGCGCCCGGATAAAGCTCTGCGGTACAAAGCGTTACGCCTTGGGTAGCATCCCGTCTGCCGCATTCTTCAACGGGCCTTCCCGGCCCGGCGCACTCGTCTCGATGAGGGTCCACCCTGCGCGTTAGCCGATTACGGAATTCGAAGCCAAACGGACACAAAAACTCGAGGCTGGCCGCCGGAGGTACACGGATGTCATTTGTTACTACGGCGCCGTACATCGTGACCGCGGCGGCGGCGGACCTGGCCAAGATCGGGTCGGCGGTCAGCGCGGCGAATTCGGCCGCGTTGGCCAAGACCACGGGAGTGCTGCCCGCGGCCGCCGACGAGGTGTCGGTGCAGATCGCGGCGTTGTTCGACTCGTACGCCAGCGGGTATCGGGAGATAACCACGTAGGCGACGGCCTTTCACGACCAGTTCGTGCAACTGCTGAACGTTGGTGCGGGGCTTTATGACAGCGCCGAGGCGGCCAGTGTGTCGCTGCTGCAGGGGGCGTCGGGCGCTGTCAATGCGCCGGCGCAAGCCCTGCTGGGCCACCCGCTCATCGGCGGTGGAATCCTCAGGTCGGCGGCGAACTCACTGGCCACCGCCCTCGGCGCGCCGACACCGGCCGCTTCGTCGATCGCGTTCATCATGGGCGGCACCTTGAACGCCCAACCCGATCCGTCCTACGTGGCGGCCATCAACGGGCTCTTCATCCAGCCCAACCCCAACTTCACGGGTTTCAACCCGTTCGGCTTGTACACGCCCGAGGGCGCCAACATCCCGGGCATCAGCGGTGTGACCCTGGCTCAATCGGTGGCGGAGGGCGAGCTCATCCTGAACAACGCCATCATGGGGCTCCCCACCGGGACGCAAGCCCTCGTGTTCGGGTACTCGCAGAGCGCCGCCGTAGCCACCCTGGAGATGAGGGCTCTCCACGCGCTGCCGAGCTTCGAACGGCCGAGCCCCAGCGACCTGTCGTTCATGCTGATCGGCGACATCGACAATCCGAACGCGGGCTCTTCTCCCGCTTCACGGTCAACATCCCGATCCTGGACATCCCGTTCTACGGCGCGACACCCTCGAACACCCCCTATCCCACCACCATCTACACCGGCCAATACGACGGCGTCGCCAACTTCCCGCAATACCCGATCAACATCTTGGCCGACCTCAACGCCATCGCCGGTGCCACCTACGTGCACCCGTCATACGCCCACCTCACGGCGACGCAAATTCAGAACGCGGTGCCCCTGGCGACGTCCCCGGGCTACTACGCTGACGGCGGGGTCACGCACTACTACATGATTCCGAAGCAGAACCTCCCGCTGCTGGACCCAGTGCGTTCTCTGCCCTACGTCGGCACGCCACTGGCAGACCTCCTGCAACCGGATCTGACGGTGCTCGCCAACCTGGGCTACAACCCGAACGCCTACGCCGACGTGGCCACCCCCGCGCAGCTGTTGCCCGGCTTCGCTCCGCTCGGCGAACTGTTGACGCTGGCGCAGCCTCAGCTCAACGCTCTGGGCGTGTTCCTTTCCCCTTATCCGGACATTCCCAGCCCGAATTTCAGCCTGACCACCATCGGTTCGCAACTGGTGCTTGGTGCCCAGCAAGGGGTCACTGACGCGCTGGTCGACATCGGACTGCTGCCGCCGTCGTATTACGCAACCACCTATCCGGCCGTCAACAGCGTGTCGGCCATTGCGCCGGTGGCATAGAGCGGCATAGCCCGCCACGCGGGTTGAGTGCGTGTGATATTTACCTCTTTCGGGTGTTGATCCTGAGAATTCTTTGACAAGAGGGGCAGACGGGAACTTTGGCGGCAGCGTTAGCTGCGACTTCGAAAGCTTGTTTTCGACAGGGTTTTGGACTTCGCTGCCGGACGCCCGGCGACGGTTTAACAATATTTTTGTAAAGGAAAAATAAGGCGAGCAACCATGTGCGGCAGGCGCCGCATAATTTCGCTTATTGCGGCGTGAATTCGGACGCTACACTCGCTTCATAGCGGCGCCATTCGGCGCGAAATGCCATTTGATCCGGGCGGCGCGGCTCGCGCCTAGTCAGCGATGCCTGCCCCGCCCGCGGACGCAGATAAAGGCGGTGCCAGCGTGAGCAAGGTGGAGGGCCGTAAGGCCGCCCATGACGATGGAGACGGCCAAGCGACCGTGGTCCGGATCGCGGTCAACCGAGGGCCGATCAGCGACCTCGTCGTCAGCCCCGACGGCGGTCGGCTCCTGGTGACCAACTGTGGGAGCGACAGCGTCTCGGTCATCGACACCGACACTCGCCGGGTCACTGGCACGGTTGCCGGCCTCAACGAGCCGTTCGCGATCGCCGTGGACGGTCACGGCGGCGGCCGGGCATTCGTCAGCACGGTGTCCCGGGCGTACGACGCCATCGCGGTCCTCGACGCCCGCGCCGGCACCGTCGTCGCGACCCATCCGCTGGCGCTCCGCGTCAGCGACCTGGCGGCAAGCCCCGACGGCAAGCGCGCCTATGTCAGCAGGAACGGCGCCGACGGCGGCGACCTGGCCGTTCTGGACACCGCCACCGGTCGCGTCGGGACGGTTGGGCTGCCGGTCGCGCCGCGCGCCACCACGGCATGCGTGCGCGTCAGTCCGGACGGCTCGCACCTGTATGTGGCCGCCAACGGCCCGGCCGGCGGGCAGGTGTTCGCGTTGCGGGCTGACGGCGTCCCGCGCGTCGTCGGGACCATCCGTATCGGCTTGCCCATCCGCGATGTGGCGCTGAGCCCCGACGGTGCCATCGCCTACGTGGCCAGCTGCGCTCCGGACTCGGGTGCCGTGGTCGACGTCATCGACACCCGCAGCCACGCCATCACCCGGACGCGCAAGGTCGGCGACATCGGCGGCATCCTCACCGGGCTGACCGTCAGCGGCG
>NZ_JBKQQD010000570.1:0-14600 GCF_052144515.1 Mycobacterium sp. | reverse complement strand
GCACCGGCGGCACCGGCGGCACCGCCAGAACCTTCGGCGCCGGCGCGGCCACGGGTTCAGGCGGTGACGGTTGTGGCGGCGGCGCCGGCGCCCTCAACTCCGGCGGTACCGGCGGTGACGGTGGCGGCGGCGGAGCCGGTGGCGGCGGCGGTGCGGCCAGAGACATTAACGGTCTCGGGGGTGGCGGCGGTGGCGGCGGTGCGGGCGGCGACGCCAGCGCCACCGGCGGCGACGGCGGCAACGGCGGCGGTGCCGTAAAAACCAGCGGCCCCTTCACGGCCACCGGCGGCGCCGGCGGCGCCGGCGGCGCCAACGGCACCGGCGGTGGTGGCGGCGGCGCAGGTACCGCCCAGACCGGCACCGGCGGCGAGGCCAACGGGGGTGCCGGCGCCGATGGTGCCGCCGGCGGGGCAGGCGGCATCGGCCCCTACCTTCCCCCCTTTACTAACGGCGGCAACGGCGGCACCGCCCCTGGCGGCGGCGGCGCCGGCGGCGGCGGCCTCGGCGGCGGCAACGGCGGCGGCGGTCAGTCCAGCTAGCACCGACTAACACCGGCGGCGGCGGCGACGCCGGGGGTGGCTACGACGGCGGCGGGGCCGGGGTCGTAGTCACCCTCAACGGCGGAAACCAGCGGCAGCGGCGGTGACGGCGGCGACGGCGGCTCCTGACCCACTGCCACCGGCGGCACTGGTGGCGCCATCACGGTGGACGGCACCGCCAGCAGCCCGGGCGGCGGTGCTGGACGCGGCGTCGTAGCTGCTGGGTAAGGCTGAGACCGTCACCGTTGTTGGCTGATGCACCACCTGGCAGCAGATAGCGCCCGGCGGCGTGGCGCCGCCGGTGCCGGGGCGAACAGCGGTTGCGGTCCTGATCAGCCGGGTGGTTACCCGGTGCGGCGGTTCGGAGCCGCCCCTACCGTGGCTGGGCGGCGGGGGCTCGTGGTGGCCGAGGCAAACGATGGGCGGGTTTGACCCGCATGCCCGCAACCGGATGGCTGGGCGCCCAGCTGTCTGAACTGACAGCCGGTTGCGGCGGTGTCGGCGGCGGTAACGGCGGCGACGGCGGCCAAGGCGCCGACGGCGTCACCAACAACGCCGGCAACGGTGGGGCGGCCGGCCCATGGTGCGGGCGGCGGACCGGGCACCCCGTAACGGTGGGTCCGGGTGGGTGTATCGATGAGCTGTTTGCGCGTAGGGGGCGCGGGTCATAGGCGGCTAGGAGGCGCCTGCCGTTTCGCTTAGCCGCTCGTGCTGAATTCGACGGCTTCGCTCGCCTGTCGGCTCGTTCAGGCGCCGGGGGTGTTACCGATGAGCTCGACCCCTTTGCCGTTCCATCGGAACTTGACCGTGGTGCTTAAGCCGATACCGCTGGGGTACGTCAATGCCACCGTGTCGCCGGTGCACTGCGCGGTGTCAATCCCGTTGAACCCGAACGTGTCCGGTACCCCTTGCGGTATGTACTTACCCAGATGAAACATCACCGCCCGGGTGGTGGCGTTTTCGGCGTTGGTGTTGGCCTTGACGATGACGGCGGACAGCTGAGCGCACTCGTTGTAGTTACCGGCCAGCGGTTCTGGGTTCCAGGGCTGTGCGCTACGCGGATCACGAGGTAGCTCGGAAACCACTTTGGCGATGGTGGGAGCGGCGAGATTGACCGCGCACGGATCGGGCGGCGGTGGGCTGCTGCTGGTAGGGGCAGCGGGCGCGGCGGCCCCCGTCGGCAGGCCCGGCGTGCTGGAGGTGGTCGTCGAACTGGTGGCCGTGGCCTGCGGCGTCTTGGCAACAGTGGAGTCCCCCGAACCGCAGCCGGTCAACGTCGCAGCGACCAATACGACAGCCGACAGGCCCGTCAGTGGCTCGGCGCGGCAGGGTAGCGACCACACATCGCGCACGGTACCGCCATCGGGCTCGCAGGTGCGGCAGGCGTGGCCGCGTGCCCGACAACCGCCGCGCTCCACGCTGCGGTCGTCACCACTAAACTCCATGAACAATGGCCCCCTCCGAAAATCCGCCCGACGCATCCCCTGCGACCTTTGCCGACCTGCAGATTCATCCCTCAGTTCTGCGGGCGATCGCCGACGTCGGCTACGAGTCACCGACGGCCATCCAGGCGGCGACGATCCCGCCGCTGATGGCGGGTTCCGACGTGGTGGGGCTGGCACAGACCGGCACCGGCAAGACGGCAGCTTTCGCGATCCCGATCCTGTCCAAAATCGACATCACCAGCAAAGTAACCCAGGCGCTGGTGCTGGCGCCCACCCGTGAGCTGGCTCTGCAGGTGGCCGAGGCGTTCAGCCGCTACGGGGCCCATCTGCGCCAGCTCAACGTGTTACCGATCTACGGCGGGTCGTCCTACGCCGTGCAACTGGCCGGCCTCAGACGCGGCGCTCAAGTCGTCGTCGGCACCCCCGGCCGGGTCATCGACCACCTCGAGCGTGGAACGCTGGACCTGTCGCATGTCGACTACCTGGTGCTCGACGAGGCCGACGAGATGCTTGCCATGGGCTTCGCTGAAGACGTAGAGCGCATCCTGTCCGACACCCCGGAATACAAACAGGTAGCGCTGTTTTCGGCGACCATGCCGCCGGCGATCCGCAAGCTCACCACCAAGTATCTGCACGATCCATTCGAAGTCACTTCCAAGGCGAAAACTGCTACCGCCGAGAACATTTCGCAGCGCTACATCCAGGTAGCCGGCCCACGCAAGATGGACGCACTGACCCGGGTGCTGGAAGTCGAGCCGTTCGAGGCGATGATCGTCATCGTCCGCACCAAACAGGCGACCGAGGAGGTCGCCGAAAAACTGCGTGCCCGAGGGTTTTCCGCCGCAGCGATCAACGGCGATATCCCGCAGGCACAGCGGGAGCGGACCATAACCGCGCTGCGAGAAGGCGGCTCCAAAGGTATAGACATCCTGGTCGCCACCGATGTGGCCGCGCGGGGGCTCGATGTGGAGCGGATATCGCATGTGCTCAACTACGACATCCCGCACGACACCGAGTCCTACGTACACCGGATCGGACGCACCGGCAGGGCCGGCCGCTCGGGCAACGCGCTGTTGTTCGTCTCCCCACGGGAGCGTCACCTGCTCAAGTCGATCGAAAAAGCCACGCGCCAAGAGATTTCCGAGGCCGAATTGCCTACCGTCGAGGACGTCAACGCACAGCGGGTAGCGAAATTCTCCGATTCCATCACCGACACGCTCGGCGGTCCGGGGCTAGAGCTGTTCCGCCGGCTGGTCGAGGATTACGAACGCGAGCACGACGTCCCGATGGCTGACATCGCCGCGGCACTGGCGTTGCAGTCCCGCGACGGCGAGGCGTTCCTGATGGCACCCGAGCCGCCGCCCGAACGGCCCAAGGCGCGCAACCGCGACGAACGTCGGGACCGTCCCGAAAGGCCCACGCACACGCGGTCCTTCACCACGTACCGCATCGCCGTGGGCAAGAGGCACAAGATCGGTCCGGGCGCGATCGTCGGCGCCATTGCCAACGAGGGAGGTCTGCATCGCAGCGATTTTGGCCACATCGCCATCGGACCGGACTTCTCACTGGTGGAGCTGCCGGCCAAGCTGCCCAGCTCGACATTGAAAAAGCTGGAAAACACCCGCATCTCGGGCGTGCTGATCAACCTTCGGCCGGAGCGGTCATCCGACAAGGCACGCAACCGCGATGGCGGCAAGCCTCGCAGAAACCGCACCGGATGACCCTGTCCGAAGAGAGAGACGCGCAGGGCGGACTCGAACAGACGTCCGGGCCGTACCGGGTCGCATCGCTGACCGGTATCCGCGCGGTCGCCGCCCTCCTGGTCGTCGGGACCCACGCGGCATACACCACGGGCAAATACACCCACGGCTATTGGGGCCTGGTCGGTGCGCGGCTGGAGGTCGGCGTCCCGATCTTTTTCGTGCTCTCCGGCTTCCTGCTCTTCCGCCCGTGGGTGAAATCGGCTGCCACCGGCGGGCCGCCACCTTCGCTGAGCCGCTATGCGCGGCACCGGGTTCGGCGCATCATGCCCGCCTACGTCATCACCGTGCTGATCGCCTACGTTCTGTATCACTTCCGGGAAGCGGGACCGAACCCCGGACACACCTGGTTGGGACTGCTGCGCAACCTCACGTTGACGCAGATCTACACCGACGGCTACCTGGGCAAGTACCTGCATCAGGGGCTGACCCAGATGTGGAGCCTCGCGGTAGAGGCGGCCTTCTACGTCGCGCTACCGCCGCTCGCCTACCTGCTGCTGGTGTTGATCTGCCGGCGGCGCTGGCAGCCGAAGCTGGTGCTGGCCGCTTTGGCGGGGATGACGTTGATCAGCCCGGGCTGGTTGGTTCTGGTGCACGCCGACCACTTTTTTCCCGACGGCGCCCGGCTGTGGCTGCCCACCTACCTGGCCTGGTTCCTCGGCGGCATGCTGCTGGCCGTATGGCAGGCGATGGGTGTGCGCTGCTACGCGTTCGCGGCCATACCGCTGGCGGTCATCTGCTATTTCATCGTCTCCACCCCCATCGCGGGCGCGCCCACGACGTCGCCGGCGTCGGTGAACGAGGCCCTGTGGAAGACCGTCTTCTATGCCGTGATCGCCACGCTGGCGGTGGCCCCGCTGGCGCTGGATGGCGGCGCCGACATCCAGGGCTGGTATGCCCGGGTGCTCGCCACCCGGCCGATGGTGTGGCTGGGTGAGATCTCCTACGAGATCTTTTTGATCCATCTGGTGACGATGGAATTCGCGATGGACTACGTGGTTCGCGCGCACGTCTACACCGGCTCCATGCTGAACCTGTTCGTCGCGACGCTGGCGCTGACGATCCCGTTGGCCTGGCTGCTACACCGCTTCACGCGGGTGCCGAACTGAACACCGCGTCCCCAGTTAGATAGGTTACCCTGTCCTAAGTTTGCGCAACGCCGATGAAGGATGTCAGGACATATGACTGAACTCAAACCGTCGCGGGGCTGGCAGGGCACGGTGATGAAGCTGATGCGGGCCGGGGACTACCGGCTCACCGTGACCGGCCGGCGCGAGATCACCCCGCGCTACCTGAGGTTGAGCTTCGATGCCGGCGGCATGCTCGACCATCACCCCGTGCACCCGACGATGTGGATCCGGATCTGGTTCGCCGACGGGCACCAGCGCGGTTACACGCTGGTCGACCCGAAGCCCGAGGCCGACACCTTCGACGTCGAGTTCGCCCTGCACGAGGGCTGCGCGTCGGACTGGGCACGGACGGCGCAACCCGGTGACACCGTCGAGGCGACGGTGCTGGGCAGCAAGTTCGCCATCCCTGACCCGCCGCCGCACGGCTATGTCATCGTCGGCGACACCGCGTCGCTGCCCGCGATCAACTCTCTGCTGGAGTCGATCGGCGACGCCCCGGCGCGCGTCTTTTTGCAGTCGTGCTGCGACGACGACAAATGCCTGCCCGTGGCGCGACGTGACCCCAAAATCAACGTCACCTGGGTGGACCACAAGGACGACTGCGACTCGCTGCTCGAGGCCGTGCGTTCGGCGGCCTTCGACGCGGGCGACCATTTCGGCTGGGTCGCCTGCAACACGCAGACCACGCGTGCGGTTGCCAAAGTACTGCGCGAGGACTTCGGTATTCCGAAGAAATCCATTAAGGCGCAAGCCTATTGGATGGCCTGACCAGCCGATACCGCCACGGCGGCGCCGCGCCAGTCCTTGGCGCCAGTTCTTGGCTTAGCCAACGTCTTCCAGCGGTGTCCGGTATGGCTCCTCGATCGGCAGCCGCTCGCCGGGCATCCTTTCCCCTTCGGACTCGGCTGCCTTCGCCGCCGGCCGGGCGGCTTGCACCGCGGCCGAGGGCGCGGCAGCAACCTGTGCCGACGTGATGGGCTTTGCCGCCGGCGGCCTGACCGGCTCCGCGGGCGGTGCGGCCACAGCCGGTTCCGCTGCGGTCGCTTCGGCCTCGACCGGCGCGGGTGGTGCAGCCGGTGCCGGCCCAGCCGGCCCAGATGGCCCAGTGGATCCGTTGCTCGATGCCGACGCAGCCTGCGAGGCCATCATTGCGCCCATCATCGCGCCGGGAAGTATCGACGTCCCTGATATCCCGGACACCCCGGGTGCCCCGGTTGCCATAGCCGGCGCGGGTCCCGCAGCGCTAGCAGAGGTTGCAGCGGCCGGCGCGGCTGCCGCATCGGCGGGTGCCGCACCGCCCGCGGCGGCGCCGGGTGCCGACGCGGCTGCTGCGCCTGCCCCTGCCCCTACCGCGCTGGCCCCTACCGCGCCTGTCGCTGCGCCGCCCGATACCGGCGGTGCCACTGCCCCCGCTGCCCCCGATGACATCGGACCGCTGCCGCCCATCATCGCTGCGCCGCCGCCCCCGGCCATGCCACCCATCCCGCCCAGCATCCCGGGCAGGGTCTGCATCAGCTGCGACAGCGGCGCCAGCGTCGACGCGGCCGACGAGGCTCCCGCGTGGTAGCCGGCGATCGCCGACACGTCCTGGGCCCACATCTCCTCGTAGAAGCCCTCAACGGCCATGATCGCCGGGGTGAGCTGTCCCAAGGTGTTCGCTCTGATTAGCTGGACAAAGCTGTTCCGGTTGTTCGAGATCGCCTGCAGCGGCACCGTCATGGAACGCGCCGCCTCGTACGCGGCCGCGACCAGCTGGGATTGCATTGCCGCGGTTTCCGAATGGGTTGCCGCTGCAGTCAGCCACGCCACGTATGGCGCTGCGGCTTGCGCCATCGCCTGCGACGCCGCGCCCTGCCACGCCCCGTTCGTGAGATTAGAGGTCACATTTCCGAACGAGCTCGCCGCCTGGCGTAAGGAACTGCCCAACGACTCCCAGGCCTGCGCGGCCTGACGCATCGGGCCCGACCCCGCACCGGAGAAGATCCGCAGCGAATTGAGCTCTGGAGGCAAAGTGGGGTATTGCATCACAACCCTTCCTCGGCCGGTCGCACCGCCGTAACTGCATCACCGGCATCTGTCCGCGATCGCGGCGGCTGGCGCGAAGCCCAATCTCCGCGAACCCGCTCTCGTGCCGCTTCTCCCCTCTAGGGGCACCAAACCCACCAACCATCAACTGATGACCGATGAGCCATAACATAGTCCAATTTGGGGCCCGGTCCGGCAATTTCGACGGAAAAAAACACCGCCTTCATACATCGGACATATTTTGGCAAACCGGCGACCCGTGCCGCCGGCCGCGAAATTGGCTCTAGCACGCTATTGACGGCGGCCCCGAGGGGCGGTAGCGCACGGGTCCGACTATCGGCCGGCGGTGACCTGCGTCACGACCGGGACGACGAATTCCTCGATCATCGCCCGCTCGTCGGCGTCGTCCTGGCCCGGGAACATCAACAGCGAGGTGATCACCCGCACCACCCAACGGGCGCGGCGCTCGGTGGTCGCGGGGTCCTCAGCGCCGAGTGAATTGACGAACGCCGCGGCCAGGGCCGTGATCACCTCGGAGTGTCTGGCGATCTCGCCGCCGATCGGGGGGCGGGTAATGGCAAACCACGACGCCAGCGCCGGGCTCTCGCGGACCATCCGCAACGTGACCGCGATGCTCGCGATCAGCCGTTCGCGCGGGTCGTCAACACCGTCGATCCGGTGCTTGATCTCGCGGCTCAGCCGGTACGCCTCGCGGTGCACATACGCGGTTCGCAGCGCCTCGCGGTTCTCGAAATACCGGTACAGCGTCGCGCGGGAACAGCCTGCGGCCCTGGCGATTTCATTCATCCCGATCGAAACGGGGTCCCGCTGTGTATAGAGCTGTTCGGCGGCGTCCAGGATCCGGTCGGCAGCCACCTCGGTGCGGGTGGCCGCCAGCCAGTTGTTGCCCGGCATCAGCGCTGCACCGTGATCGGCACCGACAGCGGACGCCGCACGTAGCTGCCGCCGGCCCACGCGATGCCGGCCTCGTCGACCTCGAAATCGGGGCAGCGGGCCAGCAGCTCGGTCAGCGCGACCCGCGACTGCATCCGCGCGGCCGCCGCGCCCAGGCAGTGGTGTGCGCCGTGGCTGAAGGTCAGGATGTTGCGCGGGCAACGGGTCACGTCGAGCTCGGCGGCGTCCGGCCCGTACTGGCGTTCGTCGTGGTTGGCCGACGCGTACAGCAGCAACACCTTGCGACCGGCCGGAATCGTGGTGTCGCCGATCGTCACGTCGCGGGTGGTGGTGCGGGCCAGCCCCTGCACCGGCGACGTCAGCCGCAGCAGTTCCTCCACGGCGTCCGGGATGCGGTCCGGGTCGTCCACCAGGAGCCGCCGCTGATCGGGTCGCCGGTGAAGCAGCGGCATCGAACCGCCCAGCATGCCGGTGATGGTGTCGTTGCCGCCGGTGACCATCGTGAACGTGAAGGCCAGGATCGACAGCGTGCCGGCGATGTCGCCGACCCCGCCCCTGCTGCCGATTCCGGCAGATACCAGATGCGAGATGATGTCGTCCTCGGGTTCGGTTCGGCGCCGCTCGATCAGCCCGGTGAAGTAGGCCGCCATCGACCCGACCGCCTCACCGGCGGTCTGCAGCGCGCCGGCACCAGCGCTGAAGCCGCTGTCGGCGGTGTTGGCCGCGACGATGGCCTGGGTCCAGCCGTCGAACTGCACCCAATCCTGCTCGGGAACCCCGAGATAATGCGCGACGACCATCGACGGCAGGGGCTTGAACAGCTCGGTGACGATATCGCCGCCGCCCTCGGCGCGCAGCTTCTCGATGCGCTCGACGACGAACTCGCGCACTTTGGGCTCCACCGCCTCGACCTGTCGCGGGGTGAAACCGCGCGACACCAGCTTGCGGAACTCGGTGTGCACCGGCGGGTCCTGCATCACAAAGGGCGGATTGTCTTGCAGCCCAATCATTTCCAGGTCGCCGTAGTTGACCGTCAGCCCCTGCGCGGACGAGAAGGTTTCGTGGTCGCGAGCCGCCGCCCAGACATCGGCGTGCCGGGAAAGCACGTAGTAGTCGTGCTCCGGGTGCTTCGGAGGGACGACTTGGTGCACCGGGTCGTGGTCGCGCAACGCGCGGTACATCGGCCAGGGATTGGGCCAGGTGTCGGCGGTGGCGAGCTGAAATGCCACCGAACCATTGTGAGACACCACAGCTGTCATGTCTTATTCGTACGACAAATCAAGGGCGCTGTCAATACCGCCGAAACTGGGCCGAAAAGTTTAGCGAAACCTGTCGATTCTCAAACTGTTTGTCATGTTCTCATCCGGGTTGTCATCTGTTTGTCATTTTGGACACGACGGTGAGATTATGGGGGTGATCCCGAGATCAGGGACACGCTGTGGTGCCCGCCGGCCGAATCGGTGGTGGCACCGCTAGCCAAGTGCGGTTCGCGTATCCGCGGTTTTGCTCCGTACCAATAGAACGGTGGCTTTTATCTGCTAGAGCCATGGTCTGCGCCCACTCTGCGGGTTTACGATTGTCAACGGTGCCAACGTGATTGAAGCGAGGGTGGCCGATGAAGGAGATAACCGACGCGGACAGCGATGTCGTCGACGTTGCCTACAAGGCCATGAATGGCGAGATCCGGGTGATGCCTTGGACTGACGTCGATCCACTGGCGGTGGCCGATGGCCGTCCCTGGCGGGAATTTCCCTGGTATCTGGGCCAACGTCACTACTCGGGTATGTACTGGAGTGCTACCGAGGCCAAGCTGGTCGGGTACGAATCATTGCTGGAGCTGTCGCGGCTGTTGATGGCCGACTTTGACCGCTCATCGAAACGTATTGTCAGCCAACCATTTCAGATCAAGGCTGCCATCGAGGGAGAGCGCCTCACACGCATTCCCGACTATCTCGTCCTCAGTGAGGAAGAACCCCTGGTGATCGATGTGACTCGAAAAGCACGGATGGACAAGCCAAAGTACGCGCGTCTCTTCGACCTCACGCGCCGCGTGGTCGAATCCAGAGGCTGGAAATATGAACTGGCACACGAGCCCCCGAGGACCGAGTACCTCAATATCCGATTCCTGGCCGGATACCGCCGTCCGTGGTTGTTCCACGAGAGAGTCGTCGATGAGGTTCGCCGCGCGGCAGAAAGCGCGCCAGGATCTACGATCGGCGAAATTGCTTGTGCTACTTCGTATCCGAAGCGAACTGCGCTACCCGCGCTGATGCACTTGTTGTGGCGCCAAGACTTGGCGGTGGATATCATCGAGCGGCTGTCACCAACGACTGTCGTCTGGGCCCGGCCGTGACACGGCAAGGCGACTACGGCAGGCGTCGGGGGGCGGCTGTGCCGGTGGGTGTGGGAACCACATTCGCCTACGACGGCGAAACCGTGACGATCGTAAAGATGGCCACCTCAGGGCACGGAAACGAGGTCGTCGTTGAGGATCGTGGCGGTGCGCGTCGCTACCAGCTATCGATGCGTGAGCTGTTGGCATCCGGGCGGGCATCGATCATCACTATTGGCGACGGCCCCCGCGCGGATGACGATATCGAGCTTGCCGGGGTCCTGCTCTCTAACCTGTCTGAGCGGCAGCTGGCCGCGGCGACCGAGAAGGCTGACCACGTCCGTGAAGTGCTCACCGGATACCGATCAGGATGCGCCGAGACCGCGCGATGCGATGAACCGCGCCCGCAGTACGCGCCGGATCTGCCGCTAGCGCGCCGGTATGAGGCCAAAGCAAAAGAGTTGGCCATGTCTGACCGAACCATTCGACGGTGGGCAGCGGCATATCGGGATCATGGCGAAGCGGGCTTGGCGTATCTGAGTTGTACCGATCCATTGGGCCTGGCCGATCCCCGCTGGCTGGCTACCGCAGAGGAGGTGATGTTTGAGCACGCGAACTCATCTCGGCCCAACAAGAGGAACATCATGTTGCAGACCCGAGCCCGACTCGATCTGACTTATGGTCCTGCTGTTGTTCCGAGCCCGTCGAGGGCAACGGCCTACCGGCGACTTCGACAACTCGACCGGCGGGTGCCGACCTTCACCGGCAGCCGTGCACGCAATCGCGATGTTGCGGCCAGGGTCGATCGCGAGTACGGGCAGCTGCGGGCAAACCGCCCCGGGGAGTTTATGGTCATGGACACTAATTCTCTGGATGTGTACGCCCTAGACCCGGTGACTTTGAAGTGCGTGAAGGTAGAGCTCACCGCGGCAATGGATGCCTACACCCGCTGCATCGTCGGTCTGCGGGTGACACCGACCACGAATTCGCTCGACGTGGCGGCCACCATGTTCCAGGCGTTCCGTCCGTTGCCAGCTCCAGCGCATTGGCCGGACTACGCAGTGTGGCCCGAGCACGGCATCCCCCGAGCGGTGTTCCTAGACGTCGACGGGTTGGAAGGCCGAGCCAACGCGACAATGCATCCGGCTGTGGTCCCGGAAACAATCGTGATCGACCACGGGCGCCCGTTCAAGAGCCAGCACATCAACAGTGTGTGCCAACGAATGGGCATCTCCATACAGCCGGCGCGACTGAGGACCGCCAGCGACAAGGGCATCTTAGAGCGGTTCTTCTTGACACTAAGATTGGATCTGCTGCAGTACCTCCCCGGGTACAAGGGCCCCGACGTCTATTCGCGGGGAGTGTCCCCGGAGTCCGAGGCGATGTTGTATCTCGACGAGATTGAGCAGTTGATCCGCCAATGGATCGCCTGTGTCTACCACCACGGTCCCCACGACAGCCTGTTCGACCCCGACGTGTCCGGGCACCAGTTCTCCCCGGCGCAAATGTTTCAGCATGGCGTCGAGCGCGCCGGCTACATCGAAGCGCCACGAGATCCCGACCTCGCGTTTGAATTCTTACGCCCGGTCGCGCGACGAATCCTCCACGACGGCGTGAGCTACAACAGTCGTATGTACAACGGCCCCGGGCTGAACGGATTGCGCGAAACCGATAGCCCTAATCTCGGTGAAGCCCAGCGCCGCTGGCACATACACGTCAACCCCGACGACATCACCAGGGTCTATCTGCGCCGGTCAGACACCCGAAAATGGTGCACTCTCTTATGGAGGGATGCGCCGTCCGACCTGCCGATGACCGAGGACGGCGTCAAGTATGCCCGCCGACTCGCGGCGGCCCGTGGCACATCAACGGAACCTGATGCGGCATTGGCGGGGATGCTCGAGGAATGGGGTATCGGGTTGGGCCGCAGCACAGTCGAGCGGCGAATCGCTCTGCGCCTGGCGAAAGAACGCGCCGAACTCCTCGGAGAATTTGCCACTGAAGACGAACCAGATGCGCGCGTCTTTATTGCTGAATGCCGAAAAGCCCTGGCAGCACCAGCTTTCGAGGCACCCCGGGAAGTCGAAGCACACACCGCCGACGACGACCTCGATATCTATAACGCCGAGGGCGACGCCGGCGACGAAGAGGGGATCGAAGATGAGGAGTACTACGCAGACGCGTTCGAAGAATCGTGACCCAGCAACGAACGAAAAGATCTGTACTGCAACAAAATTACCGAAGTTATCTGATCGGGGTCGGACGTCCACCGCGCGCACCGCGGTCCGCAAAAAGGTCGCGAGCTTCGACAACCTCACCTTGTCGCGCAAAGAAGGCTTCCAGACCAAGGCAGAGGGGCCACGCAGGGAACAGCCCGACGAATTGACGGCCACGCAGCTGCGCAACCTAGGAAGCAGCGCCCACTACGAGTACGACGAACAACGCGACATCTGGCATGCAAATCTGCCAACCGTCAAGACCACACAGCTGATCGAATTACACGAACACCTCACCGATATCGTCGCCAGCAACCGACAAGACGGGGACAAAGCCAAGGGCGCTATCGGCATCGAGGGCAGCGCCGGCATCGGGAAGACCCACGCGATCCTGGATTACGTGTACGGATATCACAACGAGCAAATCGCCAGGCATGGTCGCATGACTGAGGCGGGCGACGAACGATGGCCAGTATGCCGCGTCGGGATGACCGGTAACACCGGGATCAAAGACTTCAATCGCGCAATGCTCGCGTTCTACAACCATGCCGGTACGCAGAGGGGCACGGCCGCGCAATTCGCCGACCGGGCACTTGACTGCGTGCTGTCCTGCGAGACGAAGCTACTCGTTGTCGACGACCTGCACTTCCTCAAACAACGCACCACCAGCGTGCAGATCAGCAATCAGTTCAAATACATCAGCAACGAATTCCCACTCACCATCATCTTCATCGGCATCGGACTACGACAACGCGGCCTCTACAGCGACGGTGACTACGCCGACGGCATCCTTGGTCAAAGCGGCCGACGCATCACACCCTTACATCTGCGCGAGTTCACGATCGACAGCCCCGGACACCGCCGGGAATGGCGCCGACTGTTGCTTGCGATCGAGAAGCAACTCGTGCTGGCCCACAAGCACCAGGGGATGTTGGTCGATCGCTCGGACTATTTGTTCGAACGCAGCTCTGGCCGCATCGGACCGCTCACCACCCTGATTAATCGTGCCTGTCGGCGCGCGATACGCACCGGCGCTGAATATATCGACCAAGACCTGCTCGAGCGCGTGCCAATCGACGCCGCCTCCGAACAACAACGACCTGAAATGCGGGTCAAGATTCGCAATGCGAGTAAAGCGAACTGACTCCGGGCTCACGCAAGACCCGCTCGCGGGGCGGGACGGACGCTGCCAGGGACAACCGCGGGCGTCGGCGGCAACGAACAAGCGGTCGCTGCCCACGCGGGTCGATCCGATGCCCGGCGAGGCGCTGGAGTCGTGGCTGGCCGCGTTGGCCACCCGGATGGACGCCACCTGGGGTGAACTTCTCGACGCGGTCCTGCCGACGGGCGTCGACGGCATCGCGGCGAGTTACCGCGGAGCGGTGTTGACCACGAGTCTGACAGCCCAAGAGCGCCAGGCTATCTCGGCAGCAACGACATTGGATGAAAGGCAACTGGATTCAATGACGATTGCGGGTAGATACGGCGCCCCGCTCATCACGACGGACAGTCACACCGGTCGTCCTCGCACTCCCTGGGGACTGATCTACCGACAGCGGTATTGCCCACTGTGCTTGAAGGCGCGGCCCGGTCGACGAAAACTCGAATGGTTTCTGCCATGGATGTCCGTCTGTGTCGAGCACCGCTGCTTTCTGGTCGATGCATGCCCACAGTGCGCCCAGCAGCAGACGGTGTTTGATTGGTTCGCCAGCAGGCTCTATCCACATCCCGACCGGTGCGACCGGTTGGTGAGGAGCTCTACTCCGCCCTATCGATGTCCAGCACGCTTGGCCAGAGCCCGTCCCGACAAGCTGCGGGAAGGACACTGTGTGCTGACCATGCAGCAGCGCCTCACTGAACTGCTCGCAATGCCGACCGTCGACGAAGGGGTCTATCACCGGGCTCCGGTGAGCCCCGAACAGCTGCTCATCGACCTGCATGTGCTTGGAAACTGGATCGTCAAAACACCTAAAGTGCCCGAGTTGATCCAAGTGTTCGGCGGACGCCCGACCGACCACGAGGTGGGCAAATGGGTCCACCGATTGAGCTTTCCAGCGATCCCGGGCCAGCCCGCCGACCATCCTGCGGGCATGCCCAGCACAGACCGGATCGCGCTCAAGGCGCCGGCGGCGTGGGTGGCCGCGGGCGTGACAGCGGCCCTTGTCGTGCTGCTGCAGCCCTCCTTGCACGAAGCCGAAGAGGCCTTACGGACAGCCATGCCCTCGATAGGTACCCGAG
>NZ_JBKQQD010000569.1:0-42904 GCF_052144515.1 Mycobacterium sp. | reverse complement strand
AACGCTTCTCGTTGACCGTCTGACATGACCAAAGCAGCCGCCGGTGTCATCACCCACGAAGTCTAACGCAGACCAGCCAATTATTTTGGAGACACACCACTAGCTACTTGGTGGCTAGCGGCGCCAGTTCCTACCTAGTGCCCGACAGGCGCTGCGATTTGATGGGTCCTGACCAGCATCCATGGGGTCTCGCCTTCGCAGACCCACCGACGCACATCGACGACTGAGCCGGGAACCCTTCGTGAAAGGCGAGAACCATGAGCCAGGTCTACGCCCGTCCCGGTGAAGTGTAGTTAAGCCAATCGGTGACACCGTCGTCACAGGACTCCTAAAATGTTTTTCGCATAATCGGTCCCACCATTTGATGGAGGCATTCTGGAGCTGATCGGTACCGGAGCAGACGCAAGAATTTCGCAAGCGGTCGGCAGCAAACTAATGATGCGTTCCTATATGGGAGCGAAAGGAACCGACCATGAACACCCCTCACAACCTGACGCGGATCGTTGCCACGGCGCTGCTGTCGGGCGGCGTTGCCGCGGTCGCCGGCTTGGCGCTGGGTGCGGGTACCGCCCAGGCCTTCAACTATCCGGTAGGGGTGTGCAACGACGCCCACCATGTCTGCAGCTATCAATGGTGCCCGGGGATGCCGTTGCCGTTCACAGGCGGGGCTAACAACCCGCCAAATTGGGACATGGGTATATGCCACCACTTTATGGAAGGGATGATCGGTCCCAGTTCCCCGGACTGGGTGAAAGGTAACGGTAATCACGCAGTTGGTCCAATGCTCATCGAGGGCGATCCGCTTCCAAGCCCCGGCGTCGGGCCATGCCAAGGAGTCTTCCCCTGCTTGCCCGGCCTGTAGGAGGCGTTGACGGTATGACGCCAACCATTTGTTGATCTGGCGTTTTGGGATTGATCCACCAGCCTGCGGAAGGCTGACCACCGAATACTCGAACACCGGACCAGCCCCACCCGACCCCGACGACGATCCACCGCCGTTTTAGCCGCGCTTGAGGAGGACGCGTTTTGGTGGTTGCCCAGGACAGTCGGTATTCTGGGCAGGCCCGGTTAACCCCGGGCTGTCCCGTGCGAGTTGCCGGACCCCCGAACATTTGAGGAGCTTGAACAATGGCCGCTGTGTGCGATATCTGCGGGAAAGGCCCCGGCTTCGGCAAGTCGGTGTCGCACTCCCACCGCCGCACCAGCCGCCGGTGGAACCCCAACGTCCAGACCGTGCACGTCGTGACTCGTCCCGGCGGTAACAAGAAGCGGCTGAACGTCTGCGCGTCCTGCATCAAGGCCGGCAAGGTCACCCGCGGCTAGTCGCGCCGGCCATTTCGCGTGGCCACCAGAACCACCGACCGAGTAACGCCACGACGGACGGCGTGACGAGCGCCCGCACGACGAGCGTGTCCACCAACGGATGATGCCCGTTCTGATGCCCGCGCCAGGGGCCTGAGCCTCCTGCTTGATCCGCAGCGCCAGCAGCAGGTTGTAGTCCGCGCCGACGGCGATCAGCGCGATGAACGCGATGGGCGAGTCACTCGAACAGGCTGAGCGGCTGGGCCGGCAGGCGATGGCCGACATCCGGCGCACCGTCAGGTTGCTCGACAACTCGCCGATGAAGACCACACCCGAACCGAGCATCGACGACATCGGGGTCCTCGTCGAGGATTTCGAGCGGGCCGGTCTGGCGGTCACGCTGCGCATCGACGGACCCACCACGCGCGTCTCGGCCGCGGTCGGCCTAGCCCTGTACCGGATCAACCAGGAGTCGCTGGCCAACATCGCCAAACACGCAGCCGATGCTAAATCGGCTGTAGCGCTGAGTATTTCACACCAATCGGTGCGGCTCGCCGTCACCAACCGGCTACCCGCCGCGGTGGCCGCCATCCAGTCCTCCGCGGGGCGCGGCCTGCGGGGCACGCGTCAGCGGGTCGAGCTGCTCGGCGGTGTGATCGAGGCCGGACCCACCCGCAACGGGTGGTCAGTGTCGCCGAAATACCCCTGCAGGAGGGCAACACCGGCTGGCGCCCACTCTGGTGCCCTTCAACATGATCGACGAATCACCCGAGATCGCCGTGCTGCTCGTCTACGACCAGGAACTGGTGCGTTCCGGGCTGCGCCGAATCCTGCGGCGCAAGGACGGTTTCAACGTTGTCGCCGAATGCGCCGACGGCGACGAGGTGCCCGCCGCGGTGGCTCTGAACCGACCCGATGTCGTCGTGATGGACCTGCGGATTCGGCGAGTCGATGGCATCGAAGCGACGCGAAGACTGGCCGGCGGACCGCCGGTGCTCGCGTTGACCACCTTCAACGAGGACGAGTTGCTATCGGGGCATTGCATGCCGGGGCAGCGGGTTTCGTGCTCAAGGACTCGTCGGCCGAGCAGCTGATCCGCGCCGTGCGGGCCGTCGCCGGCGGAGACAGCTACCTGGACCCCGGCGTCACCGCGCGCGTGCTGACCACGTACCGCAAGGCCGCCGCGGGTCCGCGCGGCAATGACATCGCCGAGCTGACCACGCGCGAGCTCGATGTCCTCACCCTGATCGGTAAGGGCCGCACCAACACCGAGATCGCCGACGAACTGTGCATCTCGAACGTCACGGTGAAAAGCCACATCGGCCGGATCTTCGGAAAGCTCGACCTGCGCGACCGCGCCGCCGCCATCGTATATGCCTACGACAACGGCATCGTCGCCCCGCGTTAGATCACATGACGACATGCCCGGCGTCGACCGCGATCGTCACGCCGGTCACATAGCGGGACCGCGGGCTGACTAGCCACAGCACCGCTTCGGTGACGTCTTGCGCCTCGACCAGCGGCACGCCGGGCAGCAGGGTTTGGGAAACGGCCGGGTTCGGATTTTCCAGCATCCGGTTGACCACGAAGTCGTTGAGGATCATCGGCGTCGCGACACCGCTCGGATTCACCGAGTTGACCCGAATCTTATGCGGCGCATACGCATTCGCCGCCGAGCGCATGAGGCCCACCACGCCGTGCTTGGACGCGGCATAGGCGAACATGGCGGCGCTGCCGTCACCGCCCCGGCCGGTCAGGCCCTGTGACGAACTGACCAGAACAACGGAGCCGCCCCGGCCCTTGCGGACGATTGACGGAACCGTCGCAAGCATGGTGTGCCACACCCCCTTGAGGTTGGTGTCCACGATGGTGTTGAACACCGGCTCGGAGTGGGTCTGTGTGTCGCCGATCGCCACCACCCCGGCGTTGGCGATGACGATGTCGATTTCGCCGAGCTCGTCGATCCCGGAACGCACGCCGGCTTCCAACTGTGCCAGGTCGCGCACGTCGGCGACGATGGGTACCACCCTGCGGCCCGCGGCTTCGACCAGCCGCACCGTCTTGTCGAGGTCGGATTTGGTTCCCAGAGCGTAGGGAATCGAATCGATGTCGGCGCAGATGTCCACGGCGATGATGTCCGCGCCCTGTTCGGCGAGCGCGACAGCATGGCTGCGCCCCTGGCCACGCGCCGCACCGGTGATGACGGCGACGGTGTTGTCGAGTTCACCCATGGCCGGGAACGTCCAGCGTCGTGCCGGTCTCTTCTTCGGCGAAGGCCACCAGACGGGCAGCCGCGTCGTAGTCGCACGCGACCACCGAGCGACCGATCAGCGCGGGGCCGCCGCGCAGGCCCAGCCTGCCACTCACCCCGACGTAGCTGCCCGGGGGTACCGGTTCGCTGATGCAGTACAGCGTGGGCGCGGCGCCTTCATCGATGTCGTTGGCCAACCGGTCGGCCACGACCTTGACGGCCTTGTGCGCCAACGACATCAGCGACGAGTCGGACAGGTGCGACAGATTCGAGGCCACCCACCCGGGATGGGTGAGTTGGGTGACGATCGGCGAGCCGGCGGCGCGCAACCTGCGGTCCAGCTCGAGCCCCCACAACATCACCGCAAGCTTCGACTGTGCGTAGGAGCCCAACCTCGTCCACTTGTGGGTGCGCAGGTGCAGGTCGTCGAGCCGCAGCGTCGCCCACTGCTCCGCGTCGGAGCCGACGTTGATGATCTGCGAACGCACCCGGGGCAGCAGCAGGTTGGTCAGCGCGAACGGTCCGAGCAGGTTGGTGCCCAGCGTCATCTCGAAGCCGTCGACGGTGTCGGCGCGGCTCGCGGTGAGAGTGCCGGCATTGTTGATCAGGATGTCGACCTGCCCGTCGACCAGATCGGGGAACGCGCGCACCGACGACAGGTCGGCGAGATCGAGCTTGAGCACCGACGTCGAGCCCCCCATCGCAGAAATCTCAGTGGCCCGCTGCTCACCCAGGCCGGTATTGCGCACGGCCAGGATCACGTGGGCGCCGGCTTTGGCGAGCGCACGCGCCGTGCCCAGCCCGACACCGTTCGTCGCTCCCGTCACGATGACTGTTTTGCCGCTGAGGTTGCCAAGCCGGCTCGGCGTCCAAGGTAACGTCACGGCCACCAAGATTAATGGTATGGCCACCGGGCAGGCCGCCGGGCAGGAGTGAACCGGACGTGAGTGACACCGCGACAGCGATCACCAACCTGATCTACACCTACGCCGAACTCATCGACGGCGGCGACCTGGACGGGGTGGCCCGGCTCTTTGAGCACGGCCGCATCTGCGGCGTCGAGAACGGTCCGCCCGAGACGGTGTTCGCCGGAACCGCCAGGGTGCGGGAAATGTACGAGATGGCCACTCGCATCTACGAGGACGGCACCCCCAAGACCAAACACAACACGACCAATGTGCAGCTGGACATCGACGAGGCCGGCGGGACCGCACGCAGCACGTCCTACTACTGCGTCACGCAGGCCACGCCCGATTTGCCGCTCCAGGTGATCATCACCGGGCATTACAAGGACACCTTTCACCGCCTCGACGGTGTCTGGTGGTTCGACAGCCGCACCATGTTCGTCGACCAGGTCGGCGACGTCAGCCACCACTTGAAGTTCTGACCAGGTGGTCAGTCCAACCCCGTTTGACGTGGCGGCCGCCATGGCCGACGCGCAACGCAAGGAGTCGCTGACCGATTGGGGTCCGGGCGACTTCGAACGCCCGCTGGGCGTGCTGCTGGCCGACTACCCACACGCTGATCTCAACGCCATCGGCACGCACATCCTGCGGTCGGGCATCGTCCACAGCCTGCGCATGCGGTTGCGCGCCCAGGAGTGGATCCGCCGCCACCCAGAGATCCTCGAGGAGCGGGTCGCCGCGCCGATCGTCGTCGTCGGGATGATGCGCAGCGGAACCACGCTGCTGCAGCGGCTGCTGGCCGCCGATCCCCGGTTCGTCTGCGCGTACGGCTGGGAGGTGGTCGAGGTCGCGCCCCGACTCGACCACCAATTCACCGGTGTCGATCCGCGCATCGCCGTCAGCGAGGCGCGCGAAGCCAAATCCCGCGAACTGGCACCGGACCTCTTCGCCATACACCCGATGTACGCGCGGGAACCCGAGGAAGAGATAGTCTTTCTGGCCGACGCCTTCCTGTCGCATGTCCCCGAGTCGGGCGCCCACCTTCCCCATTACCGATCCTGGCTTGATGAGCAGGACTTCACTCCCGCCTACGACTACCTGCACCGCATGCTGCAGTTCCTGCAATGGCAGAAGCGGCAGCAGGGTCTGATGGACGCCTGCGAACCGCAACGCTGGGTGCTCAAGTCGCCGGCGCACCTGGGCTATCTGGACCTGCTGCGGGCGCGGTTTGGCGATGTGCACATCGTCCACATGCATCGCGACCCCCGCACCACGATCGCTTCGGGCGCCAGCCTCAACGCGACCCTGCACGCGATGCACGCCGACACCGTCGACCGGCACCGGGTGGGCGCGCAGTGGTTGCAGCGGATGGGCTGGACCAACGATCGGGCAATGGCGGTCCGGGACGGGTGGTCTGACGACGCTGACCGCGTCACCGATATCGAATTCGACGACGCGGTGGCCGATCCGGTCGGGCAGGTGGCCCGGGTCTACGACGCCATCGGCCTGCCGCTGGCCGCCGACGCCGAGGCGGCGATGCGGCGCTGGCTGGACGAACGTCCCCGCGAAGCACCGCGCCCGCCGTACGGGCTGCAGGACTACGGCCTGCTTCCTGAGCAGGTCGACGAGCGATTCACGTTGTACAACAAGCTTTTTCGGCATGGACAGTGAGGAGCCTTGATTTATGGACGATCCAGTCTCGACAGCGTCCCAACACGAACAGGAACTGGCGGCCCTCGACCTGATCGAGCATCCCACCGTCAAGGCCGCTTATCGAAGCGTCGCCGAGACCTGGCTGGGTCGCGCCAAGGCGTCCGACGCGATGCGTGAGCGGTTCGACGACGCGTTCGCCGAGGTGATGTTCTCGGCAGCGGTGTGGTCGTCCAACCAGGACAAGCTGCGGCCCAAGGTCAGCTGCATCACCCGGCTGGCGCACCCGGTGGACGGCCGCCGCATTCCCGGATCACGTTGGGGAATCGACAATCCCGACAGTGTCTACCGGGTCATCCCGATCTCCGGCGACGAAAGCTACGAGATCCGCGGGCGGGTCGGCGAGCACCGCATGACCGAGAACTACTTCACGCTGTGGGATGCCCACATGGGCACCATCGATGTGCTCAACGGCCGCACCATGCAGGTCGACGACGACGGCGGTTTCACCATCACCGTCGACGCCGACCCCGCCAACGGGCGCCCCAACCATGTGCAGACCTCCCCGGCGGCGCACGAGTTCTACATCCGCGACGTGCTGCTGGATTGGGGTCGCGATGACCCCAATTACTTTGAGGTACAACGGCTTGGGGGCCCTCCGGCTTCGACTCTAAGACCGGCACGCACGCTCGACGAGCAGGCCGAGGCGACCGCGGCGATGATGGCCTATTTCGCGGACTTCACCGGCAAGCTCAGCCACGGCGTGTACAAGATGCCGGCCAACCATTTCAACCTGGCGTGGTCGACCGACAAGGTCGGCGCGATGCGCAACCAGGTCTACGTCATGGGCCGCTTCGATCTCGCCCCCGACGAGGCGTTCGTGGTCGATCTCAGCGACGGTGGCGCCGAATACTTCACCGTGCCGCTGAGCAACATCTGGGGCACCACGCTCGACATCGTCGATCGCACCGGCAGCCTGAACAAAGCGCAGTCGGTTGCCAACGAGGACGGCACGTACACCTACGTCATCTCTCCCATCGATCCGGGGGTGGCGAATTGGATCGACTCCGACGGGCTGCGCGAGGGCATCCTGACGCTGCGGATGGCCGAATTCGGCGAGACGGGTCCCCGGTCGGACCTGGGCGCTCGCGGGCGCGTGGTCAAGCTGGACCGATTCGACGCCGAGGTGCCCAACCTGCGGCGCGTGAGCCCGAAGGAGCGGGCAGCCGAGCTCGCCGATCGGCGAAAGGCGTATCTGCGCCGTCTGCCGGAAGGGACTGCCTGAGATGGCGCGCTGGCTGATCACCGGTTGCTCCACCGGATTTGGCCGCGAAATCGCCCGTGCCGCCCTGCAAGCGGGCCACAGCGTGGTGGTGACCGCGCGGCGGGCCGACACAGTGCAGGATTTCGCCGACGAGTTCGGGGACTGGGCCGTGGCCGTGGCACTCGACGTGACGGACGCCGGCCAGGTCGCGGGCGCGGTGGCGGCGGCCGAAGCCGCGTTCGGCGGCATCGACGTGCTGGTCAACAACGCCGGCCACGGCTACCTGTCCGCGGTGGAAGAGGGCGAAGACGCCGAAGTCCGAAAGCTGTTCGACGTCAACTACTTCGGTGCCGTCGACATGATCAAGGCCGTGCTGCCGGCGATGCGTGCCCGCGGCTCCGGCCATATCGTCAACATGTCGTCGATGACGGGTCTGGTGGCCAACCCGCCGAACGCCTATTACTCGTCGACGAAGTTTGCGCTGGAGGCGGTGACCGAGGCGCTCGCCACCGAGGTGCGGCCACTGGGGATCAAGGTGACCGCCATCGAGCCGGGCGCCTTCCGCACCGACTGGGCGACGAGATCGATGAAGGAGTCGGCCACCCCGATCGCCGATTACGCCGATGTGGCGGCGCGCAAGGACCTGATCAAGCAGTTCGCCGATCATCTGCCGGGCGATCCGCGCAAGGTGGCCGAGGCGGTGCTGATGGTGACCGAACTCGACGATCCCCCGCTGCGGCTGTTGCTGGGCCGCGACGTGCTCAAGGCCATGCGCGACAAGATCGCTGCGACGTCGGCGTCGATCGAGGAATGGAAGTCCGTCACCAAAGACGTGAACTTCCCCGAGTCCTAGCGGACCGTTATCTGCCGGCGAGCGTGCGCACCGTGCCTGGTGGTGGCATGGCGGCGGTGCGGCGCGACCGACCAATAGACGATTCTTGAATGTGATATCACATGCGATATCGCATGCGTGAATCGCCTAATGGCCGGCCGATGGTACCCATGTGGCCCACGTGATTACTGAAGCACGTTGTGCACCAGGCTATTCCATACGATTCGGTGTCCCGCTTTAGTGCAGCCTGCGCTCACTCCAAAACGCGAATGGTGAGCCAACTCAGGTCCTAGCCGCCCGTTATCTGCCGGCGAGCCAGTCGCGGAAACGGATCACCGCCCGGGTCGCGTCGTCGTCGGCGACCAGGCTGCGCGCTTGCAAGGCGGCGCCGAAATAGCGGGCGCTGGGATCGGTGACCACCGCGCGGCTGTCCCGGTAATGCGTCAGCGCGGTGCCGATGAATTCCGCGAAGGGAAGGTGCTGCGGTCCACCGAATTCGACGACGCCGTCAGCCGGAACCGCGACGGCGATCGCCGTCAGCTTCGCGGCGACTTCGGTGGCGGCGACCGGCTGGATCAGCGCGTCGGGCACCCGCACGGTGTTGCCGTCGGCGCAAGCATCGGCGATGCCCCGCGCGAATTCGAAGAATTGGGTGGCCCGCAGGATGGTGTGCGGAACGCCGGATCCAGCGATCCGGCTTTGCTGGGCGACCTTGGCCCGCATGTATCCGCTGTCGGGCATGCGGTCGGCGCCGACCACCGACAGCGCGACGTGATGCGTCACCCCGGCGGCCCGCTCGGCTGCGACGAGGTTGTCGGTGGCCGTGGTGAAGAAGTTCATCAGTGCGCTGTCTTCGTAGGACGGCGAATCGGTGACGTCCACCACCACCTGCGCGTCACCCAGCGCGTCGGCCAGGCCGTCGCCGGTCAGCAGATCGACGCCCGTGCGCCGCGACGCCGGCAGCACCTCCAACCCGTTGGCCCGCAGGATGTCGACCACCTTGGCGCCGACCAGTCCGGAGGCGCCGACCACGACGATCTTTCCGGCAGCTGTCATGAGACGACCAGCACGGTCTTGCCGGGGCGCCGGTCGCGGCGCCGTCCGCTTTCGAATGCCTCCCGGCCCTCGACCAGGGGGAACGTCTCGGCGATGTGCACATGCAGCCGGCCGCTGTCGATGAGCGCAGCAAGCTCGGCGAGCTGGTCTTGATTGGGTGTGACGATGAAAAACATTGCGCTGACGCCGTATTGGTCAGCTATGTGCGCCGGCGGTGGCGCCGAAAGGGTGACCAACCGTCCGCCCCGGCGCAGCACGGCGAACGATCGATCCAGGGTCTCACCGCCGACGGTGTCGACCACGATGTCGTAAGAGGAGTCGTAGGCGCCACTTTCGTCGAACGCTTCGGTGCGCACGTCGATTACCCGCTGGGCGCCGAAACCGCGGACCAGCCCGGCGGCATCGCTGCGGATGGTGGCGGTCACGTGCGCCCCGAGGCCGGCGGCCAACTGGACCGCCAACGCTCCGACTCCGCCCGCCCCGCCATGCACCAACACCGACTCCCCCGGTCGTACCGCGGCATGGTCGACCAGCGCCTGTAGCGCGGTCAGCCCGGCCAACGGCAACGCGGCCGCGGCGGCGTGCGAGATCGTTGACGGCTTGGTGGCCAGGTCGGCCTCGGGCACCGCGACGAAATCGGCCGCCGCGCCATCGCGGTCGAATCTGATCAGGCCGTACACCTCGTCGCCGGGCGCGAAGTCCGCGACGCCGGAGGTTATTTCGGCAACGACGCCGGATACTTCATGCGACGGGATCACCGGCGTCCGGCTGACACCGTCGCGCGTCCACGTCTCCTCCCACGTCAACTCGTCAAAGGTGATGGCCGCGGCGTGCACCGCCACCAGGACTTCACCGGCCGCGGGGACCGGCACCGGCGCCCGCTCGACGAACAGCACCTCCGGGCCGCCACGGCGGTGCGCCCGCAGGGCCGTCATCTCGGTCAGGGCAGACGCCAATCGATCGGGTCGGCGCCCATACCGGCCAACAGTTCGTTGGCGCGGCTGAACGGTCGCGAGCCGAAAAACCCGCGCGACGCCGACAGCGGCGAGGGATGCGGCGACTCGATCGCGACACAGTCACCTTCGGCCAGCATTGGGTTGAGCGTCGACGCGTCGCGGCCCCACAAGATCGCCACCATCGGCTGTGAACGGGCGACCATTGCGCGAATTGCGCACTCCGTGACGGCTTCCCAGCCCTTGCCCCGATGCGACGCCGGATTGCTCGGCCGCACCGTGAGCACCCTGTTCAGAAGCAGCACCCCACGCTGCGCCCAGGGTGTCAGATCCCCGCACGAGGGCGTCGGATAGCCCAGATCGGCGGAGTACTCGCCGAAGATGTTTTCGAGGCTGCGGGGCAGCGGACGCACGTCCGGAGCCACCGAGAAACTCAGGCCCACTGCGTGTCCGGGTGTGGGGTAGGGATCTTGCCCGACGATCAGGACCCGCACTTGGTCGAAAGGGAAACTGAAGGCGCGCAACACATTCGGACCCGCCGGCAGGTACTTGCGTCCCGCCGCGATCTCGGCCCGCAGGAACTGTCCCATCTGGGCGACCTGGTCCTCGACCGGCGCAAGCGCGGCCGCCCACCCCTGCTCGACGAGCTCACTGAGCGGACGCGCAGTCATCCCAGCCCCTTCACCAGCAGCACCACCGTGTCGGCACCCGCGCGTCGGTCCGCCGAGATCTCCTGGTATTCAGGCGATTCCGCCCAACCCCGGAATGACGCCTCGTCGGGAAAGGACATCAGCACCACCTTCTCGCGATCCCACTGACCCTCCACCACCTCTGGCGATTCATCGGCGGCCAGCAGTGTCCCCGGGTGACGAACGAAGACCTCCATGAACCTCGCCTGGTAGCGGTCGTAAGCCGCCCGGTCGGTGAATCTCAGCTGGGCGATCGCGTACACAGTCACTGGGCAAACCCTAAGCCACCCTACTGCCCGAACGACTGCCAGCCCGCATACCCACGCCACTGTTCGCCGTCGACAAGCACTCGGGCCGGACCGTCGCGCACCCGCCCGATGACGCGCCACCCCTCGGGCACGGCACCGGCGAAACACGCCACCAGGGCGTGGTCTTCGCCACCACCCAGCACCCACGCCCACGGGTCGGCGCCCACCGCGGCCGCGGCGGCTGTCAGCTCGTCGTGGTCGGCGGCCAACCCAACACGGGACAGGTCGATGCCCACCCCCGACGCGTCGGCGACGTGTCCCAAGTCGGCGACCAGACCGTCGGAGACGTCGATCATCGCCTGGGCCCCGGCGGCCGCCGCCACCAAACCCTGCCCATAGGGCGGTCGCGGCACCAGATGGCGCCGGCGCAGATCGTCGAAGCCCTCGATCTCGTTGTCCCACAAGGCGTATCCGGCGGCAGAACGGCCCAGGTCGCCGGCCACCGCGACCGCCGAGCCGGCCGTCGCCCCCGACCTCAACACCGGCGCGCGGCCGTTCAAGTCCCCGAGCACCGTCACCGACAAAACCCACTGCGGGCAGCTGACCAGATCGCCGCCGACGATGCCGGCGCCGATCCGCTCCGCCTCATCCCACATGCCGTCGACCAGCGCATCCACCAGCGCCGTCGGCGTATCACCCGGTGCCCCGAAACCCACCACGAACGCCGTGGCCCGCCCGCCCATCGCCTCGATGTCCGCGGCGTTCTGGGCGATCGCCTTGCGGCCGACGTCATGGGGTGTCGACCAGTCCAGGCGGAAGTGGCGATCCTGCACGAGCATATCGGTCGACACCACGGTGCGACCGTCGCCGCCCAACACCACCGCCGCGTCGTCGCCCGGCCCCAACGCGACCGCGCCCGGCTGGCGACGGCCCCGCACCAGCCGGTCGATGACGGCAAATTCACCGAGCTGCTGCAGCGTCGGGGACTGTCCCTGAACCCCCTGAGCCCCCAATGCGTCGTCGCGCACGTCACCTCCTCGACCGCGCCAGTGTATGAGAATCAAGAGGTGGCTCGGCAGGTGACAGGCGACTCCGATGGTCCGCCGCGTGTGGTGATCATCGCTGCGATCGCGCTCGCCGTGACGGCGATCGCCGTGATCCTGGTCATCGCGGCGACCCGAGAGGCGCCCTCGCAACCGGTTGTCCTGCCCGCCGTGCCCGCGCCGCAGGCCGCCAACGGCACGTGCCGGGCCCTGGAGCAGGCGTTACCGCAGCGGCTCGGCGACTATCAGCGCGCGCCGCTGGCGCAACCGGCACCCGAGGGCGCGAGGGCCTGGCGGGGAGGGCCCGACAGTGAGCCGGTGGTGCTGCGCTGCGGGCTCGACCGCCCGGCCGACTTCGTGGTGGGCTCCCCCATCCAGGTGGTCGACCGGGTGCAGTGGTTCCAGGTAGACCGGTCGTGGTACACCGTGGATCGCCCGGTGTACATAGCGCTGACTCTGCCATCGGGATCGGGGCCGACGCCCATCCAAGAGCTCTCCGAGGTGATCGACCGCACCATCGCGGCGGTGCCGATCGATCCCAGGCCGGTCGGCTAGCGCAGACCCACGCCCCGGGCCAACGCGGTCTCCACCATGGTTGCCAGCAGGGTGGGATAGTCGACGCCGCTGGCCGCCCACATCCGCGGGTACATCGAGATCGTGGTGAAACCCGGCATCGTGTTGATCTCGTTGATCACCGGGCCCTCGTCGGTGAGGAAGAAATCAACCCGGGCCAGGCCCTGGCAGTCGATGGCCCGACACGCCCGGATCGCCAGCTGGCGCACCGCGTCGGCGACGTCGTCGTCGACCTTGGCGGGCACGTCCAATTCGGCTGCGTCGTCGAGGTATTTGGTCGCGAAGTCGTAGAAGGAGTCCTCCCGTCCCCTGACCCCGGCGACCCGAATCTCGCCCACCGTGCTGGCTTCGATTGTGCCGTCCGGCATTTCGAGCACGCCGCACTCCAGCTCGCGCCCGTTGATCGCCGCCTCGACGATCACTTTCGGATCATGCCGGCGAGCGTCGGCGATCGCCGCGGGCAGCTGGTCCCAACTCGACACCCGGTTGACACCGATCGACGAACCGCCCCGCGCCGGCTTGACGAACACCGGCAGGCCCAGGCGTTCACACTCCTGCCGGTCCAGCGTCGACTGCAACGGGCGCAGCACCGCATGCGCGCCGACCGGAAGTCCCTCGGCGACGAGCAGCTTCTTGGTGAATTCCTTGTCCATGCCGGTGGCACTGGCCAGCACCCCGGCCCCGACGTAGGGCACACCGGCGAGTTCGAGCAATCCCTGAATCGTGCCGTCCTCGCCGTACGGGCCGTGCAGCACCGGAAACACCACGTCGACTGACGCCAGCACCTCACTGGCTCCGGGCTGTAGCGACAGCAACTGGCCGCTTCGCCGCGGATCGGCGGGCAGCGCCAGCTCGGTGCCCGATTGCGAGGTCACCCCGGGAAGCTGCCGGTTGGTGATCGCGAGGGCATCCGGGTCGCCGTCGGTGAGCACCCACGAACCTTCCGGGGTGATCCCGATCGCGACCACCTCGAACCGCTGCGGGTCGAGGTTGCGCAGGACGCTGCCCGCCGACACGCAGGAGATGGCGTGCTCGTTGCTGCGGCCGCCGAACACGACGGCGACGCGCACGCGCCCCGCGCGTGGCTTCGGCGTCATGGGGGGCAGGCCGGAGGCATTCACAACCTAGAGAGGCTACCGGGTGGGGCGTTACCGAGCCGGGTTGGCAGCGCCGACCTGGCCTTTTGGGTGCTCCCGTGGGCGCTCCCCCCGCCGCGCACGTCGAGCCTGCGGCCACGGCATCCGTCCTGCGTCCAGGGCCTACTTTTCGCGGGCATCCCGCCCTGAACGCAGTTTGAGTCTTATTCGGGCTTGGTGCTGCGACCCAACAATAGGGCCACCGCTTCGTCGACGGAAAGCCCCTTGTGACAGACCCGGTGCACGGCGTCGGTCAGCGGCATTTCGACGTCGTAGCTGGCCGCCAGCGCGAGCACCGATTCGCATGACGTCACCCCTTCGACGACATGGCCGTCTCCGCCGTTTGAGGCACCCCCGAGCGCCGACTCCATGGTCGCGCCCTGCCCCAGACGTTCACCGAACGAGCGGTTGCGCGAACGCGGCGAGGTGCAGGTGGCCACCAGGTCACCCACCCCGGCCAGGCCGGCCAGCGTCGCCCCCTTGGCGCCGAGCGCTATCCCCAGTCGCATGATCTCGGCCAGTCCCCGGGTGATGATCGCCGCGGCGGTGTTTTCGCCGAGGCCGACACCCGCCGCCATGCCGCAGGCCAGCGCGATGACGTTTTTGCACGCCCCCCCGATCTCGGTGCCGACCACATCGCTATTGGTGTACGGGCGGAAGTACCCGGTATTCAGCATCCGCTGCACGGCGACCGCGCGGCCGGAGTCGCTGCATGCCACGACGGTGGCGGTGGGCTGGCATTCGGCGATCTCACTGGCCAGGTTCGGCCCCGAAATCACCGCGATGCGGGACGGGTCCACACCCGTCACCGACACGATGACCTGACTCATCCGCATCAGGGTGCCCAGCTCGATGCCCTTGGCCAGACTGATCAGCGTTGCGTCCTGCGACAACAACCCCGTCCACTGCGCAAGATTGGCCCGCATCGTCTGCGCCGGTACGCCCAACAGCACGGTGGCCACGCCACTCAACGCCTCTTCGGCATCGGCGGTGGCGCGGATACTCGGCGACAGCAACGCACCGGGCAAGTACGCCGGGTTGTATCGGGTGGTGTTGATCTGCTGCGCGATGTCTGATCGGCGCGCCCACAACCTCACCTCTGCGCCGGCATCGGCGAGCACCTTGGCCAGCGCCGTGCCCCAGGCCCCGGCGCCCATCACCGCCACGGCACCCTCCGTGCTGGCCATCCGGTACACCCTAGACCAGCGCCGGGCTGCCGTCACCCTGGCAGGATGGCGTCATGAGCGGCACACGGGCCGACGAGCCGGACGTCGGCTTGATCATCGCCGTCAAGCAGTTGACGGCCGCCAAGACCAGGCTGGCGCCGGTCTTTTCGGCGCGGACCCGGGAGAACGTAGTGCTGGCCATGCTGGTGGACACCTTGACCGCGGCGACACGCGCCGGATCGCTGCGCTCCATCACCGTCATCACGCCCGACGAAGCCGCGGCGGCCGCGGCGAGCCAGCTCGGCGCCGGAGTGCTGGCCGACCCGACGCCCGAAGGCCACAGTGACCCGCTGAACAACGCGATCGCCGCCGCAGAACGTGCAATAGCCGATTCGGGCCCCGATATCTCCAATGTTGTTGTGCTGCAAGGTGATTTACCGGCGCTACAGGCACAGGAGCTGTCCGAGGCCATCGCCGCCGCACGACATCATCGGCGCAGCTTCGTCGCCGACCGATTGGGGACCGGTACCTCCGCACTGTTCGCTTTCGGAACCACACTCGACCCGCAGTTCGGACCGGATTCGTCCGCGCGGCACCGTCGTTCGGGCGCTATCGAGCTGACGGGAGCCTGGCCCGGCCTGCGATGCGATGTCGACACCCCTGCCGACTTGGCCGTCGCCCGCCGCCTGGGGGTCGGGGCCGCGACCGCGCGGGCCATCGCACAGCAGCATTAAAGGTCCAGCGAAGCATCCAAGCGGTGAACGGCGCACCAACTGCGCATGGATGTCCCCTGGGATCTGGCCGCACATGCGGGTGATGAGCAATGATCGCATGGTGACCGACATCGAAGCTCAGGCGCGCGCCGAAGAAGTCGACTGGCAATCAGAGGAGTCGGCGGTGACGGCGCCACCCGCTGCGACTCCCGCCGCGATCCACGACCCGCTGCCGGAAGACCGTTACCTTAATCGGGAATTGAGCTGGCTGGACTTCAATGCGCGCGTGTTGGCGCTGGCCGCCGACAACTCGCTGCCGCTCTTGGAGCGCGCCAAGTTCCTGGCGATCTTCGCGTCCAACCTCGACGAGTTCTACATGGTCCGGGTGGCCGGCCTCAAGCGCCGCGACGAGATGGGGCTGTCGGTCCGCTCGGCCGACGGTCTGACGCCGCGTGAGCAACTGGCCCGCATCGGCGAGCAGACTCAGCAGATCGCGACCCGGCATGCCCGGGTGTTTCTGGATTCGGTGCGACCGGCGCTGGCCGAGGAAGGCATCTATATCGTCACGTGGGCCGATTTGGATCAGGCTGAGCGGGACCAACTGTCGACCTATTTCACCGAGCAGGTCTTCCCCGTGCTGACCCCGCTGGCCGTCGACCCCGCGCACCCGTTCCCGTTCGTGAGTGGGTTGAGCCTGAACCTGGCGGTCACGGTGAAGCAGCCCGACGACCCCGGTCAGCACTTCGCCCGAGTCAAGGTGCCCGACAACGTCGATCGCTTCGTCGAGCTCGAAAGCCTCGGCGGCGCAGACGCGGCCGAGGGGCCGGGCGTGGTCCGATACCTGCCGATGGAAGAACTGATCGCGGCCTTCCTCCCGGTCCTTTTCCCGGGTATGGAGATCGTCGAGCATCACGCGTTCCGCATCACCCGCAACGCCGACTACGAGGTTGAAGAGGACCGCGACGAGGACCTGCTGCAAGCGCTGGAACGGGAACTGGCGCGCCGGCGGTTCGGTTCGCCGGTACGAATCGAGATCGCCGACGACATGACCGAGAGCATGTTGGAACTGCTGCTGCGCGAACTCGACGTGAATCCGGGTGACGTCGCCGAAGTCCCCGGGCTTCTCGACCTGTCGTCGCTGTGGCAGGTCTACGGCACCGACCGGCCGGCACTCAAGGACCGTACGTTCGTTCCCGCAACCAATCCCGCCTTTGCCGACCGGGAAACCCCGAGGAGCATCTTCGCGACGCTGCGCGAAGGCGATGTGCTGCTGCATCATCCGTATGACTCGTTCTCCACCAGCGTGCAGCGGTTCATCGAGCTTGCCGCCGCTGATCCCAACGTGCTGGCGATCAAACAGACGCTGTACCGCACATCCGGTGATTCGCCGATCGTTCGGGCACTCATCGCCGCCGCCGAGGCCGGAAAGCAAGTTGTGGCAATGGTGGAGATCAAGGCACGCTTCGACGAGCAGGCCAACATCCGCTGGGCGCGCACATTGGAGCAGGCGGGCGTGCATGTGGTGTACGGGTTCGTCGGACTCAAGACACACTGCAAGACCTGCCTGGTGGTGCGCCGCGAGGGCCCGGTGATCCGGCGGTATTGCCATGTCGGGACCGGTAACTACAACGGCAAGACCGCGCGACTGTACGAGGACCTCGGTCTGCTCACGGCCGCACCCGACATCGGGGCCGATCTGACCGACTTGTTCAACTCGCTCACCGGCTACTCGCGCAAAGTGTCCTACCGCAACCTGTTGGTGGCCCCGCACAGCATTCGCACGGGCATCATCGAACGCGTCGAGCGCGAGATCGCCGCTCACCGCGATGGCGGCGGGGGCCGGATCCGGCTCAAGATGAACTCGCTCGTCGACGAACAGGTCATCGATGCGCTGTATCGCGCGTCGCAAGCCGGTGTGCGGGTCGAGGTGGTGGTGCGCGGCATCTGCGCCCTGCGCCCGGGCGCGGAAGGCTTCTCGGAAAACATTTCGGTCCGCTCGATCCTCGGGCGATTCCTGGAGCACTCGCGGATCATCCATTTCAATCGCGTCAACGAGTTCTGGATCGGCAGCGCCGACATGATGCACCGCAATCTCGACCGGCGGGTCGAGGTACTGGTTCAGGTCAAGGACGCGAGGCTTACCGCGTATCTGGACGACTTGTTCGAGTCCGCACTGGGCCCCTCCACCCGGTGCTGGGATCTCGGGTCCGACGGGCAGTGGACCGCGTCGCCCCAGGACGGCCACAGCGTGCGCGACCACCAAGTATCTTTGATGGAGCAGCACACCAGCCCCTAACGTTGCGCCCCGGCCGAATTGACCTGCAGGAGTGACTCTGTCGATCCAGAACTCGTCGGCCCGTCGGCGCTCAGGGGGTCGGATGGTCTATGCCGCCGGTGCGGTGTTGTGGCGGCCCGGTGATGCGGACTCGGCCGAGGGCGCCATCGACGTAGCGGTGATCCACCGCCCCCGTTATGACGACTGGTCGTTGCCCAAGGGCAAAGTGGACCCCGGGGAGACCGCACCGGTGGCTGCCGTGCGGGAAGTGGTCGAGGAGACGGGTCATCGCTGTGTCCTCGGCAGGCAGCTCGACACGGTGAGTTACCCGATCGATCTGGGCATCAAGAAGGTGTACTACTGGGCCGCGCGCAGCACCGGCGGTGAATTCACCCCCGGCAAAGAAGTCGACGAGCTGGTCTGGCTGCCGGTTGTCGACGCGATGAAGAAGCTCGACTACGCACAGGATCGAAAGGTCTTGCGCAGGTTCGCTAAACAACCGGCGGACACCCACACCGTGCTGGTGGTCCGGCACGGCACCGCCGGCAGTAAGTCACGCTATTCCGGTGATGACACCAACCGACCGTTGGACAAACGGGGGCGCGCGCAGGCGGAGGCGCTGGTTCCGCAGCTGCTGGCCTTCGGCGTCACCGACGTGTACGCGGCCGACCGGGTGCGCTGCCACCAGACGGTAGAACCTCTCGCGGCCGAACTGGGTGCGCCAATCCACAACGAGCGCGCCCTGACCGAGGAGGCCTACGCGAAGAACCCCAAGCGCGGCCGAAACCGGATGCTGCGGATCGCCGCGCAGGCCGGCACACCGGCGATCTGCTCGCAGGGCAAGGTGATTCCGGACCTGATCGCGTGGTGGTGCCAACGCGATGGGATCCGCCCCGACAACGCGCGCAACCACAAGGGCAGTGCGTGGGTGCTTTCGCTGGCGGCCGGCAAGCTGATCGCGGCCGACCATATCGGCGGCGCGCTGGCCGCTAACGTGCGGGCCTGACACACGCAGATACCCTTCGGGTGCCAGCCCTGCCACCCGAAGGGTATCTGCGTGTGAGACTTGGCTATCGCGTTACTTGCGACCGCGCCGGCTTGCAGCCTTCTTGGCGGGAGCCTTCTTAACCGCCTTCTTGGCCGGAGCCTTCGTCGCCGCCTTACGCACTGGAGCCTTGGTCGCGGCCTTCTTGACCGGAGCCTTCTTCGCCACGGCCTTCTTGACCGGAGCCTTCTTCGCCACGGCCTTCTTGGCCGGTGCCTTGGTCGCGACCTTCTTGGCCGGTGCCTTGCTCGCGGCCTTCTTGGCCGGTGACTTCTTCGCCACCGCCTTCTTGGCTGCCGCGCCCGCCACAACACCACGTTTCACTGCAGGTCCTTCCGCCGGGAGGCGCTGTGCGCCAGCTACAACCGCTTTGAATTGAGCACCCGGACGAAACGCCGGGACGGACGTCGGCTTTACCTTCACGGTTTCGCCGGTACGCGGATTGCGGGCCACGCGCGCAGCGCGGCGGCGCTGCTCGAACACACCGAACCCGGTAATCGTGACGCTGTCGCCCTTGTGTACCGCGCGCACAATGGTGTCAACGACATTCTCGACGGCGGCGGTCGCCTGCCGACGGTCCGAGCCCAATTTCTGTGTGAGCACATCTATGAGCTCTGCTTTGTTCATCCAACCCTCCGAAGCTAGTTGGTTCTCACTTTTGGAACCGACTAGCGAACACGGTAAACCCTTACCCAGCTGATTTCCAAGTGCCACGCGCAATTTCAGGGACCTAACGATCGGAATTTTCGCAATCCGATTGCCGCCCTTGACCGGTGGCGCGGCCCCAAAATGGGCTCGGATTTAGTTGGCGACCGAGCGGATATTCGGCCCCGGTACGCCCTCAGGAGACGGGTAAAGTACGCGGTTTCCAGTCCGGGCGAGCCGCCTCAAACAACGCGATCTCGTCGAGTTTCCGCAGCGTAAGGCCTATATCGTCAAGTCCTTCGAGCAGCCGCCATGCGGTGTAGTCGTCAATCTTGAACGGCAGCACCGTCGTTCCCGCGGTGATATTTCGATCTTGAAGATTGGCAGTAATTTCCAGCCCCGGACCCTGCTCGATGAGCTTCCAAAGAAGTTCTACGCCGTCTTGGTCAACTTGGGCCGCCAAGAGCCCCGCCTTGCCGGCGTTGCCCCGGAAAATGTCACCGAAACGAGACGAGATAACCACCCGGAACCCATAGTCCATGAGCGCCCAGACCGCATGCTCGCGCGACGATCCGGTCCCGAAATCGGGTCCGGCGACCAAGACTGAGCCCCGATCAAAGGGGCTGAGATTCAGCACGAATGACGGATCCGTCCGCCAACTCGCAAACAAGCCGTCCTCGAAACCGGTTCGGGTGACCCGCTTCAAAAAGACCGCCGGAATGATCTGGTCGGTATCGACATTGGACCGCCGCAGCGGCACACCAATACCGGTGTGGGTGTGAAAGGCTTCCACGCTCGTCCCCTATTCCTCTAGTCAGTCAAATCAATTCAAGTCGGCCGGGGCGGACAGGGTGCCGCGAATGGCGGTGGCGGCGGCGACGGCCGGAGACACCAAATGTGTGCGACCGCCCTTGCCCTGTCGCCCTTCGAAGTTGCGGTTGGACGTCGCGGCACAACGCTCCCCGGGCGCGAGCTGATCGGGATTCATGCCCAGGCACATCGAGCAACCCGCCTGCCGCCATTCGGCGCCCGCTGCGGTGAAAATCTCACCGAGGCCTTCCTCTTCGGCCTGCGCGCGAACCCGCATTGAGCCCGGAACGACCAGCATCCGCACCCCTTGGGCCACCTTGCGGCCACGCAAGATTTCGGCCACCACCCGCAGATCTTCGATGCGACCGTTGGTGCACGACCCGACGAAAACCGTGTCGACCGCGATGTCGCGCATCGGCATCCCGGGACGAAGGTCCATGTACGCCAATGCTTTCTCGGCCGCCTGCCGCTCCCCGTCGTCGGTCATCAGTTCGGGATCCGGAACGTTCGCGGCCAGCGGCACCCCTTGGCCGGGGTTCGTCCCCCAGGTGACGAACGGGCTCAACGAGGCCGCGTCGAGATAGACCTCGGTGTCAAAGACGGCGCCGTCGTCGGTGCGCAGCTGCCGCCAGTAGTCGACCGCCGCATCCCACTGCGCGCCGGTCGGTGCGTGCGGGCGGCCGCGGATGAACTCAAAGGTGGTCTCGTCCGGAGCCACCATTCCGGCTCGGGCGCCGGCTTCGATGCTCATGTTGCAGATCGTCATCCTGCCTTCCATGGACAGCGATTCCATGGCGCTGCCCCGGTATTCGATGACATGACCCTGTCCGCCGCCGGTGCCGATCTTGGCGATCAACGCCAGGATCATGTCCTTGGCCGTCACGCCGGCGGGCAACTGCCCATCGGCCCCCCCATCAACATTGACCGCCATCGTCTTGAACGGCCGCAACGGCAGCGTCTGGGTTGCGAGCACATGCTCGACCTCCGAGGTTCCGATGCCCATCGCCAGCGCGCCGAATGCGCCATGGGTAGAGGTATGACTGTCGCCACAGACAATCGTCATTCCCGGTTGGGTCAGACCCAACTGAGGCCCGACGACATGCACGATGCCCTGTTCGATATCGCCCATCGGATAGAGCCGGACGCCGAATTCGGCGCAGTTGCGCCGCAATGTCTCGACTTGTGTGCGCGACACCGGATCGGCAATCGGCTTGTCGATGTCGATGGTGGGCACATTGTGGTCTTCGGTGGCAAGCGTCAGGTCGGGGCGGTGCACCGGGCGTCCGGCCAGGCGCAGACCGTCGAAAGCCTGCGGGCTGGTGACCTCGTGCACCAAATGCAGGTCGATGTAGATCAAGTCGGGACCCGAGCCCTCCCCGGGTACCACAACGTGGTCGCCCCAAACTTTCTCGGCCATCGTGCGCGCCATCCCTGACATATAGGCCTCGATTCCCTCGATTGCGGCTCGCTTAACTTGATCTCAGAATGCGAGACGCTAGTATCTCTTTGTGAGACAGCATAGCGGCATCGGCGTCCTCGACAAAGCCGTCGGCATCCTGCACACCACCGCGGAATCCCCCTGCGGGTTAGCCGAACTGTGCGAGCGAACCGGCTTGCCCAGGGCCACCACCTATCGCCTGGCAGCCGCGCTGGAGGTTCACCGCCTGCTGGCACGCGACGACGAAGGCCGTTGGCGACTTGGTCCCGCAGTGACCGAACTGGCGGCCCATGTCAACGATCCGCTGCTGGCTGCCGGCGCGGCGGTGCTGCCCGCGTTGCGCGAAACCACCGGCGAGAGCGTGCAGTTGTACCGCCGCGAGGGCACCTCGCGGGTGTGCGTAGCCGCGCTGGAACCGGCTGCGGGCCTTCGCGATACGGTCCCGGTCGGAGCGCGGTTGCCGATGACGGCAGGTTCGGGGGCCAAAGTGCTGTTGGCCTACAGCGACGGCGCGACCCGGGATGCCGTACTGCCGAACGCGAAATTCACCGACCGCGTGCTGGCCGAAGTGCGCCGGCGTGGTTGGGCGCAGAGCGTGGCCGAGCGCGAGCCGGGGGTCGCGAGCGTGTCCGCGCCGGTGCGGGACGGCCGCGGTGTCGTCGTCGCGGCCATCTCGGTGTCGGGGCCCATCGACCGGATGGGACGCCGTCCCGGTGCGCGCTGGGCCGCCGACCTGCTTTCCGCGGCCGAAGAGCTCACTCGGCGACTCTAAATCGCCCTCAATCGCCGAGCCTGCGGTCACGGCGGGAGTTTCGCTGAATGTCGCGCCCTGAGCGCGGGTTCAAAGCCGCTAGCGCAGAGTCAAGGACAAATCGGTCGCGCTGACCTGACACACTGACGCCATGGGAACCAATCAGCGCGCGAGCATCGTCATGTCCGAGGACGAGATCGCCGATTTCGTGGTCAAGAGCCGCACTGGGACACTGGCCACCATCGGTCCCGACGGCCAGCCGCACTTGACCGCGATGTGGTACGGCGTAGTCGACGGCGAAATCTGGCTGGAGACCAAAGCCAAGTCACAGAAGGCGGTCAACCTCAAACGCGATCCGCGGGTGAGCTTCCTGATCGAGGGCGGCGACACCTATGACACCTTGCGCGGGGTGTCCTTCGAAGGCGTCGCGGAGATCATCGACGATCCCGACGTTTCGCACCGGGTTGGAGTCAGCGTCTGGGAGCGTTACACCGGCCCCTACAGCGACGACATGAAGCCCTTCGTCGAGCAGATGATGAACAAGCGGGTCTGCGTGCGCATCGTGGCGCGGCGCACGCGCTCCTGGGATCACCGCAAGCTCGGAATGCCGGCCATGCCGGTGGGCGGATCGACCGCACCGGCGGTCCTGGGGACCGGCCAATAATCGGTCCTGAGGACCGGCCAATAAATTTTGTTGTAGCCCCGATGGGATTCGAACCCACGCTACCGCCGTGAGAGGGCGGCGTCCTAGGCCGCTAGACGACGGGGCCAGAACCGATCCGGGCTGCCAGCTTATCTCACCCCGGGATGCCCACCTAATCGCTTGCAGTGAGCGGACTTTGCTGGGGTACCAGGACTCGAACCTAGAATGGCTGAACCAGAATCAGCTGTGTTGCCAATTACACCATACCCCATTGGCTGCCTAAAACCGCTGTTCAGAGCAAGTTCTGGGGCTATTACTAGCGCCTAGAGCCGCAGCTGCCAGCCGTTGTCGGCCTTCGAGAAGCCGCTGTGCAGACTACCAAAGAATCAGGCCGCATCGACGCGCGCGGCCCGCAACCGCCGTAGGCTGCGGTCCCGGCCGAGCAGCTCGAGCGATTCGAACAACGGCGGGCTGACCGTCGTCCCGGTGGCGGCCACCCGGATCGGGCCGAAGGCCTTGCGGGGTTTGAGTCCCAGATCGTCGATCAGTGCGGCCTTGAGGGCATCCTCGATGTTCGCCGTGGTCCAGTCCGTCACACCGTCCAGCGCAGCTAGGGCGTCTATGGTCGCCGTGAGGACGCCGATCGCCTCCTCACCGAGCTCCTTGGCGGCGGCCTTCGGGTCGATGGCGTACTCGTCGTCGTTGAGGAACTTCAGCAGGTCCCATGCGTCACCAAGCACAACGATCCGGGTCTGCACCAGAGCGGCAGCAGTCGCGAAGTCTGCCGGGTCGAGCTCGATGTGGTGGCCGTGAGTAGCGAGGTAGTCGCGCAGCCGGTGCGCGAAGTCGTCCGGGTCGAGCATCCGGATGTGTTCGGCGTTGAGCGCGTCGGCTTTCTTCTGGTCGAACCGCGCCGGGTTGGAGTTGACGTCGACCACATCGAACGCGGCCACCATCTCGTCGAGGCTGAACAGGTCGTGGTCATCGGCGATCGCCCAGCCCAGCAGCGCAAGATAATTGAGCAGTCCTTCGGGGATGAAGCCGCGGTCGCGGTGGGCAAACAGATTCGACTGCGGGTCGCGCTTGGAGAGCTTCTTGGTTCCCTCCCCCAATACCGTTGGGAGATGCGCGAATTCGGGAACCCACTCGGCCACCCCGATGCGGATCAGCGCCTGATACAGCGCCAGCTGGCGCGGTGTCGACGGCAGCAGATCCTCGCCACGCAGCACGTGCGTGATCTTCATCAGCGCGTCGTCGCACGGGTTGACCAAGGTGTACAACGGATCTCCGCTCGCGCGGGTCAACGCGTAGTCGGGCACGCTGCCCGCCGCGAAAGTGGTCGTGCCGCGTACCAGGTCATTCCAGCTGAGGTCCTCGTCGGGCATCCGCAGCCGCACCACCGGCTTGCGCCCCTCGGCCAGGTACGCCGCACGTTGTGCGTCGGTCAGGTCACGGTCGAAGTTGTCGTAGCCCAATTTGGGATTGCGGCCCGCGGCGACATGGCGGGCCTCCACCTCCTCCGGCGTCGAAAAGGCATGGTAGGCCTCGCCGGCCGCGAGTAGCCGGTCCACCACGTCGCGGTAGATGTCGCTGCGCTGCGATTGCCGGTAGGGGCCGTAGGGCCCGCCGACCTCGGGCCCCTCGTCCCAGTCCAGGCCGAGCCAGCGCAGCGCGTCGAGCAGGGCCAGATAGCTTTCCTCGCTGTCGCGCTGGGCGTCCGTGTCCTCGATGCGGAAGACGAAGGTGCCGCCGGTGTGGCGGGCATAAGCCCAGTTGAACAGCGCGGTGCGGACCATCCCGACGTGCGGAGTGCCGGTGGGCGACGGGCAAAACCGGACCCGCACACTCGATGCGGTCATGACTTTTCTTTGCGGACTACGGGATTGGTGAGGGTGCCGATTCCCTCGATGGTGACCGAGACGGTGTCACCGTCCTCGATGGGACCGACCCCGGCCGGTGTGCCCGTCAAGATGAGATCACCGGGCAGCAGTGTCATGACCGCCGAGATCCATTCCACGATGGCGCCGACGTGGTGGATCATCAGCGAGGTGCGGCTATGTTGCTTGACCACGCCGTTCACTTCGGTGCGCAGTTCGAGATCGGAGGGGTTGACATCCGTGACGATCCACGGCCCAACCGGACAGAAACTGTCGTGCCCCTTCGCACGCGTCCATTGGCCGTCGGCCTGCTGTTGATCGCGTGCCGATACGTCGTTGCCGATGGTGTAACCAAGGATGCTGTCCGCGGCTTCGGCCGCTGAGACGTCCTTGCACGGCCGGCCCACCACTATCGCCAGCTCGCCCTCGAAGTGCACGGGTGATGCGTTGGCGGGCAACCGGATCGGCACATTCGGTCCGACGATCGCGGTATTGGGTTTGAGGAATATCACCGGATCCGCCGGCGCCGGACCCGTTTTGCCGCCCATCTCTGCGATGTGGTCGGCGTAGTTCTTGCCGACACAGACCACCTTGCTGGCGAGTATCGGAGCCAGCAGCCGGACATCGGCCAGCGGCCATGACCGTCCAGTGAAGGTAGGTGTGCCGAACGGGTGCTCGGCGATTTCACGGACGATCATCCCGCTGGGATCGTCCACCTCGCCCTCGATGCTGACGAAGGCGACGCCGTCCGGGCTGGCGATTCGACCAAGGCGCATTTGCTTGAGCCTAGTAAGGGGCGCCGGCGCGCGCCTTCCCGGCCCGGCCAGCGCGTGCAAGCATGAGCTGATGGCGAAGGACGCGACCGCCAAGGCGCCACCGAGCGCGGGGTGCCCGCTGGTCGATCGTCGTGGTTTCGCTGCTCGTGACGGCGACGTCCTTCCTCTTCATCAACGGCGTCGCCTTTCTGATCCCCGCGCTGGAGACGTCGCGCGGGACCCCGCTCACCGAGGCCAGTCTGTTGTCGTCGATGCCGAGCTGGGGCATGGTGGTCACGCTGGTCGGCTGGGGTTATGTGCTGGACCGGGTCGGCGAGCGGATCGTGATGACCGTGGGCTCGGCGCTCACCGCGGCGGCGGCCTACGCCGCGGCGTCGTTGCACTCGATGGTGTGGGTCGGCGTGTATTTGTTTCTGGGTGGCATGGTCGCGGCGAGCTGCAACGGCGCCGGCGGCCAGCTGGTGTCCGGCTGGTTTCCGCCCGACCAGCGCGGCCTGGCGATGGGAGTCCGCCAGACCGCGCAACCGCTGGGAATCGCTTTGGGCGCCTTGGTGATGCCCGAACTGGCCGAACACGGTATCCACGCGGGGCTGATGTTTCCTGCGGTGGCGTGCGCGGTGGCGGCCCGGCCGCCGGTCCCCCGCTCTTCGGCGCGCTGATCAGCGCCGCCAAGTACCCGCCCGCATGGGCGCTGTGCGGATTGTTCCCGCTGGCGGCGGTGCCGTTGGTGCCGGTGCGCCTGCTACCGCCGGGATTGGAGACTAGAGCGCGGCGGCAATCCGTTCGCCGACTTCGCTGGTGGCAAGCCGTTCGTTCGGCCGTGTCGCCAAATAGGTCTCGACGGCACGATCCACCCGGGCAGCGGCGTCATCCTCGCCGAGGTGGGCAAGCAGCATCGCCACCGACATGATCGCCGCGGTCGGGTCGGCGATGCCCTGACCGGCGATGTCTGGCGCACTGCCGTGTACCGGTTCGAACATCGAGGGATTGGTGCGGGTGGCATCGATATTTCCACTGGCGGCCAGGCCGATACCGCCGCACACCGCCGCGGCCAAGTCGGTGATGATGTCGCCGAACAGGTTGTCGGTGACGATCACGTCGAAGCGGCCGGGATCGGTGACCAGGTAGATGGTGGCGGCGTCGACGTGTGAGTAGGCCACCTCGACGTCGGGGTACTTTTCGCCGACTTCGCCCACGATCCGCGACCACAGCGATCCGGCGAAGGTCAGCACGTTGTTCTTGTGCACCAGCGTCAGGTGTTTGCGGCGCCGCTGGGCGCGCTCGAACGCGTCGGTGACGACTCGGCGCACCCCGAACGCGGTGTTCAGGCTGACCTCGGTGGCGACCTCGTGGGGGGTTCCGACGCGAATCGCCCCGCCGTTCCCGGTGTAGGGACCCTCGGTCCCCTCGCGCACCACGACGAAGTCGATTGCGGGGTTGCCCGCCTCCCTTTTTAAGGGGCTTTCCACGCCCGGGTACAGCCGGGACGGTCGCAGGTTGATGTGGTGATCCAGCTCGAAGCGCAGGCGCAGCAACAGACCTCGCTCCAGCACGCCGCTGGGGACAGACGGATCACCGATCGCGCCCAGCAGGATCGCGTCGTGCTGCCGGAGTTCGGGCACCACCGAGTCCGGAAGTACCTCGCCGGTGGCGTGAAAACGCCGGGCCCCCAGGTCGTAGCTGGTCTTCTCCACACCCGGCAGCACGATGTCGAGGATTTTGACGGCCTCGGCGACCACCTCCGGCCCGATTCCGTCGCCCGCGATAACCGCCAGTTTCACGACAGATCAACCACTTCGAGCTTCTTGGCGCCCACCGCCGCCGCGATCGCCGACCGCACATCGTCGGGCACGTCCTGGTCCAGCCGCAGCAGAATCGTCGCCAACGGGCCCTCGGCGTCTTCGGACAGCTGTGCCGCATGGATGTTCACGCCAGCGCCACCCAGCAAGGTGCCGATCTTGCCCAACGCTCCCGGCTGGTCAACGTAATGGACGATCAGGTTGATGCCCTCGGCGCGCAGGTCAAAGTGGCGGCCGTTGATCTGCACGATCTTTTGCACCTGCTGCGGCCCGGCCAGCGTGCCGGCGACGTTGACGGCTGAACCGTCGTGGGCCACCGCCCGCACGTCTACGACACTGCGATAGTTGGGGCTTTCCGAGGCCGTGGTGATTTCGGCGGTGACGCCGCGTTCGGCCGCCAACGCCGGTGCGTTGACGAAAGTCACCGGACCCTCGACTACCGCCGAGAACAGTCCGCGCAGAGCCGAAAGCTTCAGCACCTCAACGTCTTCGGCGGCCAGCTCGCCGCGCACCTGCACCGACAAAGACACCGCCGGCCCGTCGGACAGCTTGGCGACCAGCACCCCGAGCTTGCACATCAGGTCCAGCCAGGGCGCCACCTCCTCGTTGACCACTCCGCCGCCGACGTTGACCGCGTCGGGAACGAACTCCCCCGCCAGCGCCAGCCGTACGCTCTCGGCCACGTCGGTGCCGGCCCGGTCTTGCGCCTCGGCGGTGGACGCCCCCAGGTGCGGTGTCACCACCACCTGCGGCAGCTCGAAAAGCCGGCTGTCGGTGCATGGTTCGGTGGCGAACACGTCGAGACCGGCCGCGCGCACATGACCGCTGCTCACCGCTTCGGCCAGCGCAGCCTCGTCCACCAGGCCGCCGCGGGCGGCGTTGACGATGATGACGCCCGGCTTGGTCTTGGCCAGCGCATCTTTGTCGATCAGGCCCGCCGTTTCGGACGTCTTGGGCAGGTGCACCGAGATGAAGTCGGCGCGGGCCAGCAGGTCATCGAGGGACAGCAGTTCGATGCCCAGCTGCGCGGCGCGGGCCGGCGCCACATACGGGTCGTAGGCCACGATGTGGGTGCCGAAGGCGGCCAGCCGCTGGGCGACCAGCTGGCCGATCCGGCCCAGCCCCACCACGCCGACGGTTTTGCCGAATATCTCGGTGCCCGAGAACGACGACCTTTTCCAGGTGTGCTCGCGCAGCGTGGCATCGGCCGCCGCGACTTGGCGCGACGCTGCCAACAGCAGCGCTATCGCGTGCTCGGCGGCGCTGTGAATGTTCGACGTCGGGGCGTTGACCACCAGCACGCCGCGTTCGGTGGCGGCGTCCACGTCGACGTTGTCCAGGCCCACGCCGGCGCGGGCGACGATCTTGAGCTTGGGGGCCGCTGCCAGCACCTCGGCGTCGACGGTAGTGGCCGACCGCACCAGCAGCGCGTCGGCCTCGGGCACCGCGGCCAGCAGTTTCTCCCGGTCGGGACCGTCGACCCAGCGCACCTCGACCTGGTCTCCCAGGGCGGCGACGGTTGATTCGGCAAGTTTGTCGGCGATTAAAACAACAGGCAGGTTCACGCCGACAGCGTAGTCACCTGCTCGGCGGAGGCTGCTGGCGGATTCCCACCGATGCAGCGCCACCAGGGTCGTATATACGCATACGACCGATTGCAATGTGCGCATCTGCGGCGAATAACGCACGTCGACTCCCCGTGCGATGGGTTGTAATCGACGGGTGGACGTTACCGTCGTCGGTAGCGGGCCCAACGGGCTCGCTACCGCTGTGATCTGTGCCCGCGCCGGTCTGAAAGTGCAGGTCGTCGAGGCGCAGCCGACCTTCGGCGGCGGCGCGCGCACCGCGGCCGATCCCGACTTCCCTTCCGTCGTGCACGATGTGTGCTCGGCGGTTCACCCGCTGGCGTTGGCGTCACCGTTCTTCGCGGAGTTCGACCTGACCGCGCGCGGCGTGCAGCTGGCCGTGCCCGAGATCGCCTACGCCAACCCGCTGCTCGGCCGACCCGCGGCCATTGCCTATCAGGATCTGACGCGCACGTGCGACGAGTTGTCCTACGGTGCGTCCTGGCGACGGTTGCTGGGTCCGCTGGTTGAGGACTGGGGCGCGGTGGTGGGATTGCTGCTCGGCGACAAGCGTTCGGTGCCGCGTTCGTTGCCGGCGGCACTGCGATTGGGCCTGCGGATGCTGGCCCAAGGCACGCCGGCGTGGGGGTCGCTGTCCGGCGAGGATGGCCGCGCCTTGTTCACCGGTGTTGCCGCCCATGTGCTTTCGCGGATGCCGTCATTGACGGCGGCCGGTGCCGGGTTGATGTTGGCCACACTGGCCCATTCGGTCGGCTGGCCGATTCCGTTGGGGGGCAGCCGGGCGATCACCGACGCGCTGATCGCCGACCTGCGCGCGCACGGCGGTGAGCTGACCGCTGGTGTCGAAGTAACAGACCCGCCACACGGTGTCGTCGCATTTGACACCGCCCCGACCGCGCTGCTGCGGATATACGGTGACTCGCTCCCGCCCCGGTACGCTAAAGCGTTGCGCCGCTATCGATTTGGTCCGGGCGTTGCCAAGGTGGACTTCGTGCTCGGCGACGACATTCCGTGGTCCGACCCGCGGCTGAAACAGGCGCCGACTCTTCATCTGGGCGGCACCCGCGAGCAGATGGCGCGAGCCGAGGCCGACATTGCGGCCGGGCGTCACGCCGAGTGGCCGATGGTGCTGGCGGCCTCGCCGCACGTCGCCGACTCCGGACGCATAGACGGCCAGGGCAGCCGCCCATTCTGGACCTACGCCCACGTACCGTCGGGGTCCACCCTGGATGCGACCGAGGCCGTGACCGGGATTGTGGAGCGGTTCGCACCCGGCTTCCGCGACATCGTGCTGGCGGCGCGTGCAGTGCCCGCCGCCCACATGGCCGACCATAACGCCAACTACGTCGGCGGCGACATCGGGGTGGGCGGAAATTCCGCCTGGCGCGCGATCGCCGGCCCCACGCCGCGGCTGGACCCTTGGCGCACAGCGATTCCAAAGGTATATCTGTGTTCGGCGGCCACCCCGCCCGGCGGCGGCGTGCACGGCATGGCCGGTTACTACGCCGCCCGCACGCTGCTGCGTCGGGAGTTCGGGATCACCGGTATGCCTAGGATGACGCCGTGACGAAACTCGCGATCATCTATTACTCCGCCACCGGCCACGGCACAACGATGGCGAAGCGTGTCGCCGCGGCCGCAGAGGCCGCGGGCGCCGAAGTCCGCGTGCGACACGTCGCCGAAACCCACGACCCGGAATCGTTCGCCCACAACCCGGCCTGGACGGCGAACTACGAAGCGACCAAGGATCTTCCCGCGGCCACCGGCGACGACATCGTCTGGGCGGACGCGGTCATCTTCGGATCGCCGACTCGGTTCGGCTCGCCCGCAGCGCAATTGCGCGCCTTCCTCGACTCGCTGGGCGGGCTGTGGGCCGACGGCAAGCTGGCCGACAAGGTGTATGCCGGCTTCACGTCGTCCAACACCGTCCACGGTGGCCAGGAGACCACCCTGGTCTCGCTCTACCTCACGCTGATGCATTTCGGCGGCATCATCGTGCCGCCGGGATACACCGATCCGTGCAAGTTCGTCGACGGCAACCCGTACGGGGTGAGCCTGGTCTCGACGCATGACAACATTGCCGAATTCGACGAAGCGACCCAGAACGCCCTTGACCACTTGGCCCGCAGGGTAGTACTGACGGCCCAGCGCCTCGCCGACACTTAACCCACGCACACGACACGCCGGGAAGGACCGCCGTGGCTTAAGTTTCGGTGCGGTGGCCGCCGAATTAGGCCGTTTCGGTGATGGGGCGGTCGACCCAGCTCATCAGGTCGCGCAGCTTCTTGCCGACGACCTCGATCGGGTGCTCGGCGTTTTCCTTACGCAATTCCTCGAGTTGCTTGTTGCCGCCGTCGACATTGGCGACCAGCTTCTTGACGAAGGTGCCGTCCTGGATCTCGCGCAGAATGACGCGCATCCGCTCCTTGGTGTCGGCGTCGATTACTCGCGGACCCGACAGATAACCGCCGAACTCCGCGGTGTCGGACACCGAGTAGTTCATCCGGGCAATGCCACCCTCATACATCAAGTCGACGATCAGCTTGAGCTCGTGCAGCACCTCGAAGTAGGCCATCTCCGGCGGATAACCCGCCTCGACCATCACATCGAAACCGGCCTTCACCAATTCCTCTGTGCCACCGCACAACACGGCTTGCTCACCGAACAGGTCGGTTTCGGTCTCGTCCTTGAAGGTGGTCTTGATGACGCCGGCCCGGGTGCCGCCGATGCCCTTGGCGTAGGACAGCGCCAGCGCTTCGCCCTTCCCGGTGGGGTCCTGGTCGACCGCGATCAGACACGGCACACCCTTGCCGTCCACGAACTGGCGGCGCACCAGGTGGCCGGGGCCCTTGGGGGCCACCATCGCGACGGTGACATCGGCAGGCGGCTTGATCAGGTCGAAATGGATGTTGAGCCCGTGCCCGAAAAACAAAGCGTCGCCGGCCTTCAGATTGGGCTCGATCTCGTTCTTGAAGATGTCGGCCTGCGCGGTGTCGGGCGCCAGCAGCATGATCACGTCGGCCCACTTGGCGACCTCGGCAGGGGTGTCGACATCCAGGCCCTGCTCCTCGACCTTGGCCCGGGACTTCGAACCCACCTTGAGCCCGACGCGCACCGGCACGCCGGAGTCACGCAGGCTCAACGAGTGCGCGTGGCCCTGGCTGCCGTATCCGATCACGCCGACCTTGCGGCCCTGAATGATCGACAGGTCTGCATCGTCGTCGTAGAACATCTCTAATGCCTCTGGCACCTGAATATCTCCTTCTTGACTATTTGGCCGTGCCGATACCGCGCGGACCGCGGGACAACGACACCATTCCGGATTGAGCTATTTCGCGGATGCCGAACGGCTCCAGCACGCGCAGGAACGCCTCGATCTTGCCGCGGTCGCCGGTCGCCTCGATGGTCAGCGATTCCGGCGAGACGTCAATAACCTTGGCGCGGAACAGATTCACCGCTTCGATCACCTGACTGCGGCTACCCGCGTCGGCGCGCACCTTGATCAGCGCCAGTTCGCGGGCCACCGAGTTGTCGTCGTCCTGCTCGATGATCTTGATGACGTTGATCAGCTTGTTGAGCTGCTTGGTGATCTGTTCGAGCGGGGTCTCCTCGGCGGAGACCACGATGGTCATCCGCGACATATCCTTCTGCTCGGTGGCACCCACCGCCAGCGACTCGATGTTGAAACCGCGTCGCGAGAACAGCGCCGCCACCCGAGCGAGGACGCCGGGTTTGTCCTCGACCAGCACCGACAACGTATGCGTCCTAGGCGATCCGGTCATCAGGCGTGCCCTTCGGTTTCGTCGTCGAAAAGCGGGCGGATGCCGCGGGCGGCCTGGATCTCGTCGTTGCTTGTCCCGGCGGCCACCATCGGCCACACCTGCGCGTCGGCGCCGACGATGAAGTCGATCACCACCGGACGATCGTTGATCGCCCGGGCCTGGTTGATGACGTCGACGACGTCCTCTTCACGCTCGCAACGCAATCCGACGCAACCGAGCGCCTCGGCCAGCTTCACGAAGTCCGGGATGCGGTGCGAGTGCGTAGCCAGATCGGTCTGCGAGTAACGCTCGTCGTAGAACAGGGTCTGCCACTGCCGCACCATGCCCAGGTTGCCGTTGTTGATCAGCGCCACCTTGATCGGTATGCCCTCGACCGCGCAGGTGGCCAGCTCCTGGTTGGTCATCTGGAAGCAGCCGTCGCCATCGATCGCCCAGACCTCTGCCTCCGGGCGCGCCATCTTGGCGCCCATGGCAGCCGGAACGGCAAAACCCATGGTGCCCAGCCCGCCGGAGTTGAGCCAGGTGCGCGGCTTCTCGTAGGAGATGAACTGCGCCGCCCACATCTGATGCTGGCCGACGCCGGCGACGTATAAGGCGTCCGGGCCGGCGATCTGGCCCAGCTTCTCGATCACGTATTCCGGGCCCAGGCTGCCGTCGCTCTGCGGCCCATAGCTCAACGGGTAGGTGGCCCTGACGTCGTCCAGATACGCCCACCAGTCGGTCATGTCTGGGATTGCGGGGGTGCCAGCACCCCTGTCGTGGCGCAGCATCGCGAGCAGTTCGATGATGACGGCCTTGACGTCGCCGACGATCGGCACGTCGGCATGGCGGTTTTTGCCGATCTCGGCCGGGTCGATGTCGGCGTGAATGACCTTGGCCTCCGGCGCGAAGGTGTCGAGCTTCCCGGTGACCCGGTCGTCGAAGCGGGTACCCAGCGCGATCAGTAGGTCGCTGCGCTGCAGGGCCGCCACCGCGGCGACCGTGCCGTGCATGCCGGGCATGCCCAGGTGCTGGCGATGGCTGTCCGGGAACGCACCGCGCGCCATCAGCGTGGTGACCACCGGGATACCGGTCAGTTCCGCCAACTCGGCCAGCTCTTCGGTCGCCTCGCCGCGGATGACGCCGCCGCCCACGTACAGCACCGGCTTGCGCGCCGCCGCGATCAGCTTGGCCGCCTCACGGATCTGCCTGCTGTGCGGTTTGGTGTTCGGCTTGTAGCCGGGCAGCTCCATTCGCGGCGGCCAGCTGAACGTGCACTGGCCCTGCAACACGTCCTTAGGGATGTCGATGAGCACCGCGCCCGGACGTCCCGAGGCCGCGATGTGGAACGCCTCGGCCATCACCCGCGGAATGTCGTCGCCGGCGCGAACCAGGAAGTTGTGCTTGGTGATCGGCATCGTGATGCCCGAGATGTCGGCCTCCTGGAAGGCGTCGGTCCCGATCAGCGCGCGCCCGACCTGCCCGGTGACGGCAACCACCGGGATCGAGTCCATCTGCGCATCGGCCAGCGGCGTAACGAGATTGGTGGCACCGGGACCCGAAGTCGCCATGCACACCCCGACCTTGCCCGTCGCGTGCGCATAGCCACTGGCAGCGTGACCGGCACCCTGCTCGTGGCGGACCAGCACGTGGCGCAGCTTTTTCGAGTCGAACAGCGGGTCATACACCGGCAGTACGGCGCCGCCGGGAATCCCGAAAATGACCTCGACGTCGAGTTCCTCCAGCGACCGGATCACCGACTGAGCGCCGGTGAGTTGCACCGGTGCAACCCGTTTCGGTTGGGCCGCAGGAGGTTTTGCGGCGGATTTCACGGTGTCCGGCGCGCCGTTGGCCGCATGGTCCGGCTGTGGCTTGGTAGGTGCGCTCACTGTGTCCCCTTAGGTCCTCGTGGTTGCTTATTCGCGGTGGAAATCTCATTGGGGGGCGCATGAAAAAACCCCCGTCAGCTCCTGCTGTACGAGGGTTGCGCGTTGGTGCTGGATCGCTTCAAATGCTGAAGAACTAGTCAGACACCAACGCGCCGACTAAGTACTACGAGCATTCCGGGCTTACCCATAGCGTCCGACGGTAGTCTTCGCACAGCTCAGCAGTCAAATCCGGTGGCTTCGACACATGGGGCGCCAGGCCCCAGCTGACGGGTGAAATGATGCTCGGGTGGCTGATGGCTCGCCCGTGGTGATCAAGGTTTCGCCGATGGCGCACTTCGCAGTCGGATTCTTGACCCTCGGCTTGCTGATACCGGTGCTGGCGTGGCCGCCGTGTGCCCCACTGCTTGTCATCCCGGTGCTGTTGTCGGCGTTGATCGTCCGGCTGCGCACCGTCGCCGACGGCCAGGGCGTGACAGTGCGGACCCTGCTGGGCAGCCAGTCGGCACGCTGGGAGGACATCGACGGGCTGCGTTTCAACCGAGGTTCCTGGGCACGGGCGCGGCTCAAGAGCGGCGCGGAATTACGACTGCCCGCGGTCACTTTCGCGACCTTGCCACTGTTGACCGAAGCCAGCTCGGGACGGGTGCCCAACCCCTACCAATGAGCCCCTAGCAGTGAGCGGCGTCAGGCGATCGGATTCACACCGTTGAGCAGCACCCAGACGCCCACACCGGCGGCGATGCCGCAGACCAGCGCGACGAACGACCCGATGAACGGTCGGTAGGCCCAGCCCCGGCCGCCGTCAAGGCCGTAGCGGCCGGGACCGGCCAGAATGACGGCGACGGCCATGACGATCAGAGTGATCTGGTATTCGTGCCCGTCCGGCAGGAAGTACGTCAGGGTGTGCGAGTGCGGCTTGGCCGAGATGGTGGCGAGCAGACCGTTGATCAGAAACGCCAGCGCACCCGCGGCGGCCACCGGAGTAAACAATCCCAGCACCAGCAGCGCGCCCGAAGCGATCTCACCGCCGGCGCTCACATAGGCGAGGATGTCGGCGTGCTGGTAGCCGACGTCGGACAGTGAATTCTTGAAGCCGGTCAGCCCTTGGCCGCCCCACCATCCGAACAGCTTCTGCAGGCCATGAGCGGCCAGCACCACGCCGAGCCCGACGCGCAAAATCAACAATCCGAGATGCTGGGTGCCGCGGCGGCCGACGGCGCGCTGGCGCTCATCCTCGTCGTGCTTGTCGACCTCGGCGGGCTCGGTCGCCGAAATCGGTGTCGCCCGGGCCGGCGATTGCGGCTGGACGTACGGCAACGGCTCCTGATGGTCGAGCAGGCTGTATCCCGGACTGCCGGGGACGCCCGACTGGCTCGGGTCCTGGTAGGGGATCACGCCGGTGGTTCCGAATTCGCCTGGATACCCGACCGGAGTCAGATCATCTTCGGGGTCGACCAGGCGGGCCGCGGCGGGGCGTCCCGGGGCTTGCTCCGGGGCCTGCTCAGAGGCTAGGCCCGGCCGCTGCCAAGGTGCGTCATGCGATTGACTGGTCACGGGTGACAGGGTAAAGGCAAATGTCCCTGAATTTGGGATTTGAGCGGCGCTTTCGCCGGGCAATCGGCGCTCGACCCGGCAAATGGGCCCAGATCGGCCTCAGATGGCCCAAATGCGGCTTCCGACGACACCGTCGGCACCATGGTGGCGGCGGTGCCCGCGATGTCCGTAGCCTGTCGGTCATGCATCTAGGGCGGTCGGTTCGGTGCGGGCTCGCCGCGCTGTCCGTGGTGGTGCTGGTAGCGAGCGGCTGCGCGCGGTTCAACGACGCACAGTCGCAGCCCTTCACCACCAACCCGGAACTTCGGCCCCAGCCCAGCTCGACGCCTCCCCCGCCGCCGCCGCTGCCCCCGACGCCGTTCCCCAAGGCGTGCCCCGCGCCAGGGGTGATGCAGGGCTGCCTGGAGAGCACCAGCGGACTGATCATGGGGGCCGACAGCAAAACCGCGCTGGTTGCCGAACGCACCACCGGCGCCGTCAAGGAGGTCTCGGTCAGCGCCGAGCCGAAGGTGAAGATGGTCATCCCCGTCGACCCGTCCGGGGATGGCGGCTTGATGGACATCGTGCTGTCGCCCACCTACAACCAGGACCGGCTGATGTACGCCTACATCAGCACGCCCACCGACAATCGGGTCATCCGGGTGGCCGACGGCGATGTCCCGAAGGACATCTTGACGGGAATCCCCAAGGGCGCCAACGGGAACACCGGCGCGCTGATTTTCACCAGCCCCACCACGCTGGTGGTGCTGACCGGTGACGCGGGCAACCCGGCGATGGCCGCCGACCCCAAATCGTTGGCCGGCAAGGTGCTGCGCATCGAGCAGCCGACCACCGTCGGTCAGGCGCCGCCGACGACGGCGCTGTCCGGTGTCGGCTCCGGCGGCGGCCTGTGCATCGACCCCGTCGACGGCTCGCTGTACGTCGCCGACCGCACGCCCACCGCGGACCGGTTACAGCGGATCACGAAGAAGTCGGAGGTCTCCACCGTGTGGTCCTGGCCGGACAAGCCGGGCGTGGCCGGGTGCGCGGCCATGGATTCGACCGTGCTGATCAACCTGATCAACCCCAAGCAGACGGTGGCGGTGCGGCTCGCCTCATCGACGGGCGCGGTCACCGGCGAACCCGATGTGGTCCGGAAGGACACTCACGCACACGCGTGGGCGCTGCGGATGTCGCCGGACGGCAACGTCTGGGGCGCGACCGTCAACAAGACCGCCGGTGACGCGGAGAAGCTCGACGACGTGGTGTTCCCGCTGTTCCCGCAGGGTGGCGGCTTCCCGCGGAACAACGACGACAAGACTTAGAGCCCGTCGATGGTGAACCGCAGGCCGTACTTGCGCGCCACGTCGACGCGGGGTTGACCGCGGAAGAACGCGGGGTCGGGCTCGCCGCCGGAATCGTCGTCGTCGTCGAGGTCGTCGACGTCCGAGAGGTAAAGCGGATCGTCGTCGGAGGACTCCGGCGCCCACGTCGCGACGGGTTCCAGCAGGTACGCCACATGATCCCCGACGTCGAACCGGTTCACGATGCGGCCGACGAACCACGCGATCGCGTCATCGAGCATCGGCATTCCCTGTGGGCCGGCGCGCCACGAGCAGCGATCGAATTTGTTGATCTGATGGCCGCTTTGGCTGCCGAACAGTTCGGCCAGGGCGCGGTGGCGCCGCGACAATACGTGCACCGCCAGGTGCTGGGACAGGCTCGCCACCCCGAAGGTGTGGCTGCCCTTGGCCAAGCCGACGAGGAACCTTGGCGGCGCAACGCCGGTCTGGGTGGCGAAGCCCACCAGACAACCCGCGGGTTGGCCAGCGGCCTGGGTGGTCACCACGAACGCCGGCAAGTCCAGCATCGTCATGAATTCTTCGAAGGTTTCGTCCAGCACCTCAACATCATGGATCCACACCGCGTCTCCGGCACGGGTTTCCCGATGATCAGTCGGCCAGCTCTCGAGGAATCACGAACACGTCGACGAGCGCGCCGTTGCGGTGACGAGCCGCTTCGGCGGCCGGGCTGCCCGCGACAACGCTGATGACCTGCAGGCCGTTCGCGGTGCCCAGCGCGGCTGTGGTCCGGTTTAGGTCTGGATCACCTCGTCGACGACCCGGCCGTTGCGCGTGGGCAGCGGCCCGAGTTGATGGCGGTGGCGCAGCGCGACCGACCAATAGACGATTCTTGAATGTGATATCACCTGCGATATCGCATTTGTGAATCGCCTAATGGCCGGCCGATGGTACTCATGCGGCCCACGTGATTACTGAAGCATGCTGATCACGCCTGCGGCTGGCGCTCTTGCGGCATAACCGCCTCAGCGTCGTAGCCGCGTGCGGTATGCCTGAGTTCGCCATCGCCAGCACCGTCAGCCCTGCCCGCAGGCCTTGAGCACCAGTTCGCGTACCCGGGCCGCGTCGGCCTGGCCGCGGGTGGCCTTCATCACCGCGCCGACGATCGCGCCCGCCGCGGCGACCTTGCCGCCGCGAATCTTTTCCGCCACATCGGGATTGGCGGCCAAGGCCTCGTCGACGGCGGCCTGCGTCACCGAGTCGTCGCGCACCAGCGCCAGGCCGCGGGCGGTCATCACCTGCTCGGGTTCGCCCTCCCCGGCGAGCACACCCTCGACGACTTGGCGGGCCAGCTTGGTGGACAGCTTGCCCTCGTCGACCAGCGCCACCACCGCGGCGACCTGGGCGGGGGTGATGGACAGCTCGTCCAGGGTGACGCCGGCCTCATTGGCCTTCTGCATCAAGAAGTTTCCCCACCAGGCGCGGGCCTGTTCGGCCGGCGCGCCGTGTTCGATGGTCGCGGTGACCATTTCGATCGCGCCCGCGTTGACGAGGTCGCGCATCACCTCGTCGGAGATGCCCCACTCCTGCTGAATCCTCTTGCGGCTCAACCACGGTAGCTCGGGAATGGTCTGGCGCAACTGCTCGACCAGCTCGCGGCTGGGCGCGACGGGCTCCAGGTCCGGCTCGGGGAAATAGCGATAATCCTGGGCGGTCTCCTTGGCGCGGCCCGGGCTGGTGTATCCGGCCTCGTGAAAGTGCCGGGTTTCCTGCGTGATTTGGCCACCCGACAGCAGGACCGCGGCCTGGCGCTGCATTTCGTAACGCACCGCGACCTCAACACTTTTCAGCGAGTTGACGTTTTTGGTTTCGGTCCGGGTGCCGAATTCTACGGTACCGATCGGCTTCAGTGACACGTTGGCGTCACAGCGCATCGAACCCTGGTCCATCCGGACGTCGGATACATTCAACGCGCGCAACAGGTCTCGCAATGCCGTCACGTAGGCCCGGGCGATCTGCGGCGCCTGGTCTCCGGCTCCCTCGATGGGCTTGGTGACGATTTCGATCAGCGGCACGCCGGCACGGTTGTAGTCGATCAGCGACGTCGTGGCGCCGTGGATGCGGCCGGTCTCGCTGCCGATGTGGGTCAGCTTGCCGGTGTCCTCCTCCATGTGCGCCCGTTCGATTTCCACCCGCCAGGTGCTGCCGTCCTCCAGCGGAGCGTCGAGGTAGCCGTTGATGGCGATCGGCTCGTCGTACTGCGAGATCTGGTAGTTCTTGGGCATGTCCGGGTAGAAGTAGTTCTTCCGGGCAAAGCGGCACCACGGCACGATCTCGCAGTTCAGCGCCAGCCCGATCCGGATCGCCGACTCCACCGCCACCTGGTTGAGCACCGGCAATGAACCGGGCAGCCCCAGGCACACCGGGCACACCTGGGTGTTGGGCTCGGCCCCGAACGTGGTCGAACAACCGCAGAACATCTTGGTCACGGTGGACAGCTCGACGTGCACCTCGAGTCCGAGCACTGGATCAAAGCGCGCGATGACATCGTCGTAATCCAGCAGATCAGCCACTGAAGTCATGCGATCGATCCTAGTGGTGACCGCGAGGGCGGCGGAGCCGGCCGCGGCGGGTCACCACCAGAGGGCACAGTGGTGGTGGTAGGCCAAGGGCCCGGCGGTCAGCGGGATGCCCGGCTGGGGAACATGTCGGCCAGCGCGGCGGCCATCTCCAGATAGCAGCGCCTGCTGTCCTTGCTCAATTTGCCCAGCCCGATCTCTCTGCCCTCATGGACATGCCGGTCGAAGGGCAGCACCACCGTGGCAGCGACGTGAGCGGACAATTGCTGAGCTCCTTGGCGGCCACAGTGTCAGGCTTGCGCGGCTCGACGTGGTTTATCGCGAGCACGGTCGAACCGATCAACTTCCGATATCCGTTGTTGGACAACCACTCCAGCGTGGTTCTGGTCTTTCGGATCGCGTCGATGGAGGTGCTGCTGACCACCACCAGGGCTCGTGATTCCGGCAGAACCGCCTCCATCACACTGGAATTGAGCTCTTTGACGCAGTCCACCAACACCAGCGAATAGTGGTTTCTCAGAATCGAAAAGGCTTTCACGACGTCGCTGCGCCCCAAACGCCAATTGGTGTGCGTAGTCCGGCAGGCCGAGCGCTTCCAGCCCGCAGCTGTTCATGTAGCTGTGCGCCCGCACGTCGATATACCGCGTGACCGTGCCGTCGGAGATCAGGTCGGCCATGCTCAGCGGGTTGCGGCGACCATGCCGACTCACCAAGTCCCCGGCGTCCAGGTCGAGGGCGACAATCCGGTCGTTGCGGGCGTCGGCGAAGGTCGAGCCCAATGCCTCAACCACCGCGGTCTTGCCGACACCACCTTTAAGGTTGAGCACAGCGATGGGAAACGCGCTGCCCACCGATGTCCGGACGCGATCCCGTAGGCCGGCTTCGTAGGCCGATCCCTTACCCGGACCCAGATCGATTCCCGTGACCCGATGGATCACCCCTCGCCAGCCCAACCTGTCCGGGCTCGCTTCGTTCTGCTGGTCGAGGCCGTCAAGCGCCGTGCCACCGGGGATCCGCTCACGGCGAAGCGGCGCCGCAATCCGCATCGCGGGGGTCGGCACGGACGGGTCATCCGATCCGGGCGGTCGCCAGAACCCAGTCGAATCGGCGCGGTAGGCCCGTGGACGAGCAGGCGGGTTCGTAGGCCCAGCCGGTGGAGCCGCACGCTGAACGACTCTGCGATAAGAACCGCTCATGTTTGCCGGTATTTCCAATTTGAGCTGGCCGGAAACCGGGAAAAACCACGTGTTCGGCAAACCTTCGGTAGCGCTGACTTAACGACTGTGTGAATTCGCTTGCCGAACTCAGCCGAAGAAGGCGGCGGCGTCGTCGTAGCGGCTCTCGGGCACCAGCTTGAGGTGGCGCGTCGCATCCGCCAACGAGACCCTGCCGATGTCCTGCCCGCGCAACGACACCATCTGGCCGTACTCCCCCGCGTGCGCGGCGTCGGCCGCGTTGACACCGAACCGGGTGGCCAGCACCCGGTCGTAGGCCGTCGGCGTGCCGCCCCGCTGGACGTGGCCGAGCACGGTCACGCGGACCTCCTTGTTGATCCGCTTCTCCACCGCAACACCCAGCTGCGCCGCCACCCCGGTGAAACGCTCATGGCCGAACTCGTCAATCCCGCCCTCGCGCAACGTGATTGAGTCCGCGATTGGCTTGGCGCCCTCGGCGACGACGCAGATGAAGTGCGAGTCCCCACGCTGGAAGCGCCGTTTGACCAGCCGGCACACCTCTTCGACGTCGAATGGCTGTTCCGGGATCAACGTCATGTGCGCGCCGGAAGCCAGCCCAGAATTCAGCGCAATCCAGCCGGCGTGGCGGCCCATCACCACCACCAGCATCACCCGCTGGTGGGATTCGGCGGTGCTGTGCAACCGGTCGATGGCATCGGTGGCCACCGTCAGCGCGGTGTCGTGGCCGAAAGTCACGTCGGTGCAGTCGATGTCGTTGTCGATTGTCTTGGGTACGCCGACCACGGGGACGTTCTCCTCCGACAGCCAGTGCGCGGCCGTCAGCGTGCCTTCGCCGCCGATCGGGATGAGCACGTCGATGCCGTTGTCATCCAGGGTCTGCTTGATCTGGTTCAGCCCGGCCCGCAGCTTGTCGGGGTGCACGCGGGCGGTGCCCAGCATGGTTCCGCCTTTGGCCAGCAGCCGGTCATTGCGGTCGTCGTTTTTCAGCTGCATGCGCCGGTTCTCCAGCAATCCACGCCAGCCGTCCTGGAATCCGACCACCGACGAGCCGTACCTGCTGTCGCACGTGCGCACGATCGCCCGGATGACGGCGTTTAGCCCGGGGCAGTCGCCGCCTCCGGTGAGAATTCCGATCCGCATGCTTTCATCTTGCCTGTGCGGCCTGGCGATGGCGCGAGCAGTCGCAAAATCGCCCAAAACGAGGCTTTATAGGGCGATT
>NZ_JBKQQD010000568.1:0-3442 GCF_052144515.1 Mycobacterium sp. | reverse complement strand
TGCTGCTGCATCTGGCGACGACGGCCGTGCTGACCCTGGTGGCCTATCGGCTCCTCGCCGGCCGCGATGTCGGCGCCGGACTCATCGCCGAGCGCGCCGGGCCCGGCACGGCCGGGCGGGGGCTGCGTGGCGTCGCGGGGCTGACGTGGCGACTGGATCGAGGCGCGCTCCTGCTGTGGACCGTCGGGCTGTGTCTGTATGGCGTCCTGATGGGCAGCGTGGCGCACGGCATCGGCGACGAACTGGGCGACAGCACCGTCGCGCGTGACATCGTGGCGCGGATGGGCGGCACCAGCGCGCTCGAGCAGGCCTTCCTCGCGGTGGCGTTCGCCATGTTGGGAATGGTGGCCGCTGCGTTCGCCGTCTCGCTCACGTTGCGCCTGCATCAGGAAGAGGCGGCCCAACGAGCCGAGACGACGCTGGCCGGTGCGGTTTCCCGAATTCGTTGGTTGACAAGCCATTTGGTGGCGGCACTAGCTGGGTCGGCGGCGGCGATGCTGGTCGCCGGTGTGGCAGCCGGTCTCGTCTACGGGATCGCGGCCGACGATGTCGGCGGCAGGCTGGCCGTCGTCGTCGGGACCGCGGCCGTGCAGCTGCCCGCCGTGTGGCTGCTTTCCGCGGTGACGCTGACACTGTTCGGCGTCGCTCCGCGGTTCACGCCGGTGGCATGGGGTGTGTTGGTCGGGTTCATCGCCTTGTATCTGATCGGGTCGCTGGCCGAATTTCCGCAGTGGGTGCTCGACCTCGAACCGTTCGCGCACACCCCGCGCGTCGGCGGCGGTGACTTCACCGCGGTGCCGCTGCTGTGGCTGCTGGGCATCGACGCTACGCTGATCATGTTGGGGGCCAAGGCTTTTCGTCGGCGCGATGTACGTTGTTAGGGAGGGGTCATGAAAACCGGTGTTCGATTGGCGGCATCCTCAATTTGGGGGCTGGCCGTACTGGGCTTGCTGCTGTTCTTGCCGGCCGGAACGCTCAACTATTGGCAGGCTTGGGTTTTCATCGGCGTCTTCACGATCGCAACCATGGTCCCCAGCATCTATCTGGCCCGGACAAGCCCCGCGGCGCTGCAGCGACGCATGCGTGCCGGACCACTCGCCGAAGCCAGAGCGATCGAGAAGATCGTCATCGTCGGCGCATTTCTGGATCTCTTCGCGATGGTGCTCTTGAGCGTGTTGGACCATCGGATGGACTGGTCGTCAGTGCCGCCCTGGCTGTGCTTGCTGGGTGATGTACTGGTAGCGGCCGGACTCGGCATCGCGATGCTAGTGATCGTCCAGAACAACTACGCGGCCGCCACCGTGACTGTGGAGACCGGCCAGTCGGTGGCCTCCGGCGGCTTCTACAAGTTCGTCCGGCACCCCATGTATGTCGGAGACGTGATCATGATGGTGGGCATACCCCTGGCGCTCGGCTCGTACTGGGCGCTGCTTCTCGTCATCCCAGGCGTGTTGGTGCTGGCCTCCCGCATCGTCGACGAGGAGAGAATGCTCACCCAGGAATTGGGCGGGTATCGCGAGTACACGCAGCGGGTGCGCTATCGCCTGGTGCCCTACGTGTGGTAACGCCAGGATCGCTCTAAGGTATCGGGCGTGGCGCAAAACCCGGCACCCACCCTCGACCGGCCGTGGCGACGTCCCGGCGCTCTCCGATACGCGCTGGACCGGATTCGCGGCGTCGCCAAACCCCCCGTAACCGTCACCGATCCACCGGCCGACATCGTTATCGACCGTGACGTCGGCGTTCCGACCCGCGACGGCACGGTGTTGCGGATCAACGTCTGTCTTGAGACCGACGGCGGCGCCCGGCCGGTCATCTTGAGCATCCATCCCTACGGCAAGGACAACCTGCCGACCCGGCGGGGCAAGCGGTGGACCTACTCCTTCCAATACCGCATATTGCGCCAGCCCACACCGGTGACCTTCTCCGCGCTGACCGGCTGGGAAGCGCCGGACCCGGCGTGGTGGGTCCCGCACGGCTTCACCGTGGTCAATGCCGACTCGCGAGGCTGCGGCCATTCCGAGGGCACCGGAAAGCTGCTGTCGCGCCAGGAAGCCGAGGACACCTACGACCTGGTGCAGTGGATCGCCGACCAACCGTGGTGCGACGGCAACGTCGTCATGCTAGGGGTGTCTTACCTGGCCATCAGCCAGTACGCCGTCGCCGCCCTGCAGCCACCGGCGCTGCGGGCCATCTGCCCGTGGGAAGGTTTCACCGACGCGTATCGCGACCTCACATTTCCCGGCGGTATTCGCGAGTCCGGCTTCACCGCATTGTGGTCACGCAACATCGCACGCGATACGCGGCAGGCCTACACCCTCGGGCCGATGCAGGAGCAGCATCCGGTGCGCGACGACTTTTGGCGCTCGCTGACACCCGACCTGCCGGCGATTAACGTCCCCATGCTGGTCTGTGGGAGCTTCTCGGACAACAACCTGCACAGCCGCGGTTCGATCCGGGCATTCACTCGCGCCGGCTGCGCCCACGCCCGCCTCTACACGCATCGGGGCGGCAAATGGGCGACGTTCTACTCCGAAGCCGCGCTGGCCGAACAGCTCAAATTCTTCCGCGACGTGTTGGGCGGCGCGCCCGCTTCCCGCAGCGTCCGCCTGGAGGTGCGCGAGGACCGCGACACCGTCGCCGCGGTGCGCGAAGAGACGGAATGGCCGCTGGCCCGCACACGTTGGCGGCCTTTGTATCTGGGCGGGCATCTGGGCGGGCATCTGGGCGGGCATCTGGGCGGGGCCGGCCTGCTGGCGGCCGAGCGGCCGCAGACGGCGGGCAGCATCACGCTCGAAACCCTTTCCCGGGCAGCCGCATTCACCTGGACGGTTCCCTCAGACATCGAGCTGACTGGCCCGATGGCGGCGCGGCTGTGGATCGGACTGGACGGCTGTGATGACGCAAACCTGTTCGTCGGTGTGGAGAAGTGGCGCGACGGCACGTTCGTCGGCTTCGAGGGGTCCTACGGCTACGGCCGCGACCGGGTGACCACCGGCTGGCAGCGGGTTGCGCTGCGCGCACTGGACCCTGAGCTCTCGCAGCCGTGGGAGCCGGTCGCGGCATGCGTCCAGCCGCAGCCGGTGTCCGCCGGCGAGGTGGTCGCGATCGATGTCGAGCTGGGCCCATCGGCAACGCTGTTCCGCGCCGGTGAGCAACTGCGGCTGGTGGTCGGCGGGCGCTGGTTGTGTCCACGCAACCCGCTCAGCGGCCAGTTCCCGGCGGCCTATCCCAATCCGCCGCGCGGTCGCGTCACGCTGCACTGGGGCCCGCGCTACGACGCGCACCTGCTGATCCCGGAGATCCCCTAGGAGTGCCGAGCAGTAGCTCCTATGTCAAGCGGCGGTGCGTTGGGCGGTCTGGTGGTCGGCCTTGAGGGCTTGGAAGACGGTGTGCGATAGACGGCGTTTGAGGCAGCGCAGGGCGTCTTTCTTGGTTTTTC
>NZ_JBKQQD010000567.1:0-73652 GCF_052144515.1 Mycobacterium sp. | reverse complement strand
CTTGTCGAACGAACTGCCGAACTGGTTGGCCGCGAACAAAGGCCTGGCGCCCGGCGGGCACGCCGTCGTCGGGGCTGCGCAGGGCGGCACGGGCGCGATGATGCTGGCCGAGTTCCACCCGGATCGGTTCCGCTACGCGGGTTCGATGTCGGGCTTCCTGTACCCGTCCAACACCACCGTCAACGGGGCTATCACGGAAGGCATGATGCGCTTCGGAGGCGTCAACACCCAGGCGATGTGGGGTGCCGCGCAATTGGGACGGTGGAAGTGGCACGACCCCTATGTGCATGCCGGGGACTTGGTGAACAACAACACCCGGGTCTGGGTTTTCTGCCCGCAGACGGTGACGGCCAGCGACCCGGCTGCGATGATCGGTTACCCCGACCAGGCGCAGGGCACAAATGCCTCGTTCTACGCGTACTACAAGCAGGTCGGCGGCCACAACGCGCATTTCAACCTGCCCACCGGCGGCGACCACGGTTGGTCGTCGTGGGGTCCCGAACTAGGGGCGATGGCAGGGGATTTGGCCGCCAGCATCAGGTGATACAGCCAGCGCTAGCAGGCCACTTTGACGGTGAAGTCGGTCGTCGTCCTGGTATACGGTTGCTCGACGTGGAATCCGGCGGCCGTACCGGTGACCGTGTACGTCTGATCGACCATGGCGAGCCGGGCGCTGCCCTGCAGGTCTTGCCAGTAGCTGCCGGTGAACCCCTCGACTTCGTTGAACGTCACCGCCTTTGGGGTATCGGCACCGACCAACACGGTAATTCGAGAGCCGGTACTCCCGATATCGATCGAGGTCACCCCTTTCCCGATGTTTTGGCACTCCACGCCTCGGAGCTGGCCGGTCCCGTTCCCGTTGACGGTGGCTTGTGCGGTGCCGCCGGGCAATGCGCCGACAGGAAATGTCAGGGCCGCCGGTGCCGACGAGCAACCTGCGGCGGTTACCAGGAAAAGCACCATGGCGGCAGTGGATCGTCGCTGCATGAGTCACCTCGAATGTGCTCGCGGCTACTGGTTGAAGTTAGTCATGTTAGCCAGCGACCGAGTCGCAAGCCAGCCGCCGCCTCGTCGACCGCAGCGGAAAGTCGTTCTCACAGTTGCGCGTCGCCAGGCACCGGCGAGCAATCTCGACGGGCGCGCCAGCCGGACGCGGCGTTAGTTGCTGACAGCGGGACTGCCCCCGGCGGTTGGTTCAACTGGTCATTGCCAGCGAACTATTCACGGACCTGTCGACGGCATCCTGACGGCTGTTTTGCGGCGCTAGGGCCGTTGGGCTGCAAGCCGCCCCCGGAACGTCATTTGCGGCCGGTCCGGTTGTATCGGCTTGAACAGGTGATTCAACATAAGCGTTAATTTATCCGACCGAGCCGCGCGGCGGCCCGACATGCCGTACGGTGCCGGATCGGCGGGACCGCCGGCACGGCTGAGGCCTCCGGCAAAGGTGTGTCCGCCCCGTACACAGCAAATAGCACTTGGCTTACTAGGTAGCCTTAGTAGCTACGCTCAAGCGGTGGTCGATTTTGTTGCCAGAGTTGTGGAAGTTGAGGTACCGTCTTGCGGCATCCTCTCGTGTCGGGGGTCACAATCTTGCGGAGGTCGGGAGCTGTGTCACAGGAGCGGATCGCCGCCGGGCCGGTCACGAGTAGGCGCGCAGGTATCCGCTAGTGGTCGCGACGAATCCAATGACCAAGCCGCTCCGCGAAATCGGCGCTTTCGTCGCAATGTCGCTGGACACCATGGTGCAGTTCGTGCGCCCGCCGTGGGCTTGGCGCGAGTTCGTCCACCAGAGTTGGTTCACCGCCCGGGTGTCGCTGGTGCCCGCTGTCCTGCTGGCAATCGTCTTCAATGCGTTCGTCATATTCCTGCTCGACGTGCTGTTCTTTGAGATCGGCGCCGGGGATAACTCTGGGACGGGCGCCGCCCTGGCGGTAGTCGCGCAGATTGGGCCGGCAATCACCGTGCTGGTGATCGGGGGCGCCGCCGCGACCGCGATGTGCGCCGACCTTGGTGCGCGCACGATCCGCGAAGAGATCGACGCGATGCGGGTTATGGGTATCGACCCGATTCAGCGGCTGGTCGTACCGAGGGTGGCGGCGCTGACCCTCAACAGTTTTTTGCTGAGCGGACTGGGGACAATGGTCGGCTTGGCTTCCGACTATTGCTTCGCGGTCTTCGTCAGCCACGTCAACCCCGGCGCATACGCAGCCAGTCTGACCCTGCTCATCGGCCTGCCCGACGTGATCATCGCCGTCATCAAGGCGACCCTGTTCGGCCTGGCCGCCGGTTTGATCGCCTGCTACAAGGGGTTCACCGTGGGCGGTGGTCCGCAGGGCGTCGGTAACGCGGTCAACGAAACCGTCGTATATACCTTCATGGCCCTGTACGTGATCAACACCCTGCTCAGTGCCGTCCTGGCGCAGGTGCAGCACTGATGAGCACTCCCAGCGCCCGGGCACCGAGGCTGGTCCGCACTCTGCAGGCGGGGGTCGCCGAATGGAACCGCATCGGGGAGCAAACCGCGTTCTATATCCGTGCGATCGCCAGCATCAAAGACGCGCTCATCTACTACAGGACGGAGACGTTGCGCGTCATCGCCCAGATGAGCCTGGGCGTGGGCGCGCTGGCCCTGATCGGCGGCACCGTGGCCATCGTGGCCTTCCTCCTCCTCAACGTCGGTCTTCTGGTCGCGATCGTCGGTTACAGCCAGACGGCGAACCTTGGGGTGGAGGCCCTCATCGGGTTCTTCTCCGCCTACGTCAATCCGCGCCTGGCCGCGCCGTTGATCACCGCCATCGGACTGGCCGCCACGATCGGCGCCGGAGCCACGGCTCAGCTCGGTGCGATGCGAATCAGTGAAGAAATCGACGCGCTGGATGTGATCGGCGTTCGCACCATGGCGTACCTGGTATCGACCCGGCTGTTGGGCGGTGTGGCACTGGCGATTCCGTTGTGTTGCATATCCCTGCTCGTCGGATTCGCATCGACGCAGTTCCTCGTCCAATTCGCCTATGGACAGTCGAGTGGCGTCTACGACCACTACTTCCGCACCTTCCTGCAACCCACTGACGTGCTGTGGGCGATGGTCCAGGTAGTCGTGCAGGGAGTCGTCGTCATGCTGATCCACACCTACTACGGCTTCAACGCCTCGGGCGGTCCGGCCGGCGTCGGAGAGGCAACCGGCCGCGCCGTGCGCGCCTCACTGGTCGTCTTGACATTGGTGACGGCCGCGGTGGGCCTGGCGCTGTACGGACGGTCCGGCAACTTCCACCTGTCGGGATAGCAATGGCGAAAACGAAGCGGCGTGAAGCGGGTCTGCATCCGGCCCTGTGGACGTTGATCCTTGTCGTCGCGATCATCGCGGGCGGTGTGTTCACCGTGCTCGCTTTCAACCGGGACCTGCAACCGTACGCACGCGTCACCCTGGTATCGGACCGGGCCGGTCTCGTGATGGATCTGGGGGCCAAGGTCAAGTTGCGCGGCGTGGAAGTCGGTCGGGTCTCCTCGATCGAACCCGACGGCCGGGTGAAGCTGCAGCTCGAGCTTTATCCCGACCAGCTCAAGTACATCCCGGCCAACGTCGAGGCTCAGATCACCGCGCCCACGGCGTTCGGCGCCAAGTATGTCGAGCTCGTCACGCCCGATCACCCGAGCTCCAAAAGGCTTGCGGCGGGCGCGGTGCTCAGGTCGCGCAACGTGAGCACCGAGGTGAATACCACCTTCCAGAACCTCGTCGGTGTGCTGAACCAGATCGACCCCGCGAAACTCAACGCGGTGCTCTCGGCGTTGGGTGAGGGCTTCCGCGGCAAGGGAGAAGCGCTGGGGCAGGCCACCACCGACCTCAATCAGGTGCTGATGGCGATCAATCCGCGCAGTGACACCATCCGGGCCGATTACCGGGCGTTGAAGGGATTCAGCGACACCTATGCCGCGGCGGCCCCCGACATCCTGTCGGTGCTGAATTCCGCCAGTACGACGAGCACCACGATCACCGACAACGCACAGGCGCTTGACTCGCTGCTGGTGAACGTTGTGGGACTGTCCGACAGCGGCATCAACGTCATCGGACCGGCCAAGGACAACCTGATCCACGGGATCAACACGCTGGAGCCGACCACGCGCCTGCTGACGAAATACAACCCCGAACTCACCTGCCTGCTGGTCGGCGCGTACAGCGGCCTGAACGATCTGATCGAGACGGTTGCCGGCCACAACGGAAAGTCGCTGATCGGCGATGCCGGCATCTTGTTCGGCGACGACATGTACCGGTACCCGGACAACCTGCCCATCAACGGCGCCAAGGGTGGAGCCGGCGGGGCCCCCGGCTGTGGTTCACTGCCGGACGTCGGCAAGAACTTCCCGGTGCGCTACGTCGTGACCAATACCGGCTGGGGCAGCGGGATGGACGTGCGCCCGAATCCCGGCATCGGCTTTCCGGGGTTCGCCAATTACGGCCCGGTTAGCCGGGGGACGCCGAAACCTCCGAGCATCTACACGCTGAACGGCGGGCCGGCGCCGGGTCCGGTTCCGTATCCGGGTGCACCGCCCTATGGCGCGCCGTGGTACCTGCCGGATGGAACCCCGCTGTATCCCGGCTTGCCGCCTGCAATACCGGGCAGGCCGCGAGAACCCGGCCCACCGCCTCCGGGGTCGGAACAGACGGTGGTGGCGCATCCGGCGCAGGTGCAACCCACCCCGGTGCCGACGGCCCCGCCATCACCCCCGCCGCCGGCGCCGCCTGACGAGCCCGACCACTGACCGCCGGAATCGATAGAGAAGGGTAGAGATGCGAGAGGACTTGCGCGGCTCGCTGTGGCGTTTCGCCATCTACGCGGCTGTATGCTTGTGCGCGGGGATGCTGGTGTTCCTGATCTTCGGCCAGTTTCGCTTCCAGGACGAGAAGGTCTACACCGCGCACTTCGCGAACGTGTCCGGGTTGCGCAACGGCAATTTCGTGCGCATCGCCGGTGTCGAGGTGGGCAAGGTCAAAAAGATTGCGCTGCAGCCCGATTCGACGCTGCGCGTGCAGTTCTCCGTTGTCCCCTCGGCGGTGCTCACCGAGGGCACCCGCGCGGTGATCCGCTTCGACGACCTGATCGGCGGCAGGTTTCTTGCGCTGGAAGAGGGAGCCGGCGGCGTCAAGCGGCTTCGTCCCGGGGATTCGATCCCGTTGAGCCAGACCGAGCCGGCGCTGGATCTGGACGCGTTGATCGGAGGCTTCCGGCCACTGTTTCGTGCGTTGAACCCCGACCAGATCAACGCGTTGAGCGGCCAGCTGATCGCGGCGTTCCAGGGCCAGGGCGCGACGATCAGCTCCTTTTTGAACCAGGCCGCCGCGTTGACCAACACCTTGGCGGATCGGGATCAGCTGATCGGTCAGGTCATCACCAACCTGAATACGGTGCTGGGATCGCTTGGGGGCCAGAGCAAGCAGTTCGCCAAGGCCGTCGACTCGCTCTCGGAGCTGGTGAAGGGCCTTGAAGCGCGCAAGCAGGACATCAGCAATGCGGTGGCCTACGGCAACGCGGCCGCCGGGTCGCTCGCCGACCTGCTGGCGCAGGGCCGCCCGGCGATCAACAAGGTGGTCCACGAGGTGGACCGAACCGCCGGACTCATCGACGCCGACAAGGATTTCGTCGACAACCTGCTCAACACCCTTCCCGACGCGTACCAAATGGTGGGCAGGTTGGGCCTTTACGGCGACTTCTTCAGCTTCTACCTGTGCGACGCCCTGCTCAAGGTGAACGGCAAGGGTGGCCAGCCGGTATATGTCAAGGTAGCCGGCCAGGACACCGGGCGGTGCACGCCGAAATGAAAACCTTCTCCGAACGCAACCCGCTCAAAGTCGGTGCCATCGGTATCGGCGTAACCATCGGCGCGATGTGGCTGTCGCTGAATTACCAGAAGTTGCCGTTCATCGACCAGACCCGAGATTACTCGGCCTATTTCGCCGAGGCGGGCGGACTGGCGGCCGGTAATCTGGTTCAGGTTTCGGGCTACCGCGTCGGTGATGTGTCGTCGGTCGATCTCGACGGTCCGCGGGTGCGGGTCACGTTCCGGGTCGACAGCGACGTTCGGCTGGGCGATCGCAGCGAGGCGGCAATCAAATTGAAGACCCTGCTGGGCGCCAAGCTCCTGGAGATCACCCCACGGGGAGATGGGCAGCTGGACAAGCCGATACCGCTTGAGCGGACGACCTCGCCCTATCAGCTGCCCGACGCGCTGGGCGACCTCTCGACCACGATCAGCGGGCTCAACACCGACCAGCTGTCACGGTCGCTTGCGGTGCTGTCGGACACGTTCTCCAACACTCCACCGGACCTGCAGGCCGCCGTGCGGGGTGTGGCGCGATTCTCCGAGACTCTGGACCAGCGTGATGCGCAGCTGCGGACCTTGTTGAGCAATGCGAGCAAGGCCACCACCGTGCTCGGCGAACGCAGCAACGAAGTGGTGAGCCTCGTGGGCAACACCAACGCCCTGTTGGTCCAGTTGAGGACCCAGAGCAGCGCACTGGATCAAATCTCGAACAATCTCTCGGCGGTGGCCCAGCAGGTCAAGGGCTTCATCGCCGACAACCGACAAACGCTGAAGCCCGCACTGGAAAAGCTCAATTCGGCGTTGACGATCGTCGACAATCGCAAGGAGCGGGTGCAAAAGGCGATCAAAGGGCTCAACGCGTACGCCCTGTCGCTGGGCGAATCGGTGTCGTCCGGACCCTACTTCAAGGCCTACCTGGCCAACCTGCTGCCCGGGCAGTTTGTGCAACCGTTCATCGACGCTGCATTCTCCGACCTCGGGTTGGATCCCAACGTCTTGTTGCCCTCGCAACTCAGTGACCCGCAGACCGGCCAGCCGGCAACCCCGCCGCTGCCGATGCCGTACCCACGGACCGGCCAGGGCGGGGACCCGAGATTGACTCTGCCCGATGCCATTACCGGAAATCCCAACGACCGTCAGTGCGGTCCGACGGGAGTGTCATTGCCCGGCCCGGGCTGCTATCCCCTTCGGGAACCGACGCCCGCGCCACCTCCCGGCGGCCCGCCGCCGGGTCCCCCGGCCCTGACGCCGCCGGGCCCGCAAGCGTCGGTCCCCTCCCCGCCGGGGCCGGTCGAGCAGCCGGCACCCGGACAGGTATCGCCGACGGGGCCGCCCACAGGGGGTGGGCAGTGAAGCATTCACGGAGGGCCAGGGTGGGTGTGGCCGCGCTGCTGGCGGTGGCGTTGGTCGGCGGCATCGTGGCGGTGGTGTGGACCGCGACCGGTGCCGGGCGCATGCACGTCACCGCGTACTTCGACAACAGCAACGGAATCTACCCGGGTGACAACGTCGTGGTTCTCGGCGTTCCGGTCGGCAAGATCGACAAAATCGAACCCGAGCCCGACCGCGTCAAGGTCTCCTTCTGGTACCGGGACAAATACCGGGTGCCGGCCGACGCCAAGGCGGTGATCCTGTCACCGTCTCTGGTGACGGTTCGGGCGCTTCAGCTGACCCCCGCCTACAACGGTGGGCCGGCGATGAAGGACCACACGGTGATCCCGCGCGAGCGCACCGCCGTCCCGGTGGAGTGGGACGACTTCCGGCAACAACTCGAGAAGCTCACCCAGACACTGCAGCCCACCGCACCCGGCGGCGTCAGTACGTTGGGCGCGTTCATCAACACCGCGGCCGACAACCTGCGCGGTCAGGGCCCCGACATCCGCAGCACCATCATCAAGCTGTCGCAGGCGATCTCGGCGCTGGGCGATCACAGCGGCGATTTGTTCAAGACGTTCAAGAACCTGTCGATTCTGGTGTCGGCACTGCACGACAGCGGTGAGCTGCTTCAGCATTTGAACCAGAACCTGGCCGCGGTGACCAGGTTGTTGGCGAACGATCCCAACGAGGTCGCCAACGCGGTGCGAGACCTCAACGATGTGGTGGGTGACGTCACGAATTTCGTGGCCGAAAACCGTGAGCAGTTGGGCACCACCTCGGACAAACTCGCGTCGGTGTCGAACGCGGTGGTCGAGAGCCTCGATGACATCAAGCAGACGCTGCATATCGGGACGCCGGCGTTCCAGAACTTCGCCAACATCTACCAGCCCGCCAACGTCGCGTTGACCGGCGCCGTCGCGGTCACCAACTTCGCCAACCCGGTCCAGTTCCTGTGCTCGGCGGTGCAGGCGGCGTCGCGGTTGGGCGCCGAGCAGTCGGCGAAGCTGTGTGTGCAGTACCTGGCGCCCATCATCAAGAACCGCCAGTACAGTTTCCCGCCGCTGGGCTTCAACCCCTTCGTCGGTGTGATGGCGCGTCCGAATGAGGTTACCTACAGCGAAGACTGGCTGCGGCCCGATTACGTCCCGCCGCCGGGGCCGCCACCGACTGAGCAGTGGCGCACGGTGCCGCCGCCCCCCAACGGGCCGCTGCCGCCGGCGAACAGGATCTACAACTATTTCGGCAACGGGATGGCCGACCCGAATCACGCGAACCCACCGTTCGTGCCCGCCAGACCGCCGGATGCCGTACCGACCAATCCGGCCGACGGTCTCAAGGGGTTGATGGTGCAACCCGGAGGTGGCCAGTGAGCAGGTTCGGATACGCGCGGCGCGCCGGCGCCGGCACCCTGGTGGCACTGCTCGCGGTCGCATTGGCCGGCTGCGGTGTCCTCCGGGACTTTCACGGGGCGAACTCCCTGCCGCTACCGGGCACCGTAGGTGGGGGTCCGGGGTCTTTCACGATCCAGGCGCAACTGCCCGACGTCCAAAACCTCAAGGAAAACTCCCGGGTCAGGCTCAACGACGTGACGGTCGGCAACGTGACGAAGGTCGAACTGCAGGGCTGGCACGCGCTGGTCACCATGATCCTCGACGGCACAGTCGACCTACCGGCGAACGCGACGGCCACGATCGGCCAAACCAGTCTGCTCGGTTCGGTGCATGTCGAGTTGGCGCCGCCCAAAGACGCTCCTCCGGCGGGCAAACTCAAGAACGGATCACTGATTCCGCTGTCGTCGGGGGGCGCTTTTCCTTCCACCGAACAGACCCTGGCCGCGGTGTCGATGGTGCTCAACGGGGGCGGCCTGGCCAACATCCAGGACATCACCAAGGCATTGAGCACGGCGTTTTCCGGTCGTGAGCAGGATTTGCGCAGCCTGCTGGGGCAGCTGGACAAGTTCGTCGGCTATCTCAACGAGCAGAAGGACGACATCATCTCGGCCACGGACAGTCTGAACAACGTGGTCGGCCAGTTCGCCGACCAGAAGCCGGTGGTCGACAAGGCGCTCAAAACCATCCCGGATGCGTTGGCCGTGCTGAAGAACGAGCGGGAAAACCTCGCGGACGCCCTCGCGGAGTTGGGCAAATTCAGTGCGCTTGCCGCCGACTCGGTCAATCAGACCAAAGAGAATCTGGTCAAGGAGCTCAAAGACATCGGCCCCGTGCTGCAGTCGCTGGCCGACTCGGGGCCGGCCCTGACCCGCTCCCTGGATTACTTTGCGACATACCCGTTCCCGAAGCCCACGATCAGCAAGTGGATCCGCGGCGACTACGGGAACCTGACGGCCATCATCGACATGACCTTGAGCCGGATCGACAATTCGTTTTTCACCGGCACCCGGTGGGAGGGCAACCTGACCGAGCTGGAGCTGCAGTGGGGGCGCACCATCGGCCAGCTGCCCAGCCCGTACACGGCACGGAACCCGCTTGTCGCTCCTTACCATTTCGACCAGGGGGCCTGACGTGCTGACACGGCGGATCAAGATCCAGCTCGCGGTCTTCGCCTCGATTGCCCTGGGCGCAATCTCGGCCGTGCTTTTCGGCTACCTTCAGGTCCAGAACACATTTTTCGGCATCGATCGTTACACGGTGACGGTGCAACTGCCCCAAGCCGGCGGCCTTTACGCCGGCGGGAACGTCACCTACCGGGGTGTCACCGTTGGCCGGGTGCAGGAGGTGCGGCTGACCAACACCGGCGCCGAGGCCGTCCTCCAGATGAATTCGAACTTCGACATCCCGGCCACCGACCTCGCCGCCGAAGTGCACAGCGTGTCGGCGGTCGGCGAGCAGTACCTCGCTTTGACGCCGCACAGCCGAACGGGGCCCACGCTGAAGAACGGCGACCTCATCCCCGTAAGCCGCTCGAGCGTCCCCCCCGACATCAACTCACTGGTTGCGGCGGCCAACCGTGGCCTGCAAGCCATCCCACACGACAACCTGAAAACGGTGGTCGACGAAAGCTATACCGCTTTCGGCGGGCTCGGCCCGGAACTGTCCCGCCTGATCAACGGCACCACCAGCCTGGCAATCGACGCGCGGAAGAACCTCGATTCGCTGACCACCCTCATAGACGAGTCAAAGCCGTTGCTGGACAGCCAAACCGAATCCTCCGATGCGGTGCAGGCCTGGGCGTCCAACCTCGCCAACGTCACCAGGCAGCTGCAAACCAACGATGCCGCCGTGCGGGGCGTGCTCACCAAAGGTGCGCCGGCGGCAGAGGAGACCCGTCAGCTGTTCGACCGACTGCAGCCGACCCTGCCCATCGTGCTGGCCAACCTCGTCAGCGTGGGCGAGGTCGGGGTCGCCTACCGCGCCGACCTCGAGCAGCTCCTGGTGGTGCTACCGGCGGCCACCTCGGGGGGCCTGGCGACAATACTTCCGGATCGAAACATCAAGTCGAGCTACCCCGGCCTGAACTTGAGTTTCAACATCAACCTCAACCTGCCGCCGGCGTGCACGACGGGCTACCTGCCTGCCCAGCAGATGCGGTCGCCCACCTTTGAGGATCACCCGGACCGTCCGGCCGGCGACCTCTATTGCCGAATACCCCAAGACTCCCAGCTGAACGTGCGCGGGGCGCGTAACTATCCCTGCGAGACGCGACCGGGCAAACGTGCCCCAACGGTGAAGATGTGCGAGAGCGACGAGGAGTACGTGCCGCTCAACGAGGGGTACAACTGGAAAGGCGACCCCAACTCGACGCTGTCCGGGCAGGACATCCCGCAGCTTGCGCCCGGTACGCGGCCGAGCCCGGCCGCGGCCCCACCGGCTTCGCCGGCCAAGCCGTCCACCGCGGCAGCCGCTTCGCCGGCGGCGCCGGCGTCGTCCCCGCTTCCGATCGCGGTCGCCGAGTATGATCCCGCCACCGGCACTTATGTCGGACCAGACGGGCAACCGTACCGCCAAACCGATCTGGTTCGTCCTTCCGATCAGGAGCAGACATGGCAGCAGATGCTGACGCCCCCGAAGGCGAAATGAGCCGCGCCGAAACCGAGGAACAGCTTTCAATCCAGTCCGAAGAACCGGCGTCGTCGTCGCCTGACGACCAGGCCCCGACCGATCGCGTCGAAGACGACGAATCCGCTGCTGGGGATACTGACGACGGCAAGGCCGTCCACGACGACGGGGATGACGGCGGGGATGCGAAACCGGCCCGGCGGCGGGCCTCGATCTCGCCGGTGAGGCTGGCAATGGTGGTCGGTTTGGTCGCCACCCTCGCCTTGGGCGGGGTGGTTGGCTGGTTGGGTTTCAAGACCTATCAGTTGCACCAGGAGCAAGAACAGCGTGAACTGTTTCTCCGGGTGGGCCGGCAGGGCGCGGTGAATTTGACGACCATCGACTGGCAGAACGTCAACAACGACATTCAACGCATACTGGACTCGGCGACGGGCTCGTTCTACGACGACTTCTCGAAGCGCTCGCAACCCTTCATCGACGTCGTCAAGAAGGTGCAGTCGAAATCCGTCGGAACCGTCACCGAAGCAGGTCTGGAATCGGTGTCGCGCAACGAAGCTCAGGTTCTCGTCGCTGTCTCCGTCAAGACCTCCAACCTTGGTGCGGAAGACCAGCCGCCGCGGGCCTGGCGCATGAGGATCGACGTGCAAAAGGTCGGCGACGGGGCCAAGGTTTCGAACGTTCTGTTCGTGCCGTCATGACGCCGCGGTCCGGCACGCCCCGGGGGAAAAGAACGAGCCAGAACGAAAAGAAAGAGCCGGAAAAGGAACCAGACGCTGTGTCCGTCGACACCGAATCCGCAACCGGTCAGGATGCCGCCGGGGTCGCCGAAGAGGTCACGGACAACTCCGAGAAAGTCGCGGCTGCAAGCGAACACGCCGAGGACGTCAGCGATGGCGAATCAACGGACGCACCCTCCGGGGTGCCCGACAACGACGAGGGCCGCAAAGACGGTGGCCGGGCGAAAGCCAAAAGCGGCTTTAGCTTTTCGCGGCTGTTCGCTTTCGGGCTGCTGCCGTGCCTGGTGTTGCTGATCGCGGCGGCGGGCGGCTACCTGAAGTGGCAGTCTTCGTCGATCCGCGCTTCGCAGACCAGCAGCGTCGAGTCCGTCGCGGCCGCCAGGGACGCCACCGTTGCCATGCTCTCCTACCAGCCCGACACCGTGGAGAAGGATTTGGGGGGCGCTCGGAGCCGGTTGACCGGCACCTTCAAGGACTCCTACACGCAGCTGACTCACGACGTGGTGATTCCCGGCGCCAAACAAAGGCACATTTCGGCGGTGGCCACCGTTCCCGCTGCGGCCTCGGTGTCAGCTACCGCAAACCACGCGGTGGCACTCGTGTTCGTCAATCAGACCGTGGTTATCGGGACGGATCCTCCCAGCGCCACGGCATCCAGCGTCCGGGTAACGCTGGACAAGGTTGGTGACCGGTGGCTGATCAGCGGCTTCGACCCGGTCTGACCTGACGCACACGCCGAGACGGCGTTTCACAGGCTGATCTATAAGGTGACCGCAGTCGGCCCAAAGGGCTGGCACATCTTCTTCACCGGCCCGGTGGTGCTGTGGGTGACCGGATCCTCGAACACGTCCGCACAACCCTGGCCCGTCACGACGTACGTCGCTCCGGGCCGATAGGGAAGATAGATCAATGCCGGTGCTGTGCCGGCTTTGTGGCTGCACTGCGACTGGGAGTCCTCTCCCCGGATCGCCAGACACACGACGGAGTCGTTCGGAACCGCATCCATGGTGCAGGGGCCAGGTTTCACCGTGGCCAGCACCATGCTCGTGCTGGAGACCTGAACGACCTGCGGCGGCGTCAGCACCCACGAGCACGACCCGGTGTCAGCTCCCGCCGAAGGCGACGCCTTGGCCACGCCCGCAGACCCGATACCGATGAGCGACATCGCCACCATGACCGGGACTACCACAAGGGACCGAAGCGATTTCATAGCGTAGGGGCGCACGCGGGCATTCGCTCTGGCGAAAGTGAACCTGGAGTTTGAATGCGCAGATTGAACTCGGTGCAACCGCGATGGCAGATGGGACATGCCCTCACTCCCGTATTCGTCAAGTGGATGCGTGCGCCTTTGGTCGCTACGCGCCGGGGGGCGGCTGATAATGGGACGCCGAGTTGCGCAGCTGCCAAATTTGTGCGGGGCACAAGAGATTGACCGCGTACGACACCAGGTAATTGGCCGCGAACTCGTCATTGGGGGTGACGTCTCTTTTCACGTCACCCATCACCTGTGCGTAGCCTTCGCCCCCGCCGACCTTGTCGCAGATTTCGTAGCCGTAGCCGACGGCGTCGTTGTTCGGAAAGTTGTATTGCCGGCGCACTGCCACGTCGTAGAGGTACTCCACCCGGGGGTCTGGGGCCGCCCGCGCCCGCGGACTCAGCGGGTGTGCGCCGGTCGCGATGGTGGCGGCAGCGGCGATCACGAAGGCGGTGAAAGCCAAACCGGTCGCCCTACGGCGTCTGTCCCTGGCGACGGGCCGCGGGCGTATAGCGGTGCCGCCGGTTACGGGCGAATGCTCTGTGCGACAACCTGGCTCCTCGCCGCACCGGGAGGCTAGGTATGGACCCACACGATCACCCCTGGCGTCAAGCGGCTGAGTATGACGAGTCTAGCTGAAGAACTCCGACTAAGTTATACTTCTGTGGCCTAATTGTCACCAATCGGAATTGACCATGAGAACGCGCTTCGAAAGACCGATGAGACCGGCGGGCGGTATTGTCCGCCCAGTCCTTTCGCGCTCCGCGACGGCCATTCTGGTAGGTGCGATGGCGTGGCCGGCGCCGGCGGCGCATGCCGACAATGGCAACACCGTCGTACCGAACAACGCCCGGCTCAATAACAGCGTCTACGTGAACATCAACACGGCGCAACGTCAGAACGGCTGCACCACCGATTCCCTGATGGACGGCCGGCTCACCAACGCCGCCCGCCGGCACACCCTTGACGCCCTCAACAACCCCGACATCAACGGCGACATCGGGTCGGACGGGTCCACGCCGCAGGACCGCGCCCGCGACGCCGGATTCAATGGCAGGGCCGCCGAAACCGTGGCGATCGTGCCCGCCATGGCGATCAACGGCATACAGATACTCGGCCAGTGGTGGTGGGATCCGCCGTCACGTGCCCTCATGCAGGACTGCGCTAACACCGCAATTGGGGTGTGGTCGGAAAACAGCCTGAGCCGCTCGGTATTGGTCGCTATGTACGGGCAGCCGACGGCGTAGCGAAGCCGCAAGCTATCACGTTGTCTGCGTTGGTATCTCGGTAAAAGTGTTGTGCGCCTGCCCAGACTCAATCCATCACGTCGCGGACCTTGATCGTTGGCAGTGTCCGAAGCAAGATCGTGCGGGAGTTGTCCATGTGGCGACGCCAATGGGCCTCGGCCCCATCGCCGTCGCGCGCGCGCAGCAGCTCGATGAGGTGGCGGTACGAGCGCACCAGCTTCGCGTAGTCCCCCTTGGCGACGCGGCCCTTACGCGCAACCGCCACCGCGGTGTGCCTCTCGGTGATCTCGTGCAGCATCCCCGCAATCATGCTGAGCGTCGCGTTGCCCGACAACTCCACCAGTCGGCGATGGAAGTGGGCCGTGGCCGCGGCGAACTGCGGAATCTCCATGGACGCCGGGAGGTCTTCGACCAAGATCTGCTCGAGCTCGTCGAACGCTTTCTCCTTGCCGTCATCCGCGAGTAAACGGGCGGCCAAAGGCTCGATCGCAGACCGCGCGACCAGGACGTCGGCGATGGTCGCGCCCGACAACTCCAGGAGCAGACCGGCCGGGCGGGCCACTATCTCGGGCCCGGGCACCCGCACCCGAGCGCCGGTGCGCGAGCCGCGACGAACCTCGACAAGCCGTTCTGATTCCAGCACCCGCACCGCTTCGCGCAACGTCGGGCGGCTGACGCCGAAGTGATTCATCAGCTCGGGCTCGTTGGGGAGGAAGTCGCCGTCCTTGAGCTTGCCGTCTACGATCATCCGGCGCAGCGTCCCGGCGACCAGCTCCGCGGTCTTCGGCGCGCGCACACCTTGCCTACCAGGCCCTGTGGAGGTCACGGTCGCCATTTGGGCGAGCGGCGGAAGCGATGGCACTAGACCTCCCGTTGGTAATCTGCCCAGCACCCGCTGGTGTCGTTGTCCCCCACGGCGCCTCGCCATCGGATATTCACCGAGTTTAACGACCAGAATGCGAAGATTAAAAGCCACTCAGCGAGTAATCCAAGTTAACTGAGTTACCTGCAAAGTAGCAACGCGAATGGTCCCCGACGAAAGCAGCGCTCGCGGCATTATGGGGCGAACTCGCCGCCTCTCACCCGGCCGGATGATGCGGTACGCCTGGGTGGCGCTACCAGCCTGCTCAGGTGACCGCTCCGTCGATCTTGAGGCCGATGAGTTCATCATCGGTGAAACCGCAATCGCGAATCACCTCATCGGTGTGCTCCGCGAAGGCCGGCGCGCGGGCGAGGCTTATCGGGTTCTCGTCGAATTGAACCGGGCTGCACACCAGCTCGTGTTCGACGCCGTCGGCGTCGGTGACGCCGGCGATCATCCCGTTGGCGCGCAGAGCCGGGTCCTGGCTTACCTCCCAGGCGTCCTGCACCACGGACCATTGACCGACGCCGCGTGAAAGCACCTCCACCCAGTCGGACAGGGGCCGGCCGGCGATCAGCTCCGCGACGATTTCCGCGGCCTCGGCGGCGTTGGCCATGATCTTCTCGACGGAGTCGAACCGTTCGTCACGGGCCAGGTCCGGGCGTTCGGCCAGGCGGCAGAATTCCGGCCAATAGACGCCGGGCTGGAGCATGGCCAACTCGATGAACCGGCCGTCGGCGGTGCGGTATGCGCCGATGAGCGGATTGGTGGCCGCGCCGTGCTCGGGTGGTTCCTCTTTGGGCAGCGGCCCGCCGGCCAGCAGGGCGAGGTTGATCGAGAATTGCGTTGCCCAGGCGCCCACTCCGATCAGGGAGACGTCGACGACGGACGGATTCCCCGTCACCGATCTCGAATAGAGGGCCGCCGCGATGCCACCGGCAATGGTCATTCCACCCAGTGAGTCCCCGTACGCGCCGGCGGGCATGCGCGGGCTTCGTGGGGAAGACGGAGGTGTCAGACCGGCCGCGCTGCCGCCGCGCGCCCAGAACGCGGTGCTGTCATACCCGCCCTTGTCGGCGTCGGGGCCATGCTGGCCGAAACCGCTGCCACGGACGTAGATGATGTCGGGATTGATCGCGCGAATGTCGGCGATCTCGATGCCGAGACGCTTGCGTGCACCGGGGAGATAGTTGGTGAGAAACACGTCGCTGGAAGCCACCAGTCGTTCCAGCAACGGTCGGCAGGCGGGATTATCCACCGCCAGTCCGATGCTGCGTTTGCCGCGGTTGGGTCCCTCCATGATGGGGAAGAACGACGACCCCTTGCTGGCTGTCTCGAGGCCCAGCACTCGGACGAGCCCGCGTTGGGCGTCGCCCCGTTCTGCATGCTCCACCTTGATGACGTCGGCGCCCCAGTCGGCAAGCACGGCGCCGGCTGCCGGCACGAACGTGTACTGGGCTACCTCGAGGACGCGCACGCCCCGCATCGGGCGCGCGGGCTCGTCCCCGGTTGGGTTCATACCACCCACCGCAAGGGCAGCGCGTCGATACCGAAAACCCCCCCGGCGTGCTCGGTTACCGCTGATTCGTCCGCGAGTTCGTACTCCGGTATGAGCCGATGCCACTCCTCGAGGACCACGGCCATTTCCTGGCGCGCAAGATGCGAACCCAGACACCGGTGCGGACCTGCGCCGAAGCCGATGTGGCGCGGACGCGGTGCGTCGAAATCGACCGTGCCGCCGCGCACGTGCTCGTGCGGGTCGCGGTTGGCCATGCCCAGAGGCAGCTCGACCACTTCGCCTTCTTTGATGGGGCAACCATGGAAGACGACATCCCGCGTGACTTTCCGCCCCGTCTGAACGATCGAATACGCCCGCACCAGTTCTTCCACCGCGTGCGGGATGATTGACGGCTCCGAGGCGATCCGCTTGCGGTCCGCGTCGTGAGTCGCCAAGTGCAGGAAAGAATACGACAGCTGCGACGCGACGGTGTCCAGTCCGGCCATGAACAGCAACAGCATGCAAGACAACAGATCCGCGTCCGCCGGCGGCTCGCCGTCTATCCGCCAGTCGAGTGCATGGCTGACGATGTCATCGCCGCGCTTGTCCGGGTTCGCGCGCTTGTCGGCGATGAGCTCGGAGAAGTAGCCCGCCACCTCCATCATGGTGGCCATGGCGATCGATCTGTCCGGATCGCTGTCCGCCGTCGAATGCAGGATCTTGTCTTCCCACCTCATGAAGTCCGGCAGTTTCGCGATCGGCAGACCCATGATCTGAAGGAAAATGGTGGTCGGAAAGACGGCGGCGAAATCGGCATAGAAATCACACGAACCTTTTTCGCGGAAACCGTCGATGAGATCTCTTGCGAAGCAACGTTGTTCGTCTTCCAAACTGCGGACACGCCCAGGGGAGAAGTACAGGCCGAGGAGATGCCGCCACTTGCCATGTTCCGGCGGGTCGATCATCATCGGGATCCACTTGTAAGCCGGATCCGGCTCCAGTGGCACCACGGCGCCGTTCGAGAAGAGTCCGGGATCCTGAAGCGCTTCGAGTATCACGTCGTGATCGGTGAAGACCCAGTACTTTCTCTCGTCATTGGCGCGGAAGAACGGCCGGGCCTGCCGTTGGCACTCGTCAAGTCTCAGGAAGTTCGACCCGCCGGCGTCGGGGCCGCGCATGAATTTGTAATCCAGTAACGGGTATTCGCCTTCTTGAGTCATTCGTTTCCTCCACCGCCGGGTGATCGATCGAGAAGATCCGCGCGGAGTCCCTCAGCGGGACTATAGCCTCCGCCAATTCCGGCAACACTGTCTGTAATTTCTGGCGAGCCGTCTCAGACCATAGACGGGAGCATCGCCTCTGTCTAGAGAAACTCATGCGGCCCCTTGCCCACCGCGTCGAGGCTTCGACGCAAATGCTCAAAGCACTCGGGCCTTGCTCAAAAATCCTGCGAGGCAGTGAGGTTCATGCTGATCGTGCTGCGTCGGGCCCTCGTCGGCGGGTTATGAGCGCGCCCGGGCGCGCCGCCCCCTCGCGTCGCCTCCCGACCATCGGCGCGAGCAGGATAGTAAGTTGACCTAGTAAACCACGTGGGCTAGGTTGGGAAGGCCTTATCCCGCCCTCTAGAGAGTTGGCATGACGAGCATCCCCGATGCGCTGGGACGGCTGTGGCAAGCCGATGACGACGCCAACATGCTGCAAACCGGCGGCCGCTGGATCCCATGGGGGCGGATCCGGACGTTGGCCGAGCAGCTCGACGAGCAGCTTGGCGCCGCAGGATGCGGGGCAGGTGGCCGTGTCGCCGTGGTTTTGGGCAACCGGATGGAATCGGTGGCCGCGCTCATCGCGATCATCCGCGGCGGGCGCACGCTGGTGACGATCAGCCCTCTGCAGCCGGCGGAGCGGCTCAGCGCCGACCTGCTCGATGCACAGACCGCCTTCGTGCTGGCACCCGGCGCCCTGTGGGCGGAGGACACGTTCACCTCGGCCGTGGCCGAACTCGAAGCAGCGGCGTGGAGCCTGGACGAAGGGGCGCTCGTCAGGCGCTCCGAGCGGAGGCAACAGCCTGCGCCCGGCGATCCGGCGGTGGCCGTCGAGATGTTGACGTCCGGAACCACGGGAGCCCCCAAACGCGTACCACTGAGGTACGTGCAGTTGGAGGCGTCGCTGTCCGCCGCGCTGCGCCACAACAACCGGCCCGACGGCAGTGAACGCGCGCCGCTGACCGGAACCGTCGGCTTGGTCGTATTGCCCATCGTCCACATCGGAGGGCTGTGGGGCCTGCTGCAGGCGCTGGTAACCGCGCGTCCGTTAGTCCTGCTCGAGCGGTTCGACCTACCTGCCTGGCGTGCCGTCGTCGCCGAGCACCGTCCTGCCCTGGTAGGCCTCCCCCCGCCCGCGCTGCGGGCGGTACTCGACTCCGACATCACCCGCGAAGAACTCAGCAGTATTCGCGCCGTCAACGCCGGTACCAGCCCGGTGGAGCCGGCCCTCGTCGACGCGTTCTACGACAAGTTCGGTATTCCGATCCTCGTCGTCTACGGTGCCACCGAATTCTCGGGAGCCGTTGCGGGATGGACGAAGAAAGACTTCTTCGCTCACTGGGCGGACAAGAAGGGCAGCGTCGGCAGGCCTTTCCCGAGGGTGCGCCTGCAGGTCATCGACGACGACGGCGAGGTCCTTCCAGTGGGGGAAACGGGCCGACTGCAGGTGGCCTCTCCGCAAGTCGGGGGATCGGCGGATCGGTGGGTCACCACCAGTGACCTCGCACACCTCGACGACGACGGCTACCTCTACATCGACGGTCGGGCAGACGACGTCATCGTGCGCGGCGGGTTCAAGGTTGCGCCCGACGCGGTGGTGCGCGCCCTGCGTTCCCACCCGGCAGTGCGCGACGCCGCGGTCGCGGGGCTTCCGGACGCGCGGCTGGGCCAAATCCCCATCGCTGCAGTCGAACTGAGACCGGGTGCCACTGCGACGGCGGAGGAGTTGCGGACGCACTGCCGGTCTTCGCTGACCCCCTACGAGGTGCCGGCGGAGGTCTACATCGTCGACGAATTGCCACGCGGGGCGGCGCTCAAGGTGGATCGACAGCGGGTGATCACAATGCTGGACGAACTGCGCAAAGGCGCTCCCGCGGCGAACGGCTGATCCGGGCCGGCGCACGAGTTCATACTGAATACTCAGGTCGGTGCCTCGGGTCATGAAAGGGGATGCCGAACGTGCGTAGCGCCGAGGTCATGGGGCACATCATCTGCCGCGATGTGGGCCGGTAGCGGTGGCCGCGGGCATTTCGTGTCACCGCGACGGCGCTGTACTGCGCGTCGTGCTCGACAAGCCCACGAAGCTCAATGCCGTCAACACGCCCATGCTCGTCGCGCTTCGGGATGCGGTTTCGGCCGCGGCCGCCGATGATTCGGTCCGCGTGATCACTCTGACCGGTGCCGGCCGCGCGTTCTGCGCCGGGGGAGACCTCAGCGGCGAGGAGACCGACGGCGCGGCCGCGGCCGCGGCCGAAGTGATCGGGGCCATCATCGAGGCGCCGAAGCCGGTGTTGGCCGGCGTCCGGGGTGCGGCCGTCGGGGTGGGGTGCTCTCTGGCAGTGGCCTGCGACCTGGCCGTCGCGGCGCAATCGGCGTTCTTCCAGCTGGCGTTCACGAAGGTCGGCTTGATGACCGACGGCGGCGCCTCGGCGCTGGTGCCGGCGGCCATCGGCCGCGGGCGGGCGGCGCGGATGGCTCTGCTCGCCGAAAAAATCTCCGCGACAACGGCATTCGAGTGGGGAATGATATCGCACGTCGTCCCCGACGAGGCCTACGACGCGGAGTTCGAGGCTCTGGCGCAGGCCCTGGCCGACGGCCCGACGCTGTCCTACCGGGGGATCAAGCGGGCCCTGCGGACCGCGACCTTATCCGAGCTGCGGGAGACCCAGACCGCGGAGTTCCAGGGACAAGAGGCGGTGCACCGCAGCGAGGACCTGCGCGAGGGCGTGCGCGCGTTCCGGGAGCACAGAAAACCGCGATTCCGCGGACGTTGATCCGCAGCCGATGCGCGGTTGCTCACAAGTCATTTCCCGCTGACGTTGGACATTCTACTCGCCGTGCAATAATATAGCGATCGATATATTTAGAGGAGGATCATGCCGATTTCTGTGTACGGGGACTTCGATTTCCAAACGGTTGTCGACGCCTACGACCCCAAGTTGTCCGATCTCCAGCCGCACCATCACCGGCACGGACTGACGCTGCAGGTGCAGTACTTCTACGGTGCTCTGCGCGACGCCGACGGCGTGATGTGGGCGTTGGAACGGAAGTTCATCGGCCCGATGACCGGCGGCCTGTGGTTCATGAATGATTCGACGGGCGACCTGAATCTGCATCAGGGCACATTCACGTCGGCGCGCGGCGAGTCGATCCGGACGATCGAGCCGTCCCGACGTATCTGGCGGAACCACTTGATGCACACCATGTCGGAGAAGTTCGGCGTCGCCACCGAACCGCTCGAGCTGACCATCGACGACGCGGGCATCCAGTGGTCGGAGGGACAACTCCTCGATGTGGCGGGACCCCTGCAGGGGCCGGGATTCCAGTTCTATGCGCCGGCACGCGACGAACCGCTCTTCTACACGACGCAGGTCTACTGGGTCACCGGGACGATCGGCGGCAAGCCCGCGGAAGGATTCGTCGGGCTCGACCATGGGTACTGGACCCACGGCCTCGAGTGGAAGGAGTACCGGTACTTCGGCGATCTCGAGATCTCCTGGGAGGTGTTCGGGAACAAGTTTACCGACGGCAGTGTGGAGTATGGCGTGATCGTCAAGGGGCGGCGGGGGTGGTCCGGCGCGGCGACGTTCGATTCGGGCAAGCTCGTCGCCAAGACCGACCAGGTCAAAGCCACCTACGATCTGGACAACGAGGGCTTCATCAAGGCCGCCGGCTTCGATATCGACGGGCACGGCTACACGTTCACCGGTAGCGAGACCGGGAAGATGCGTCATTTCGGTGAGGCGCGCTGGGCGAACTACACATCCCAGGGGGGCATCACGCGGCGTGACGGCGACGACCGTGACCTGGCCGTCGGGTACACGTGGATCGAGTTCTTCCCCGGGCGCATCACCGAGGACAAGCTCACCGCTGGGTGACTGGGAAATCGAAAGCTCAACGGCGTAGCTCCGGCAGGCCCCCAGGCGGGGCCGGCCCGGTGCGTGACGCTTTACTGCGTTCCGCGGCAACCCATTTCAGCAGGTATGGCTATTCGGGCGCTAGCACTCGCGCCATCCTGGCCGACGCCGGCGCGACCGCACCGGCCTTGTATCACCACTTCGGGAACAAGACGGGACTGTACATCGCGGCGGCCGACGCGGCTCAAGACCATGTGTTGAGCGCCTTCACCGTGGCAACCGCCGATCGGCCGATGTTGGCGGATCGGGTATCGGCACTGCTGGCGGAAGCGATCGCGCTTCGCCGGCAGCATCCGAACGTCGCCAAGTACCTCAGCGTCATCCAGCAGGACACTTCGCGACATCCCGAGTTGAGCGAACTCGGTTCGTACGAACCGCAATTTGATAAATTCTGGCAGTCGGTGGCCTCCGGCACACGGTCCGCACGCGGTGTGGCAGTGGCGCTGCGGGCGCTCGTGGAGGGTCTTCTTGCGGTGGGCGGCGGCCGCCTCGACACTGAGGACCTCGCCGCCGCCGGCGAGGTCTTGGAGCGGATCACCCGGAGCGGACTCGACGCTCTGTCGGAACGTTGAAGGGTCGCAGGGCTAGCGTCGCTCGCCCGCGTAGCGCCGGTCGAGGCCATTCAGGGGGAAGGTCTCGATCCACGCGAGCGACGTTTCCGGCATCCGATCGTCCCCGATCCGCCGCACCGAACCGGCTTGGCCGTGATAGGCGTCACCACGTGCGGCGGCCAACGATCGCATCTGACCACGCTTGGCGGCGGTGAAGCGCCATTCGGTGCCGCCCGCCGTGTAAAGGGCGGTATCCACGTATTTGTCGGGGTCCAATCGCACGTCGGCAGTGAGTTCGGTGGTTTCGACGATCGGGCCGTTGTGGTCGGCCACGACCGCAAAACCCCAGTGCTCCTTGCCCAGGCAGAGCGCGCCGAACTCGTGGGAGCCGTCCCCGTAGATGTTCGCGAACGTCACCCACGCCAGTTCGACCACGTTGAAGATCGGGCCGTTGTTGTACACCTGGCCTGTCGGGCCGTAGAAATTGTCCATCGAGACGAAGCCGCGGACCCGGCGGCCCCGCACGTGCCCCGTCACGCGAAATGGCTGCGACGCGTAGAGGTTTCCGCCGCGCTCGTCGATGTTTGGCGTGTACCACTGGTAACCCAGTCCCAGCCGGGGACCGCGCAGGTCGAGCAGTTCCCCCTCCGTCCAAACCAGTTCGTCGTCGGAAATCGTGATGGTGAACGGCTGGGTGGACGGGGTCGGCTGCGCGGCCACCTGAAACGACGTTGCGTCCTCACTCAGTATCCAGCGGACCCCCGCTCCGCGATGCGCAGCGCCAAAGGCCTCCGGCGCGATTTCGAGGTTGTCTTCGCCGACGTTGGAGGACAACTGGAGGCCGCCGGACAGCTCGGTGTTCACCTTGCGCATCGGCGCCAGGTAATTGCCGTCGTCGTCGTTCAGGCAGCTCCACCAGTAGGTGGCCATCGGGCGGAGCCCGAAGAACTCGCGCTCGCACCAGGCATCGCGAGCGGCGAATTCACACGTGCTGACCAGGCTCCGGAAATCGAAGTTCCCCCGCCGCCGCGACGGCCACTTCCACGCGGGCTGTGCACCCGCGCTCACGGCGCCACGCTTTCGCGCAGGGCACCGGTGTCCAGCAGCCGCCCGTTGTACGTCTCCATCAACGCTTCGGTGGTCTTCGGACGGCGCCGCTCGTCGACGTGGTGTGCCCAGCCCTGGCGCCACCGGTGCCCGGCGGGAAGTTCCCTCCGCACGGGGCAACGCCCGCCCGGGATGGCTTCCCAAACCCAGGTCTCCCCACCACCCGTGTAGCTCACCCGCGCCGGATAGGCGTTGTCCGACATCGGTTCACCGTCGAGCTCGGCCTCCACGACGATGTCGCGCGCGATCAGCGAAGGGCCGTCGGTGCGGTGGATGATCATGAGGTTGAAGTCCTCGGTGCCGTGCACAAGGTGCCCGGAGTGGATTGTGCCGTCCTCGAACTCCGTCGCGAACGCGACCCACGCGGCCTCCAGTTTGCTGATGACCGGCCCGGTGATGAAGTCCCGACCCGGTTTTGAGTGCATGCTGTCGTGGAACACCAGGCCCGTGACGGGGATACCCTTGATCGTTCCTTCGGCCTTGAAGAGACGCGACGTGTACAGCAACGGGTCGTCCTCATCCGGGTTGAAGAATTGCAGACCCGGCCCGACAAGGTCACCGGTCATCGACAACTCGCTTCCGTCGTTCCACTCCATCCGGGAGTCGTCGACCGCCATCAAAGCCGTACCTTCGGGGGTCACCACCTCGTAACGGCCGTCCCGCAGGCGGTGTTCGACCGGACCGCCGTACGAGCTGTTTTCGTCGATGGCGTAGACGAAGTCGCCGCCGATCTTGGATTCCGAAAGATGAAGGAATCGTGCCCGATCGGTGTAGAAGCCGCGGATCGGCCACCAATAGTCGCCGCTCTCCGAACGCACGGAACCGTAGAAGTACTGCATGTTCATCGCGAGTCCGGCGGCGTCGTTCCAATGAGCGCTTGCCTTGGGCTCGATGAACGTTGCGACCGCCTGGAATCCGAAGTGCCCGCTGGTGCTCAGACGCTCGTGTGCCATGACATCTCTCATTTCTCTAGGGTCTGCTCGTCAGAGTCGGTGTCGTCGATAGCCGCCTCTAAAAGCCTTATCTCTCCAGTTGTTCCGGAGATCTCAACCAAAGCGCCGGTGGGCAGCCGGCGGGTGGCGTTGCGGGCGTCGACCACGCAGGGAACGCCGAACTCCCGCGCCACGATGGCCGCGTGCGACATCGGCCCGCCGAGATCGGTGACGACGGCGCCCGCGTAGGCGAATGCCGGCGTGTATCCCACGTCGGTGACTTCGGCCACGAGTACCTCGCCGGGCTGCAGGTCGTCGATCGTGTGCTGATCGACGACGCGGACGCGGCCCTTGACGCGTCCTCCGCTCACACCCAGGCCCTTCAACAGCTGTCCGGGCTGCAGCTGCTTCACGTCGGCCACAGGGCTCCACGATCCGCTGAAAGCCTGCGGTGGTCGTGCATCGGCAAGTAGCGCCATCTCGGTGCGCCTACGCGCCACTATTGCCCGGGCGTCGGGCGGCAGCGCCTCCAGTTCGTCGACTTGGAAGAAGAAGACATCGTCGACCTCGTCGAGCAGGTCGCGCGCGACCAGGCGCCGTGCGTGTTCGCGCAGCAGCCTCCGCAGAATGGACGTGGCCCGTACGACCTTGTCGCGCCGGATCTCCCGGTCACGCAGTTGGCGCGCTGCGAGCCGTGCCGCCAGCCGACCGCGCATCGACGTCGGGGACTCGGACGCCCCACCTTCGTCCGTGCCTTTCTGAGGAACAAGCGATTTCGCGATCATCCGGGCAAACTGTTCGGGGTTGTCGCCGTAGGTGGCAGAGCGCAACTCGCATTCGGCGGGCCCGCGGTGGCCGACCCGGGCGAGTTCGGTGAGTATTGCCCGGTACAGCTCCGGCGCCCGCTCCTGGACTACGGCGAGCACGTCATGCTCGGCCGAAAGCGCTTCGGCCGCTGCCGGGTTGGCACGGGCCAACTCGCTCAGCCGCTGAAGGCTCGCGAGAGCTTGACCGCTGGCCACATCCCGACCGGGCGCGGGCAGTGCACCACCGCCGAGGCGTGTCGCGGCGGTCGCGGTTGCCGTGCACAGCATCGCGGCCCACCCTGCCAGGAGCCAGCCATGCACCACCAGATCGCGGGCGAGGGTGATGAGACTTTCCAGCCGGTTGTCGTCGAGGTCGGCGAGGTCTTGAGGTAACAGCCCTTCGAGCCGATCGATGTCGCGCACGAAAGACTTTGACTCGGAGGTCGACCCGGCCAAGAGCCCGACGCCGGTCAGTCCGACGCCGATCAGGTCGCTCAACCGCCGACCGATCCCTTGTTTCTCCTCGTGGGGGCGTTCGGGCCCGAATACCGGCGTATCGCCCAGTTGTCGGCCGAAGAATTGATCGGTCATGCTCTGGGGATTGGTGCCCGGCATCGACCTGCCCATGTAGTAGACCGAACTCACCCCACCGTAGACGCGGTGCGCGAAGGTGCCCACGGACCTCGTGGCGATTTCCCTTCCAATCACCCCGGGTAGCCGCAGCCGTTCGGCGATCGACACCCCGCCCGCCCGCAGGCCCCGTACGGTGGCCGACGCGGACGCCGGAGAAAACGGTCCCGGCAGCGCCTCGGAAAGGTTCGTGGCGACGAAGGTGGGGAACCGGGGGTCGATCGGGCTGTCGAACTCGCCGTTGAGACCGTCGGGCCCGGCGGGATGCAGCCGCACGCCGTCGGCCGGTGGCTCATCGACCGCGGGCATGTCGTGCACCAGCGGCATCCGCCAGGGCAAGGTGAAGACTTTCTTGCCGAGAACCATTCGGCCACGGACGGCGAGTTCGAAATCGTCCAGGCACTCGTCGGAATTCCACGCGGGCGTGTAGCTCCACTCGTCCACCAGCCGGCTGGTGTCCATGATGGGAAAGTTCAACAGCAGCTCGAACTCGGCGGGGGACGCTTCGACGAGTTCGCGTCGATAGAGGGCGCCGAGTCCGGCGTCGATCACCCGCTTGCTGGCGGGGAACAGCCGGCGACCGAGTTTTGCGGTGATGTCACGCACGGTGGGCTCGCCCGCGGCCGCCAGGTTGACCGGTCCGGTTTCTTGTCCCAGCACCGCCCTAACGAAAACTCTGTGCACGTCGTCGGTGTGCACGATCTGCATCGGCCGGTCCGCCGAGCCTTCGACGTTCGGAAACGCCGGCGAACCCAGCAGGCGCATGACGGTGTTGTCGACGTCGCGACCGACTACGATGCCGGGACGGACGGCAACCCACTCCTTGCCGCACTCGGCGAGCATGCCTTCGACGCAGGCCTTGTGGAAGGCGTAGAAGTGATCGGGCGAGGGATTCAGCGGGTCGTCCTCTTTCAGGCGCCCCCCGGCCGTGGTAGGGGCCCCGTAGGCCAGCACGGAGGATGCGAAAACGATTCTGCGGCTTCCCGATTGGTTCATCGCATCAAGGACGTTCTGCGTGCCGCCGATGTTGATGTCGCGGGTGAGTTGTTCGTCGGGATTGGAATTGACGACCCAGGCGCAGTGTGCGACGACCTCCGCGCCGTTGACCGCGCGCCGCACCTTGTCGGCATCGCGGATGTCGCCCTCGACAAAGGCGCTGTCGGAGAACCAGTTACGGGGCTTGTGCCTGGCCAGCCCCACCACCTCGTGCCCCTCGGAGCGCAACCGGGCGGCGATGCCGCGCCCGAAGACGCCACTGGCGCCGGTGACGGCGATCCTCATGACGGCTGATGCCACGGGACTACCGGGGCGACACCTTCGAGCGTGGTGGAACCGCCCTGCGCCCGGCGCACCACCAAAAAGTCGGCTCCCTTGTAGGCGCGGTGGTCGGACGGCCCGAGTGTGATGATGGTGCCCGGCCCGCCGGTGCAGGCGGGAATGCGGCGCAGGGTGTCCATCGCGTCGCGCAGCGCCGTCGGGGTGGCGTACCGCATCCTGCCGAGAGCCAGCGCGAACGCATGGCCGATGTCGTAGCCCGTCGACAGTCCCGAGGTGGCGTAGTCGTAGCCGAAACGCCGAAGGAATCTTCGCCGGACGGCCGCGAACACCTCGTTGCGTTCGTCGTACTGGTCGACCCCGACCCAGCCCTCCAACCGCTGGGCGCGTTCCTCGCTGTAGGTCGCGCTGACGAAGGCGGTGGTCTGGATGCGCGGGGGATCCCACCCGATCTGTTCGAGAGCCGGGCGAACCCACTGGTTGACTCCGCCGAGGCCGAGGTACACCAGGGCGTCGGGCTTGGAGTCGCGGCAGACGTTGAGGGCCTCGACCAGCTCCTCGACACTGGTCGCCGGGTACACCTGGGGTTCGGCCGTCACGACCAGGTTGTGGGCCTGCAGCTCGTAGCGGAAGAACTCCGAGTACTCCTCGCCGATCTGTGTGCGCTCCCGCAGCACGGCGATCCTGCGGTGGCCGTTTGCGTCCAGCCACGCCGCCATCACCGCGGGCTCGTCGGCCAAACCTCCGTTGGCGAAAGCGTACGCGTAGTCACCGACGAAGCGGGTGGACCCACAAATCGTCGCCGTGGGGACCTGCAGGCGCTCGATCTCGGGCAGCAATGCCAGGCAGTTGTCGGACGTGAAGGGGCCGACGACCCCGAGGACGTCGGCCTCCTCGACCAGCTCGCGGTACGCCCTGATGAGTCCATGGGCGGACGCCCACGGCTGCGCGTACACCTCGCGCACCACCACCTCGACGTCGCGTTCAAGCAGCCCACGAGCCTTCGCCTCCTCGCACGCCAGACGTACCGCGTCCGGCCAGCAGTCGCTGAGTCCCGGATGTTCGGGGAGGTCGATCAGGACCCCGAGCCGGTAGGGCTCGATCGGTCGTCCGTGGTAAACGGTGGCCACGCCTCAGCACATCCCGCCTTGGGCCGGGTCGGCGGACGAAAGCATTGCGGTCTCCTCGTTCGACAGGATCGCCGCGGACTTGCGCCGCGGGCAGAGCAGACGATGGTGATGCAGGGACGACTCTAAGGCCGATAACACCGGAAAGTCAATGCTGCGGGTCGCAATTATCTATATTCTTGGCGACGCCTTGTCGCATCTTGCTGAAGGGTGGAATGGACGTTTCCGGGCATCGTTCGGAAGCCGGGGCGATACCCCAATGTCCTTTGTCGTCAATGACTTTACGCCGGGCCTGGTCAGGTGATCGACCAGAACTCGAGCAGTGTGCGCAGGGTGGCGACAAGCGGCGGTGGTTGGTCCAGCACGGGGTGATGGCCGGCCTGCGCGAGCTCGACGAACGGCCCCCTGAGCTGCAGGATGGAGCGGATCTTGTCGGCCATGGCCGTCGGCACCAAACCGGCTTCGCAACGCAGATAACCTATCCGGCATGGCATTTGGTCCATCACGTCTTCCAGCATCTCTTGCTCGGCGGGCGTCTGTTGATCGAGCAGATCGCCGCCGAAGATCGCCGGATCGAACTTCCACACCCACCCGTCGACGGTCTTTCGCACCGACTCGACCGCGATGTGGCTCTTGACGTAAGGAAGTATGACCTCCTGCGCCGGCACTGCGGTGAACCGGGCGACGATATCGTCCCTGGTGCGATACCCGCGATGTTTGCGGTTGCGGAGTCGTTGCTCTTCCGGCGCACGATCCCGCAGCGGCGAATCAATCACGACAATGCTGTCGATTTGCGTGCCGTAATGGTTTGCGGCCGTGGCGGTCACCCAGCCGCCCATGCTGTGGCCGACGATGGTCGGTTGTCCCGACGCCCCCGTGGCCGCCGCCATGGCGACCACTTCCCGCGCCCAGGTGTCCAGGTGGTAGGCCGTCCTGGGATCGCTGTCGCCGTGTCCGGACAGATCCGGCGCGATGACCCGGTGCGTGCGGGATAGGAACGGCGCGACGTGATCCCACCATCCCGAATGCGCTCCGCCGCCATGCACGAGCACCAACGGCGGCAGCGCGGTGTCACCCCAGGCGCGCAGGTGGATCCGGCAGCCTGCGACTTCGACATCGCGATGCTCGGGCCTGTCTTCGAGGGCGGCCGCGAACCAGGACGGCGTGGTGTCGACATCGGTGCGCCGCAGGCGGGGGAACACGGGTGCACCTCCCGGCATCGATGCAGGCAGCGTGAGTGGCTCTCCCACTGTAGCCGCAGCGGCAACGGCCCGGGAACCGTCACGCGTCCCGCTCACCCGCCGCGCTGGATGGTGGCCCCGCCGTCGATCTTGAGTTGCACGCCGGTGACGTAGCGGGACTCGTCGGACGCGAGATACACCACGGCATAGGAGATGTCCGACGGCTCGACCCACGCAATGGGCATGGCCTGCATCGACCGGAAGCCGACTTCGGCCTCTGCGACCGTGGGATCGGCCAGGTCGGGTCGAAAGGCCTTGTACATGGGTTCGCTCTGCAACATATCGGTGTTGCAGTTCGTCGGATGAATGGCGTTGACGCGAATCGCCTTTGGCGCCAGCTTGACCGCGAGCGTGGTGCTGTACTCGACGATCACCCGCTTGGCCAGGTTGTAGCCCGCGCCACCCAGTCCCTGCGGGCCCGACCCGGAAGATGCGCTCGAGAGCAGGCCCGCCACGGAACCGGTCATGATGATCGACGCGCCGCCGTGCAGATGCGGTAGGGCGACGTGCACGGTGTTGATCACCCCGATGAGGTCGACATCGACGGCATCGACGAACGCTTCGACCGGGAGGCCTTCGCCCAGCGGACAGATTCCCGCGTTGGCCACGACGACGTCGAGCTTGCCGAGTTCGGAGACGCCCCGGCTCAGGGCGTCGGCGAGCGCCGCGCGGTCGCGCACGTCCGCTTGGATGGGAACGATGCGCCGGCCCGTCTTCTCGACCAGCCGTGCCGTCTCGTCGAGGTCTTCGGGGCGCGCGAGCGGATATTCGTTGCTGGCGATGTCCGCGCAGATGTCCACCGCAATGATGTCGGCGCCCTCTTCGGCGAGGTGCACCGCGTGACTGCGGCCCTGCCCGCGCGCGGCACCCGTGATGAAGACGACCTTGTCTTCGGCCCGGCCCATGTTCTTCCTCCTCGGTATGGGAGCTAATCCGTTATTGTGTTGGCCTGCAGGCGCGCGGCGATCAGCATCGTGACCAGCGGATGCGGCGAGACGACGTCCGTGAGGCCGGCGTCCAGTGCGGCGCGCACGCCTGCTTCGGTGTTGTCGTGGAGCGCCGGGTGATCGCCGGCGGCGTGCGCGCCCAGCGGGCTGTGCCGGCGGGCGATCCTGCCGAGCTCGGCCAGGTCGGGGGTGTCGTCCCCGGACCACGCCGTCAGTTCGAGCTTGCCCTCGCGGACTTCGCCCTCGGTACCGTCGACCGTGATCTGCTTGCCGGCCAGAGCCCGGGCGATCCCGGTGCCGCACCCGACGACCGACGGCCGATGCAGTTCGCGCGACACCACAGCCGCGTGACTGGTCGCGCCGCCGATCTCGGTGACGATTCCCCGCGCCGCCATCATTCCGTGGATGTCATCGGGACTGGTGCAGGAGCGCACCAGGATCACGTCCTCGCCATCCTCGGCCGCATCGATTGCCTCGTCGACGTCCTCGTATGCCGTGCCGGACGCCACGCCGGGACAGGCCGGCAGACCCTTCGCCAGAAGTGGCGCCGCAAGCCGGGTTTCGGGCTGCAGCGAGGGCTGCAACAGCGTCTGGATCTGCGCCGGGTCGACGCGGTGGAGCGCTTCCGCGTCGTCGATCAAGCCTTCGGAGTGCAGCGCCAGGGCCAAGCGAACCGTGGCCTGTGCGGACCGCTTGGCCACCCGGGTCTGCAACAGCCAGAGCTTGCCCTGTTCGATGGTGAACTCGATGTCCTGAACGTCCTTTGCGATGCGCTCCAGCGTGACGGCCGTTTTCAGCAACTCGTCGTAGATCGCCGGCTGCTCGTCGCGGAGCGCGGACACGGGCTCGACGTCGAAGGTGCCGGACACGACGTCCTCACCCTGACCGCCGGGCAGCCATTCACCGAACGGTTCGCCGGCACCGGTCATCGGGTTACGCGAGAACAACACGCCGGTGCCGGATTTCGACCCCATGTTGCCGAAGACCATGGCCTGCACCACCACGGCCGTGCCACCGGTCTCGCTGAGTCCGTGGTGCTTTCGGTAGGCGGCGGCGCGGGGTGAGTGCCATGATCTGAACACCGCACCGATGGCCCCGCCCAACTGTGCGAAGGGATCGTCCGGCACTTCGCCCTCCTCGTCGCCGAGCACGATGCGCCGATACATGTGGCAGAAGCGCCGACGGGTGTCGGCGGCGAACTCGGGGCTGTGCAGCTGGGCGAGTGCCGATTCGACGGCGTCATCGATGCCCAAGTCCAGCACGGTGTCCAGCATGCCGGGCATGGACAGTGCGGCGCCGCTGCGGACGCTCACCAGCAGCGGGCGCGGTCCGGCTCCGAAGGTCCGCGAGGTCTCCGCTTCCAGGCGGCGCAGTGCGGCGCGTACGTCGTCGCGGATGGCGTCGGCGGTCGCGTCGGGCTCTTCGAAGTAGCGCGCGCACACCTCGGTGGTGATGCCGAACCCCGGGGGCACGGGTAGGCCCTCGCGGCGCATGGCGTTGATGCCGTAGCCCTTGTTGCCGAGGACTTCTCGCGACAGGGCCGCCGTGCCGTCGAGTAGGACGACGGGTGGGTGCTCGAACGGCGTAAGCCGGCCGCCGCTCATCGCCTCACGACCTCAACGTCGGAGCTGGTGATGTCCCATGTGCCCGCGGTGATACCCTCGTCACGCAGCTGGTGCTTCAGCACTTTGCCCGTGGCATTACGGGGAAGCCCGGCCCGGAACTCGATGTACCGGGGGACGGCGAAATAGGGCAGCTTGTCCAGACACCAACGGCACAACTGCTCTTCGGTCAGGTCGGCGCCGTCGCGTCGTACCGCCGTCACCTTGACATCGTCCTCCGTGAGGTCCGACGGCACGGCATGGACTGCCACATCGGCGATGTCGGGATGGGTGCGGAAGGTGCGTTCGAGCTCGTAGCTGGAGATGTTCTCGCCGCGCCGCCGCAGGTAGTCCTTCTTTCGGTCGACGAACCAGAACCACCCGTCGGGGTCGAATCGTCCGATGTCACCGGTGTGAAACCACAGGTTTCGCAGCACCGCCATGGTCGCTTCGGGTCGACGCCAGTACCCCTCGAACATGACGTGCGGTTTGCGCGGGCGAACGATGATCTCGCCGGCCTGACCGTCCGGGACTTCGACGTCGGCGTCGTCGACGATGCGGACGTCGAAGTCGTCGTTACGACGCCCGGAAGCACCCAGCGGCGCCTCGCGGCCTTGCGGGTTGCTCGTGATGAACGAGGCCTCGGTGAGCCCGAAGACCGAGTTCCCGGCGCTTCGTACGCCGAACCGTTGTTTCCAGGTGGCGATCAACTCGGGAGTCCACGGCGCGCCGCCGACGTGTTCGATCTGCCCGAAACACTCGGCCATCTCGGGGGTGTCGGGCATCGTCGCGATGAGCGTGATCATGATGCCGAGAATCGAAACCTGCTGAGCGCCGGATCGTTTGATCTCAGGCCAGAACCCCGACAGCGAGAATCGCTCGGCGATCGAGACGGTGGTCTGGTTGACCGCCGTCGCCAGCACCGACGTCCCGGCGGCGTTGAGATGAAACAGCGGCAACGGCGTCCACAACGTGAAGGCGGGGTTGCGCATGGCGGCGGTGTTGCGGGCGACGTTGCAGATGTAATTGTGGCTGATCATGCAGCCCTTGGAGGGGCCGGTCGTTCCCGAGGTGTAGATGAGCATCGCCAGATCAGGCGGAGCCGCCGCGACGGGTGCGGACAATCCCCGCTCGGGGGTGATGGCATCCAGGGAGGTAACGGGAACCGGAAACGACTCCGACGATGCTGACGATTCCGGCACCTTCCCGCGCACCACCAGTTGCCTGAGGTCGGGAAGTTCGTCGGCGACGTCGAAAACCCGCTGTGTATAGTCCGATTCGGCCAGGACCACCGCCGCTGCGGCATCGCCGATCTGGTGACGCAGGTAGTCGCCCTTGAGCGCCGTGTTGACCGGAACCCAGATCGCTCCGAGGAAGTTGGCGGCGAACCAGGAGACGATCGCGTCGACGTTGTTGTCGAGGATGCAGACCACGGTGTGGCCGGGGCCGATGCCGAGCAGGTCAAGACCGGCGGCGCGGCGCAGCGACAGGTCCCACACCTGCGAGTACGTGTAGCTCTCTCCGGCGAAGTCGAGGAACACCTTGTCGGGGGACCGTTCGACGGCGCGAGACAGGACGGCGATCACCGTGTCGGCCTGCCCGGGCGCCCACACCGGCGGTGCACCTGGCTGCGCGCGCGCGGCGGGCACGTCGGCTGAAGTCGCGGCGATTGTCACCGTTTCGCTGGTCCTTTCATTTCAAAGCCACACCGCTCGCTACGGGAATTGTTCGTCGATGGGTGTGAACTCGGGCATGGTGAGGCCCCGGCGCAGCCAATTCGCACCGTCGAGGACGAGGGTGTGACCGGTCAGGTACGCGGCATACGGTGAGCACAGGTAGGTTGCGGCCCAGCCCAATTCGTGCGGCTGCCCGACTCGGCCGGCGGGAATGCGTTTGCCGTCGGCTTCGGGATTCTGCCGAGCCAGCAGCACCGGCGGCAGGTCACCGTGGGGAAACAGGCCGGGGGCAAGGCAGTTCACGCGGATGCCGTTGGGCGCCCATTCGACGGCCAGGGACTGTGTCAGGTTTGTGACGCCGGCTTTGGCGGCCGCCGAATGCGCGGTGCCGGGGCCGCCAGTCCACGAGTAGGTGGCGCCGATGTTGAGGACGGCGCCGGGTGCGGATCGCGCGATGGCCCGGCGGGCGAATTCCGTGCTGCACAGAAACGTGCCGTTGAGCACGATGTCGACCACGCTGCGCCAGGCGTTGGCGGACATTTTCACGGCCTGCGAGGGGAAATTCCCTGCGGCGTTGTTGATCAGGACGTCGGCGGGCCCCAGCTCACGTTCGATCTGGTCGAAAGTCGCGGCGACCGCGCCCTCGTTCCGCACATCGAGCTCGACGCCAAGCGCGTTGGCGCCCAGCTCTTTCAGCGCCCTGACTCCGGTCTCGCGGTGTTCGGCCTTGCGGCTGGCGATGGCTACCGCCGCGCCCAGCCGGGCGAACTCGGCGGCCATCGCCTTGCCCAGCCCGGTCCCGCCGCCGGTGACGACGACGACCTGGCCGGCGTAGGTATCCGGCGGCAGCATGGCCCGACCGACCGGAGGAGGTGCCGGTAACGGCATCGTCAGGCTCCGTCGCTTCCAGGCGCGTTGTCGCCGGACGTCTTCCGACGCCGCAGGGCGCTTTCCTTGATGCTCAGGTATTCCTCGGAACGGAACAGGGCGGTCTGGGCGAGCAACTCCTGCCCTAGGCCGTTGCGGATGTCGCCGGCCGTGGCCTGGTTGACCAACATCTTGCCCATCGACATTGCCAGTCGCGGCTGGGCCGCGAGGTGACGGCACAGCGCCAGGGCGCGGTCGTAGAGCTGGTCCACGGGGACGACCTCTTCGGCCAGGCCCCACGCGAACGCGGTGCGGGCGTCGATGCGGACCCCGCCGAGCACCAGGTATTTCGCGCGCGCCGGGCCCACCAGCGCCGGCAACAGCTGCGTGCCGCCGGTGTCCGGCACCAGTCCCAGTCCGACCTCGGGAAGACCGAAGGCGGCGTCCTCCGCGATGATCCGCATGTCGGCGGACAGGGCAATCTCGAAGCCGCCCCCCAAGGCGGCGCCCTGCACGGCCGCGACCACCGGTTTCGGCGATTCGAGCACCTCCAACCGAATCCGTTGGTGCTCGCTGACGAACGTGAAGTCGTCTTCGCCGACGGCGCGCTTGCCCAACTCGGCTGTGTCCCGCCCGGAACAGAAGGAGGGTCCCTCGCCACGGATCAACAAACACCGGACAGCCGGGTCACCGAGGTAGCCCCGCAGTGCCGCGCACATCTCGTCGAACAGCGCGTCGGTGATGGCGTTGTGGCGGTGTGGCCGATTCAGCGACACCACACCGACCCCGTCGACGAGATCGGTCTTCAGTTCGGCCGTGATCATGCTTCCTCACTTGTCTGGACGCTGGGCAGTCCGCACAGCGACTCGGCTGCCCGGTCGAAAGATTCTGTGGCACAGAGAGTGTGCGTCCGTTTGACGAAACGGTGGGCGCTGTCTTCGACGGTGAATCCCATCGCTCCATGGATCTGAACGTTGGCCCTGGCGTTCGCGAAGGCGGCGCGGCGGCAGCACACCGCGGCTGCCAAGGCGTGGTAATCGGAACGCGTCGCCCCTGCCATCTCGGTCAGTGCGGCGAAGAAGGTCACGCTCTGCGCGGCCAACGCTTGGGTGGCCATGTCCGCGCACTTGTGCTTGATGGCTTGGAAAGCGCCGATGGGTTTGCCGAATTGGACCCGGTTCTTCGCGTGGTCGGTGGCCAGGTCCCGGGTGGCTCCGCAGATCCCGGCCAGCTGCGCAGAAGTCAGGATGGACAGCACGCGGCGCACCCGGCTTACCGTCTGGCCGTCGTCGGAGGCGATCGAGGCGAGCGCGAGTTCCCCGCGGCTGGTGTGGCTCACCGACGTGCCGTCCTCGAGGCCCGGGTTCGAGCCCAGATGCTGCGGCGTGGGGTAGAGGGCCACCCGGTCGCCGTCGACCACGATGAGCAGCGCAGAATCGTCCGCGTCGAGCACCAGCAGCTCCTCGCCGCCGGGCACGGGGATGGCGCGTGCGACTCGCGCCTGGCCGCCGATCAAGTCCCTCGCCAGCGCGGTATTCCCCGTCCACGCCGCCAACCGTGCGGCCGCCAGCGTCGACAGAATGGGACCCGGGACCAGTGCGCCGCCGATTTCCCGGAATACGAAGACCTCGTCGAGGAGGGTTGCCCCGGCGCCGCCCGCATCCTCGCGGGCCCCCAGTCCCAGCCAACCCATTTCGGTGATTTCCTTCCACCGGACGTCGTCGAGTCGGGCGGTCGCATCGGTCAGCGGCACCCGCGACTGGATGTACTGACGGGTCGCCTCGACCAAGGCATCCTGGTCGGCATCGGGAAGGAAGTCCACGGCCGATTCCTAACGATTCCGAGGCAGGCCGAGGACGCGCTCACCCACGATGTCTCGCTGGACTTCGGATGTGCCGCCGCCGATCGTGTGCGCGTAGGAGTACAGGTACTCGCCGATGTCGTGGCCATAGCCGCCCCCGCGGTCGAGACCGTGGACGCCGATGATGTCCATGCGGGTGCGGTGCATCCGCTGGGCCAGGTCGGCATAGAAGATCTTGATCATCGAACCCTCCGGGCCGGGAACATCGGCCCGGGCTGCCGCGGACACCGCCGCGTAGGTCATGGCCCGCATCGCCAGCACATCGGCGCGCAGATCCCCGAGCTGTGTGCGGAAGCCTGAATCGGTGAGTGCCCCAAGGCTCGCCGCGTCCCCGATGAGACGCTCCAGCGCCACGGACAGTTCGGTCTGCAGCTTCATGAAACCGGTGCCGCGTTCGAAGCCGAGGGTGGACATCGCCACCGACCAACCGTCGCCGATCTCGCCGACCACATTGTCGAGGGGGATGCGAACGTCGTCGTAGAAGACCTCGCAGAACTCGGCCAGGCCGTCCATCGAAACGATGGGCCGGACCGTGATTCCCGGGCTGTGCATGTCGCAGATCACCCACGTCAGGCCGCTATGCCGCGACGAATCGGGGTCGGTGCGCACCAGTAGCTCCTGGAAGTCGGCCATGTGGGCGTAACTGGTCCAGATCTTCTGGCCGTTGACCACGAGTTCGTCGCCTTCGATGGACCCTTTCGTGGCGATGCCCGCAAGGTCCGAGCCGGCACCGGGTTCCGAGAAACCCTGACACCAGACTTCCTCTCCGGCAAGAATTTTCGGGAGATGGTGCCGCTTCTGCGCCTCACTGCCGCGGGCGATGAGGGTCGGCCCGCCATGATTGATGCCGACGAAGCCGCAGCCGATGTCGGGTCCACCCGCCTTGGCGTACTCCTCGAACCAGATCAGTTGCCGAACCAGGGGCAACCCCCGGCCGCCGTATTCACGCGGCCAGGCGATGCCGCCGTAGCCCCCGTCGAACTGCCTGCGTTGCCAGGCCATGTCCCAAGCCCGTGCGCCCGTGAAATCGTCTGGGCGCTCGTCGGTCGGGATGCTGTCCCGAAGCCACGAGCGCACTTCCCCTCGGAAGGCACGGTCCTCGTCGGTGAAGGACAGGTCCACTTGGTCTCCTGGCTGTCGTGACACGCAGCGCACAGTTTATCTAGATAAACTGGATCAAATCAAGGTGTTGTTCGGCGCATCGGGCCGCGACGGCCGGTTATTGTCACGGATACGCGAAAAGAGGAGGGAAATCACGCATCGGTCGATCCCGGTGGGCCCGCCAAGAATCTAGAGAATCTCTACTCGGGGGGCATTGACACCGTGACCTGCCGCAACCTAGATTTCGGGGAACGGACTTCACAACGACGGGCGACTATTTATGCATGTGATGGTGACGGGCGCCTCCGGGGACTTCGGTTCCTGCATCATCCCCGAGATCCTGGCCCGAGGTCACGACGTCGTCGGGCTGTCCCGGCGCCCGCACTCCGTGCCGTCGCCGCACTACCGGCACGTCAGCGCCGACATCAGAGACGCCGACGCGGTGGCGAAGGCCATGTCCGGCGTCGACGCGGTCGTGCACCTGGCGTGGACGACACATCCCATGCACGACGCCGAGGCCACGCGGGCGATCGACGTCGGTGGGACGCAAGCCGTCGTCACGGCGATGGAGCGTGCGGGGGTCTCACGACTGGTCACCGCATCGTCGGTGATGGCTTACGGGGCGAACGCCGACAACCCGCCGCTACTGACTGAGCGCGACCCGCTTCGGCCCTCGGCCAAGCAGCTTTACTCCGTGCACAAGGCGGAGGCCGAGGCGCTGATCGCCGCGCGGTCGCTGAACGCTCTGATGGTGCGGGCCACCAACATCATGGGGCGGGCGACCACCGGAGTCACCCAGGAAGGCTTCGCCACCCCGGTCATCCTGGGCATGAAGGGCGGCCGTAACCTCTTCCAGTTCGTCCACCCCGACGACCTCGCCCGGTTCTTCACCGACGCGTTGGACCGCCCGGAGTGGTCCGGGCCCGTCAATCTCGCCGCGCCGGAGACGATCACGATGCGCGAGATCGCCGAGATCCTCGGCAAGCGTTACGTCGAGGTCCGGGCCGATCGGGCTGACAAGCTGCTCGGCTTCCTGTGGGACCGCGGGTGGTTTTCCCTCGATCCGGGTGCGGTCGAAGCGTTCCTGAACTTCCCGTTGGTCGACACCACGCGGCTGACCGACGAGTTGGGGTTTCGGTGTGCCTGGTCGTCGCGGCAGTGCGTCGAAGACTTCTCGCGCACCAACCGGTCTCATGTCTTCTTCGCGACCCGGCGGGTGCCGATCCCGTGGCGCTGGCCCTGGGGGTCCGTGCCCGAGCCCCCCACCGGCCGCGAGCGTCGCCCCGCAGCGGCGGACGGTGTTGCCGGCGAGTTCGACACCACGGTCCATCCGAACTGGCAGGTGTTCACGGCCGCGAACACCTCGGAGGCCTTTCCGGGGCCGATGACGCCGCTGTCGCTGGAGTTGGCGATCGATGCGCTGCGGGCGGCCGGAGCCCAGGCCGCCGACGTGCTGCGCATCGACGGTGAACTCGGACGAGCCCTGCGCCAGGAACCCGTCGGTGCCTTCGGCCACGGCGTGTACGCCAACCTGTCGATTGTCTACGCCATGGGCACGGTGATGCCCGGTGGTGGCGCGTCATCGTGGCAGGACATGCTTTTCGGTGAGGGCGGTGGCGCCGACGTCCCTACCTTCGACAAGCCCGGCGCGTGGGAAATGGCCAAGCGACTTCCGCTGGCGGCGATCCAGCTCAGCGGTTTCGGCCGGGAGGTACGCAACATCGACGCGCACGCGCGTCGGTCGGCGCGTGACCGCTCCTACTACGCAACGATGTCCGACGCCCAGCTCTACTCGTGGTTGCTGCGCATCCGCGACGAAGTCGCCAACGCCTGGTCTGGGGCCGCCCAGGCCTCCTCTTTTCTCGTCCCCCTCATGGGCTTGATCCAGTCGCAGGGCGGCAAGGGTTTCGCGACCCGGATTCGAGGTGGGACAGACGATCTCGCAAGCGCCGGTGTCACGTGCGGCGTCTATGCACTGACGGAGCTCGCCAAAGCGGATCCCGCGATCGAGCAGACGCTGCGCGACAATTCGGCGACGGTAGCCTTGGGCATCCTGCGTCGGGAGCGCCCCAGGTTCGCCGCCAAACTCGACGAGGTGGTCACGGAATACGGCCACCGCGGTCCGCGGGAGACCGAGCTCGCCAACGCGGTGTTCGCCGACGCACCCGAGAGATTGATCGATGTGGTCGCGAAATTGCTCCTGGCTCATGAGCGCGTCGCCGAACAACCGCCGAGATTCGGTCTGCGGCTGAGGATGCTGGCGTCGCTGGGCGCGCGGTTTCAGCGGCTGCGGGAAACCGGCCGCGACGCCACCATTCGCCAGACCCACCAGTACCGGCTCATCGCCCGTGAGATCGGTGCCCGCCTGGCGGCGTGCGGCGTGATCGACAGCCCAGAGGATGTGTTTTATCTCGTTCGCGACGAATTGAAGAATCCTCCGGCGGATGTCAAGGCGGTGGCCGCGCGGCGGCGCGCCGAGCGCAAGCGGTTGGAGACCCAGCGGCCGCCGCTGAACTTTGTCGGTGCGTGGACGCCCGACGTGGGCGCCGACGCGGAGCTGAAGCCCGGCGAGACGCTGCGCGGCACGGCCGTGTCGGCCGGCCTGGCCAAGGGCGCGGTGCGCGTCCTCACGGTCGATTCCATGGACGAACTCGAGCCGGGAGAGGTGCTGGTCACCGCGTTCACCGACACCGGATGGACGCCGTTTTTCGCCTATGCCGCGGCGGTCATCGTCGATACCGGCGGAGAGATGTCGCACGCTGCCGTCGTGGCACGTGAGTTCGGAATCCCTTGTGTCGTCGGGACCTTCACCGGAAGCAAGGTGCTGAGAACGGGCCATGTGGTCGAGGTGGACGGCGCGTCGGGCGTCGTGACCAGGGTCGAATGAGCACGCCGACCGCTGCTGCCCCGGCCAGGTCTTCCTACCACGGCCTGTTCGTCGACGGTGGGTGGCGGGCAACGCAAACAGCTACGCCGGTGCTGAATCCGGCGACGGGAGAGACGGTCGTCTCCGCCCCGTGGGGCGACTGCGCAGACGCCGACGCCGCGGTGTCGGCCGCGCGCCGCGCGTTCGACGAGGGGCCCTGGCCGAGAATGACTCCCGCGCAGCGTTCGAGGGCACTGGCCAGGCTGCGCGACGTGCTCGCCGGCTGGGCCGACGACATCGTCGGATTGGTGGTGGCCGAAGCCGGCATCCCGGTGTCGGTCGCACGTCCCAGCCAGTTCGATGCGCCCATGCGCCTTTTCGACTTCTTCATCGAGCGCTGCGCCGCGTTCGAAGCGCTGCGCCCCCTGCCGGTCGCCACCTTCCGGAACCGCCACGGCGCGTCCGTGTTGGGGGCCGGCGTCGTGCAACGCTCCCCGCGCGGCGTGGTCGTCGGCATCACGCCGTTCAACGCCCCGTTCTTCGTCAACCTCCTCAAGGTCGGCCCCGCGCTGGCCGCAGGGTGCACGATGGTGCTGAAGCCCTCGGATTTCACGCCGTTGGAGGCGCTGCTGTTGGGTGCCGCGGCGCAGGAAGCGAAGCTGCCGCCGGGGGTGCTCAACGTGGTCACGGGTGGAATCGACGTGGGGGAGCACCTCACCACCGACCCGCGGGTGGACATGGTCGCGTTCACCGGATCCGATGCCGTCGGCGCCAAGGTCATGGCGCAGGCGTCCGCCACGCTTAAACACGTCACGCTCGAGCTCGGCGGAAAGTCGGCGATGATCGTCCGCGCCGATGCCGACCTCGACGCCGCGGCGGCCAGGGGCGCTCAGGAACTGACGTTGTTCTCGGGCCAGGGTTGTGCGCTGTGGACGCGGCATCTGGTGCACCGCTCGCTCTACGACGACTACCTCGAGCGCATGAGCGCGATGCTGAAACGCCTGCCCATCGGTGACCCCACCGATGCGCATACCGTTGTCGGGCCGTTGATTCGGGACAGTGCGTGCGCTCGGGCGGAGAAGTACGTCACCGGCGCGCTGGATCAGGGCGCGCGGCTGGTGGCCGGCGGCCGTCGCCCTCCGCACATGACTCGCGGCTACTACTACGAACCCACGTTGCTGGCCGACGTTCGCAGCGACATGACGGTGGCTCAGCAAGAGGTTTTCGGCCCGGTCGGGGTGGCGATCCCGTTCGACGACGACGACGAGGCCGTGCGAATCGCCAACGACTCCGCGTACGGCCTGTCCGGTTCGATTTGGACCGCCGACCCGGCTGCGGCCTTCGCGATGGCGCAGCAAATCCAGACCGGCAACGTCAGCATCAACGGCGGCACCGGGGGGATGAGCCCTTGGGCACCGTTCGGCGGCTACAAGCGGTCGGGCGTGGGCCGCGAGCTCGGGGCCGACGTGCTCGACGACTTCACCGAGACGAAAACGATCCAATTCCATGCCGGTTGAAGCGTGCCGCGCAGTGGAATCGACGGCAACCGTAATCCCCTGGGAGCAGACATTATGACCACGAGCACCGGCTCAGACTTGCGTGCCTACATTCGCGGCGCCGACGACAGCGCGTATGTGTCGGCGGCGGCGGCGGAGACCCCGCGCTCGCGGATCGTCGATTTGTACGGCCCGCTGGGGGAGGCGCGCCGGCGCGCACCGGTGCATCCCCGAAAGCAGGCCGAACTGCTCGGCCAGGAGGACTACCGCAAGGACGAGGCGTTCAATGCGTCGTTCTCGTGCGCACTCAGCTACGAGCACTGCCAGCAGGCGCTCACCGATGAACGGCTGTCCTCGAAATTCTGGCTGGACACCATCGGCCGCGTCTGGGGCCGCAACATCATCGGCATGGATGGAGACGAACACCGGCGGCACCGCGGCCTCATCTCGCAGGCCTTCACGCGCCGCTCCCTGGACCGCTGGCAGGAAACGGCGATCCAACCGGCGGTCCACGGTCTAATCGATCGGTTCCATCGCAAGGGATCGGCAGACCTGTACCGCGAATTCACGCTGTTGTTCCCCGTGTACATCATCACCGAGATGATGGGCCTGCCGTACGAGGACATCGAGCGTTTCAACACCTGGGCCGGCGAGACGGTCGCGGCCTTTTATGACATGGAGCGCGCACTGGTGGCTTCCCGCAAACTCGAGGGCTATCTGTCACCGTTGATCGAGGAGCGCCGCGGCGGAGACGGCGAAGATCTGATCACCCTGCTGGCCAACGCCGAACTCGACGGCAGCCGGCTGGAGACCATCGAGATCGTCTCGTTCCTGCGGTTGCTGTTGCCCGCCGGTGGCGAAACCACCGCGCGCTCTACCGCCAGCACGCTGCTCGGCCTGCTGCAGCGTCCGGACCAGCTCGATGCCCTCATCGCCGACCGAAGCCTGCTGCCACAGGCGATCGAGGAAGGCCTGCGCTGGGAGCCGCCGCTCATGTCGATCAGCCGAATCGCTCTGGAGGACCTGCAAATCGGCGGAGTCGCCATTCCCAAAGGTAGCGTGCTGGAAGTGTCGATCGGCGCGGCCAACCGGGACCACACCCGCTGGGATGATGCCGATTCTTTCAACATCTTCCGGGAGAAGAAGCCGCACATCGCCTTCGCCTGGGGACCCCACGCCTGCCTGGGTGCCCATCTCGCGCGCGCGGAGATGACAGCGGCGATGACCGCGCTGTTCGACCGGCTACCAGGGCTGCGGCTCGACCCCGAGACGGGTCACAAAGCGCGCGTGCAGGGCATCGGCCTGCGCGCACCCAACAAGGCGCCGGTCGTCTTTGACGACAACCACTGAGACATCGCAGCACAGGGAAACATGATGCCGCTCAACGCGCCTCCGCCGGTCCGGACCAGCGGTCACTACGGTTACGCGCCCGTCGGCGCGATCATCGACACCGATCCCGCACGGCTATGGGGCGATGTCAACGGGGTGCCGATGGGAATGCAGTACTTATACGGATCGGTACGATCTGCCGCCGGCGACTACTGGTGGCCTATCCGTGGCTTTTACCCGAGCAAGGCGAGGTATCTGCACCTCTCCGAATCCAAGGTCGGCCAGGACTTCACCTATGCCAAGGACCAGAACAATTCCTACTCGGGTCCGGTGGAACATGGTGAGCGTGAGGGGAAGTGGGGCGTGTGGACACCCGACGGGACCCCACTGATGCTGACCTGGGACGGCAAGATGGAATGGAACGAAGGGGACGAGGTTTCGCTCTTCGGCGATCTCGTCGGCAAGGGCTTGCAGTTCTTCTCACCCGACCAGGATGTCCCCTCTGCGTACTCGTCGCGGTTGTTCCGGGTCCGCGGCCGCATCAAGGGCACCGACGTGAGTGGTCTCGTCTTCCACGGCAGCATCCACATCGGCGAGGGTGTCGACTATATAGCGAGTCCCTACATCGCGAAGTGCGAAGCCGCATGGGTGGGGTTCGCGACCGAATTCGAGGATGGTACAGTGCATTCCGGGCACCTCGTGCATGGTACTGACGACTTCAAAATCATGATCGTGCACCGCACCGATGGACCGCCGCTCATCCCGCGCGACATCCACGTCGAGGTTGAACTCGACGGTGAGGCGCTTGATGAGAAGACCTTCCCCACCAGAGTGATCTACAACGGAGGTGGTCAGACGTGGGTCTGGGAGGCCAACGAAGGTGGCCGCTGCCCGGTCCGCCACGACTTGGAGGAGGGGCATCGCTGGCGTCAGGGTTGGGTCCACCAAGCCGGCGAAACCCGCAAGCCCGCGGTCACCGAAGCGCTGATGGAAACCTACAACGGCAGGCTTATCGAGACCGGTGCCCTGAAAACGACAGCGACGGCGTGACCGTACTGAACGACGCATCACGCGAGTGCGAACGCTTCAGACTTCGGGCATGACAATTCGCGTCGCCGTAGTGGGCGCCGGTCCGGGCGGATTCGCGGTAGCGTCGGCGCTTCTGGCGGACCGTGCGCTGGATGCGACGGTCGAGCTCATAGACCGGGCCGCGCGACCCGACGGCTTGCTACGGCACGGCCCGGCCGCCGGAGCGCGGCGACTGCGCGACGTTGCCAATACCGTCGACGCCGTTCTGCGCGATGGCCGCGTGACCTTCTTCGGCAACGTCGAAATCGGGACCAGGCTACCGCTCGACGCTCTGCGACGCACCGAAGATGCGGTGGTTCTGGCCACGGGCGCGCCCCGCGACCTGCCCTTGGACATCGCGGGATGCGATTCGGTGGGAGTCGGAACCGTCAGCCACGTCGAAGCCTGGCTGACCGGCAACGCCGACGTGCACGTGGCCGAACTCGACCTCGCGGTGGACAGTGCGGTTCTCATCGGCGTCTCCTCCGAGTCGGTGCGCGTTGCCGAAGTGCTATGCGGCCGAAGACCTCCGGCGGCTTCCGATGAAGCGGCAGACCGCCTGACGAACAGCGGGCTGCGCTACGTGCAGCTGGTGGACCCGCGACCGAGGCCGGAACTCGGCCTGCCCAAGCAGCTTCCGGGGAAGCTGATCGTGCGCACGGGGCTGACGCCGGTGGGTGTCGTCGGGCGCAACCGGGCGCGCGCCCTGCGCTGCCTGCACGGGCCCGACCCGTACGGCAGGGTCATCAGCGAGGACCTGCGGGCCCAACTGCTGCTCCGGCCTCGTGCGAAGTCGTTCCGATGGAGAGAATTTGTCGAGGACCGAGGCCACGTCGCCCAGCAAAACGGCCGAGTGCTGATCGGCTCGACGCCGGCCGCGGGGCTGTACGTCGCCGGCTGGGCGGGTCGAGCACCGTCTGACAACGGTTCGCATGCCGCCGACGCGGCCGCGGTCGTCGCCGCCCTCCATGCCGACCTCCCCACACTTTCGCGTCCCTGCAAAGCCTTGGCCGAGACGCTCGCCGAGCGCGGCATCGAGGCTTCCGAGGCGGGCGGCTGGTCGGCAGCTGCCGCAACGGATCTGCTGCTCGACCGGTTCGCGGGGGAGGGGACGGCGCCGTTGGCCAATTACGAGGCGTTGAAGGGGCAAGTCGATGAGGATTGACCGATCGGCCGCGAAGGGGGATCGTGCAGATCCGCGAGCACATTGACTCCGTCAGACCGGCGCTCATCCTGCACCCCTCCGGCAAACAGGTGAGCTTCGCCGACATGGAAGCAGGGGCCAACCGTTTGGCGCACCACTTCCGCGCGGCCGGCCTACGCGAGGGCGACTCGATCGCCGTCGTCATGGAGAACAACGAGCACCTGCACGCGGTGATGTGGGCCGCGCGTCGCATCGGGTTGTACTACGCGACGGTCAACACCCACCTGACCGCTGCGGAAGCCGCCTATATCGTTGCCAACGGCGGCGCCAAGGCCGTGATCGGTTCGCGCGCAACACGGTCCGTGTGCCAAGAGCTCGGCGAGCACCTGGGGGACGCCCTGCCGGCTCTGCGGCTGATCGCCGACGACGAACTGGACGGATGGCAGCGTTACCCCGAGTGTGTCGCTGACCGCCCCACTACGCCGGTAGCCGGCGAGCGTGAAGGCGAACTGCTGCAGTACTCGTCGGGCACGACGGGACGCCCCAAAGGCATCGTCCGGGAGCTGACGCACGTACCACCGGCGGAGGCGCCGCTTTTGCTCGCACCACTCTTCGACAAGGTCGGCATCACCGGCGACTCGGTGTATCTAAGCCCGGCACCGCTGTATCACACCGCCCCCGCCTATTGGTCGATGACTGCTCAGTCATTCGGCGCAACCACCGTGGTGATGGAGCAATTCGACCCACGCGGTGCGCTGGAGGCCATCGACCGCTACCGGATCACCCACGGACAGTTCGTTCCGGCGATGTTCGTCCGCATGCTCAAATCGCCTCAGGCCGTCCGTGATTCCTACGACCTGTCGAGCCTGCGGCGAGTGGTGCACGCCGCGGCGCCCTGTCCCATCGAGATCAAGAAGGCCATGATCGACTGGTGGGGGCCGATCATCGACGAGTTCTATTCGTCGTCCGAGGGTGCCGGGACGACGTTCATCACGGCGCAGGAATGGCTCGCTCACCCGGGATCCGTCGGCCGAGCCCTGACCGGCGTGCTGCACATCCTGGACGAAGACTTCAACGAGTTGCCGCCCGGGCAGGCCGGCGACATCTATTGCGAGGGTGGGCTGCCGTTTACCTATCTCGGTGACGACGCCAAAACCGCCGCCTCGCGCAACCCCCGCGATTGGGCCACGGTCGGCGACGTCGGATACCTCGACGAAGACGGATACCTCTACCTCACCGATCGCCGCCACCACATGATCATCTCCGGCGGGGTCAACATCTACCCGCAGGAGGCCGAGGACTTGTTGATCACACACCCCCGGGTGCTCGACGCGGCGGTGTTCGGCATCCCCGATCCCGAAATGGGACAGTCGGTGAAAGCCGTTGTCCAGGTGAGCGATCCGTCCGGCGCGACCGAGGAGTTCGCCGGCGAGCTGATGAAGTGGTTGCGGGACCGGCTGGCACATTACAAGTGCCCGCGGTCGATCTCCTTCGAGCCGTCGCTCCCGCGCACGGATGCCGGCAAACTCTACAAGCGGACGTTGATCGACAAGTACTCGTAGGGCCGCCGGTATCCAATGAACGCTGGCTCAACGTTGCACGGCCTGCACCAGCAGGGCGACGCCGGGTCGGTCCACTTTGCCCGTGTCCAGGCGCGGTATCGCGGTCACGAACACCAACCGTCGTGGCAGTTCGTACGGGGCCAGCCGCGACCGCAGCTCCTGACGGATGGCGTCCGGATCACCCGTGGCACCCGGAGTAAGCACTACCGCGGCGACCGGCACCTCGCCGAGACGTTCGTCGGGCAGCCCGGCCACCGCGGAGTCGGCGACCGCCGGTAGGTCGTTGAGCGCCGCTTCCACCTGGGCCGGATAAACATTGAACCCGCCGCATACCACCATGTCGCGGACCCTGCCCACGACGTAGACGAAGCCCTCGGCGTCCAACTTGCCCAGGTCGCCGGTGCGCAGCCAGGCACCCGGGTCGGCGGGGTCGCCGCTGGCGTCCAGATAACCCGACATCGATGAGGCGGCCCGCGCCGCGATCTCCCCGATCTCCCCGACCGGCAGCCGCTGGTCGGCCGGGTCGAGAATCGCCACCTCGACCCCGGGCGCCACCCGGCCCACTGTGCCCTCCGGCCGGCGGCCGGCCTTCACGTCATCCGGCCGTTCGAAGGCGATCGCACCCGCGAATTCGGTCTGCCCGTAGTTGCGCAGGATCGGGATGCCGTACTTCGCCTCGAACGCGAGGCGCGTTGCCTCCGGCAGTGCCGCCGTTCCGACGATGGCGTGATCGACGCCGGCAAGCTCGGCATCCTCGCCGAGTTGTGTGAGTTCCCAAGCCATCGCCGGGGTCAACGGCAGCGTGCCGAGGCGATAGCGGTGGGTCAGGTCGACCACCAGCTGCGCGGAGAACTTGGTGACCAGAAGTACCGGCTTACCGAGCCACCACGCCGTCAAGGTGCCGAGCAGCCCGCCCATGTGGGCGATCGGGACCATCACGAGCCGTGGTCCCCGGGCCGGAATCTTCGGGGGCCGTCCCGCGTCGTCGAGGCCGGTGCCCGAGGCGATGCCGACAAGGCTGCCGCGCAGGGCCGCGAAGGTCAGCGACGCCCCTTTGGGCGTTCCGGTGGTGCCCGAGGTGAAGATGACCACCGCCTCGCCGCCCGGCCCGGGTCGGCGCGAACCGGTGTGTTCGACCTGCGCGCTCAAACCGCCGTCGGCGCCGGGCGCGATGATGCTGGCGGCGGAGGTCTCGGAGGCGCGCCGCGCCACCTCGGACTCCGGCACCATCGTGCTGGCCGTAACTACCGAACAGCCCGCTCGCCAGGCGGCATGGACGGCCACCACCGAGGCGGCGCTGTTGGCCAGCCTGATCAGCACGCGGGTGCCCGGATACAATTGTGCGGCAATCACTTCGGCCGCTTCGGCGAGTTGTGCGAAGGTGTGTTCGACCCCATCGGCGATGAGGGCCGTACCGGTCGGGGCGGCCGCCGCCGAGCGGGCCAGGATGTCTGAGACACCGGGTAACGCCGGGGCCGCCGTCATGAGCTCTCCTTCGAGACGAAACGCGTCTTAACCGGCTTGGATCGTGCGGGCCGTCGTGTCGCCGCAGGATCGCTCCTGACGGTACGATCCGGATCCGCCGCCGCGCGACACCGCGGCCTTGTCGCGCGCGAAAGCAGTATTTTCGAACGGACCGGCTCTCTCGAAATCCCCCTTCAGTGACGCGCGTTGCCCAAGGTGAGAACGCGATTTGCCGCCCCGGGGCGGCTTTCGGCTTGCTTTGACGACGCGGTAGAGGGTTGTCTTAATCTCGTTGAACCGAGCACCCGCCCTCCTCGGCTGGGCGCCGAACGAGAAAGGCCCGAACCCGGCGTGACCCCGATGGACGACGACGGCATTGACCCCGCCGGTGTCGGAGGCTTCCGCTCCAGACAAGCCGCGGCGTGCCCTCGCCGGACTCGGGGCGCCGGGTGGTCTCGTCCGCCGATTCACGAAAGAAAAGCCGTTCACCCGCCAGGAGTAACCAATGACGCAAACCAGCCCCGCTAACGGCACCGCCGACAAATTCGCCGAGGCCACCGCCTTCGAGATCGACGACGCCGACATCGAGAAGGACCGCGCTGCGCTGGGTGTCTGGTCGGCGACCCGCCACCAGGAGCTGCTGTCCACGGCCACCCCCGAGGCGATCCGCAATTTCGCCCACGGCTACGGCGACGACAACCCGCTCTACACCGACCCCGGCCACGGAGCGAATACGCGCTGGGGGAGTCAGGTTGCACCACAGATCATGGCCGCGGTGCTCAACGCACCCCTGCGCGGCGACAAGGTATCCAAGGAACTGCGGGGTGGCAGCTACCGCGGCATCCACGCGTTCGTTTCCGGCGGCACCTGGGAGTGGTATCGGCCGGTCTACCCCGGTGACACCCTCTACAGCTTCTCCGGGTTGGAGTCGGTGGAGGAGAAGCAGTCCGAATTCGCCGGGCGGTCCGTCATCCGGATCCTGCGCGACGTCAAGATGAATCAGCACGCCGAGGTGGTGGGCGTGTACCGCACCCTGGTCATCTATACTGAGCGCAAGAAAGCCCGGGAGAAGGGCAAGTACAGCGACATCCCCGACCCCTGTTACACCAAGGACGACATCGCCGCGCTCGACGCCGTGTATGCCGCCGAGAAGGCACGCGGCAGTGAGCCGCGGTACTGGGAGGACGTGAGCGCCGGCGAGGACATGGGCACCATGGCCAAGGGCCCGCTGACCACCACGGACATGATGGTTTTCCACGCGGGTGGCTACGGGTTCGTGCCATACGGCCTCAAGACGTCCCGGCTGGCCTGGAAGAACCGCCAGCGGATTCCGGCGTTCTACATCGACAACGAATACGGCGTTCCTGATGTCGCGCAACGGGTGCACTGGGATTCGGAGTGGGCCAAAGCCATCGGTAATCCGCGCGCATATGACTACGGCGTCCTGCGTGAGTGCTGGATCCACCACTTCCTCACCGACTGGATGGGGGACGGCGCATTCGTCCTGCGCCAGCACGACGAGATCCGCAAGTTCAACTATCAGGGCGACATCCAGTACCTGACGGGCCGCATCGACGGGAAGCGCCAGGAAGACGGCATGGCCCTCGTCGACGTGTCGGTCGAGGTCCGCAACCAGCGCGGCGATGCCACCGCACAGGCCGATGCCACCATCTCGCTAACCAGCCGGGAACTCGGGGCGGCGATGCTGCCGGAGACCCCGCGCGAGCTGCAGCGTGACGCGGTGCGCATGTTCGAACGGCACGGCGAGCTCGCCGGGGAGGCCGGCCGTGGCTGACGCGGTCGGCGTTCGGATGGACGTCGACGGTGCGGTCTTGACGATCAGCCTCGACCGTCCGGACAAGGGGAATGCCCTGCGGCAGCAGGATTGCGCCGCCGTGCGGGAGTCGGTGCAGCAGGTGGACGGCGCCGGCGAAGTGCGGGCGATCCTGATCCGCGCCGACGGGCGCCATTTCTGCGCCGGTGCCGATCTGGTCGCCGCCAACACGGTGGACTCCAAGCCGACGGCCGGTCAGCTGAGCCGCGGATTGGCGACCGGGGCGCACGGAATGATCGCCGCGTTGTGGGATTGCCCCGTGCCCACCGTTGCAGCGGTGCAGGGCAAGGCGATCGGTTTGGGTCTGCATTTGGCGGTGGTGTGTGACTTCACCGTGGCCGCCGATGACGCCAGCTTCGCCGAAGTGTTCTGCAAGCGCGGGTTTTCCGTGGACAGCGGTGGTTCATTTCTACTGCCGCGCCTGATCGGACTGCGCCGCGCCAAGCAGATGCTGCTGCGCGGCACGGCGGTCGACGCCGTCACCGCGGCGGAGTGGGGTCTCATCGACGAGGTGGTGGCGGCCGGCGAGCTTGACGCGGTCGCGGTCCGGCTGGCAACCGAACTGGCTGCCGGACCGACGTTTTCGCTGGGCCACACCAAGCGGCTACTCAACTACCGGGCAGCGGCCCGGCTTGACGAGGCGCTGTGGCTTGAAGCGGCGTCGGTGGAAGCGACCGTTCGTAGCGCCGACTTCAAGGAGGGCCTGCGGGCCTTCTCCGAGCGGCGTGAGCCGGTGTTCGGCGGGCATTGAGGCGCTGCTGATGGCACTCGACGAGCGTTTCCGCAGCCGGTTGACCCTTCCGGCGGTCTGCGCGCCGATGTTCTTGGTGTCCGGCCCCGAGCTGGTGGCGGCGGCCTGCAAGGCAGGCCTGATCGGCGCCCTGCCACGCCAAAATGCTCGCAGCATAGAGATTTTCGGTGACTGGCTGCGCCAGATTCGCGGCGAGCTCGACCAGTACGCCGAGCAGCATCCCGGCGCGCGCATCGGTCCGATCGCCGTGAACCTCGCCACCCGGTTCGGCGAGGACGACCTGGTGGCCAACCTCGAGCTGTGCTCCCGCAACGGCGTTGAGATCGTCATCTCGGCGCAGGGCGACCCCGCCGAGCTGGCCCGGCGGGTCCACGACTGGGGTGGGATCATCCTGCACGACGTGACCTCGCTGCGGTTCGCCGAAAAGGCGATCCAAGCGGGCGTCGACGGGATGACGTGCATCGGAGCCGGCGGCGGCGGCCACTCCGGCACCATCAGCCATCTGGTGCTCATCCCGAAGGTTCGCAGCATGTTCGACGGAATCATCGTCATGGCGGGCGCGGTCACCACCGGCGCGGCCATCCGGGCGGGCGAGATCCTCGGCGCCGACCTCGCTTATCTGGGCACCCGGTTCATCGCCACCCGGGAATCGCTCGCCGCCGACGCCTACAAGGCCATGCTGGTCGACGGCAGCTCCTCGGACCTGCTCTACACCCCCGACATCGCCGGCGTGGCCGCCAACTGGATGACCGAATCGATGCGGGCGGTGGGGCTCGACCCGCTGAACCTGCCAAAAGCGCCCACCGGCAAGATCGGCTACTCGCATCTGCCGCATGGCGTCAAGCCCTGGATGAACCTCTGGTCGGCGGGGCAAGGCATCGATCTCATCGATGACATCCCCTCCGTCGCAGACCTTGTCGCGCAACTGCGCCGCGAGTACGTCGCCGCCTGCGAGACGCCGGACATGGCCGATGTCGCCAGGCTCGTCGACGAGGCAATGCAGCCCTGACCGCGGCCGTGCCCATCGGCCTCTTTCTCGGGCCTCATTCCGTCCGAGATTCTCATTTGCGCCCGGCCAGGGTCACAGGCGACCGATCGGCGACGACAATGACGGTGCAGCCACTCGCCGACGATCCTGCTGAGGAGCCCCGTGGACGTGCAGTTACCGCTGGATGGTGTCGTCGTGGTGGATCTGTCGTCCGGTGTCGCCGGCGCGTACTGCACCCGCGTGCTCGCCGACGGCGGCGCCGACGTCGTCAAGCTGGAAAGCCCCGACGGCGACTGGTTGCGGCGCTGGTCGGCCTCGGGGGCAAACCTCAGCGAGAACGACGGCGCCCTCTTCAAGTTCCTGGCCGGTGGCAAGCGCAGCGTGGTGATCGACGCCCCCGACGCGAGCCAGGGCCGACGCGCCACCGAGTTGCTGCGAAGCGCCGACATCGTCGTCTGGTCGGCCGGATCCGCCGTCGCCGCGGCCTTTCCACCCGTGCGGGTGCGCACCGTTGCCCCGCAGGCCGTCGTCGTCGCCATCACCCCGTTCGGGCTCGACGGCCCCTGGGCGCAGCGTCCGTCGACCGAGTTCACTTTGCAGGCATGGTGCGGGGGCATCGCGGGTCGCGGTGACCCGGCACGCCCGCCGGTGTCGGTGGGTGGCCGGACCGGCGACTGGTTGACCGGCATGATCGCCGCCGTGGCCGCCTTGTCGGCTCGCTGGCGTGCGCTGCGGACCGGCACCGGCGAACTGGTCGACCTGTCGGCCCTGGAATCGATGATCCTGACGCACACTATGTATCCGGTGACCTACCAAAGCGTCACGGGCACCCCCACCTTCGCCGGTCGGATCAAGAATTTCCCGGGGATCGAACGAGCCAAGGACGGACTGGTGGCGTTCATGGTGGTCACCGGACAGCAGTGGCTCGACTTCTGCGCGCTGGTGGACAAACCCGACTGGGCCGATGACGAATCGCTGATGTACTTCAGCCATCGCATCAAGCAGCGAGAAGCGATGGCCAAGGACATCGATGCCTGGATGGGCGAGCGTACGGTTAACGAAATAGTCGAGCTGGCAACGCTTCTCCGCGTTCCCGTCGCTCCGGTCGGCAACGGGCGGACGGTGCCGATGTTCGATCACTTCGTCGAAGGCGGGTATTTCACCACGCATCCCGGCGACACCTTCCTGCAGCCCACGCCGCCGTACCGCTTCCACCACAGCTCGGCCGGCACCGCACCGGCACGGCCGGCTCCGCGACTGGGCGAACACAATGACTTCTTGCAAGACCGGTCCTTAACGGCTCGCAGCGCGCCCATACCGGCGGACCAGGGGCAGGACCCCACACTGCCCTTCGCCGGCATGCGCGTCGCGGACTTCACCGCGTTCTGGGCCGGACCGATCGTCGGCCATGTGCTCGGCCTGCTCGGGGCCGACGTCATCCACGTCGAATCCGTCCAACGCCCCGACGGGATGCGGTTCCGCGCGAACAAGCCATTCGACACGCCGCACTGGTGGGAAACCGGCCCGAGCTACCAGGGCGGCAACACCAACAAGCGCGGCCTCACCCTGGACATGTCCAGCTCCGAAGGCAGGGACGCCGCCCATGAACTCATCAAGAGTTGCGACGTCGTCATCGAGAACTACACCCCTCGGGTCACCGAGTCGTGGGGCCTGACCTACGAGAAGATCAGGGAACTGAAGCCGGATGCCATCTTCGTGCGGATGCCGGCATTCGGGCTCTCCGGCCCTTGGCGTGACCGGTCGGGGTATGCCCAGACCATGGAGGCGGTCTCCGGGCTGGCATGGCTGACGGGCCACCCCGACGAGGAGCCGCAATTCCCGAACGGTCCCGGCGATCCGGTTGCGGGGTCGCACGCCACCATCGCACTGCTGATGGCGCTGGAACACCGGCGGCGCACCGGAGAGGGCGCCCTGGTGGAGTCACCGATGGTGGGCGCGGCCCTTGCCATCGCCGCGGAGCAGGTCGTCGAGTACAGCGCCTATGGCAACCTGCTTGAACGCGAAGGTAATCGGGGACCGGCTGCGGCGCCGCAAAACCTGTACCTGGCGGCCGACGAGGACGACCAGGGTCGACGAGACAGCTGGGTGGCGATCGCGGCGGCCACCGAAGACCAGTGGACCCGGCTGGCCCACACCGTGGGCCACCCCGAGTGGTTCGAGGACCCCCGCCTGGGTACCCGACAGGGCCGTAAGGGCGCCCAGGACATGCTCGACGCCGCGATCACCGCGTGGACATCGGTGCGCAGCGCCGACGACATCGTCGAAACGCTCTGGAACGCCGGGGTTCCCGTCGGCAAGGTCATCAAAGCCGAAGACCAGGAGAAGATCCCGCAACTGCGGCACCGCGGCTTCTTCGAGGAGGTCCACCACCCCCTGCTCGGTCCGATCGTGCACTGCGGCTACCCGGCTCGGTTCTCGGCCGGACCGCAGCGGCTCAACCGCTCGGCGTCGCCGCTGCTCGGCGAGCACAACCGCGAGATCCTGCGTGACCTTTGTGGCTACTCCGATCAGTTCATCGCCGAGTTGGAGGCCAAGCGGGTCATCGGGACGGAGGTCACGCTGTGAGCCGGCTGCTCGACGGCGTCCGGGTCGTCGAAGCCGCGGTGCTGTTCAACGGCGACAGCCTCGGGATGCTGCTGGCGGACCTCGGGGCCGACGTCATCAAGGTGGAGGCACCCGGCCGCGGCGATTACCTGCGTGACTTCCTCGGCCAGATCGTCCCCCATCACAGCCCCGCGCACCTGCAGGTCAACAAGAACAAACGCAGCGTGGTGCTGGATCTGCGCGACGAGGCCGGCCGTGCGAGTTTCTTCGAATTGCTCTCCACCGCTGATGTTTTCGTGGACGGATTCGCCGGAGACGCCTGCGACAAGCTGGGCATCGGCTACGCCGCCCAGCAGCGCGTCAACCAGGACATCATCTACTGCCAGTACAGCGGATTCGGCTCGACGGGACCCTATGCCAGCATCCCGACACACGGCCGGATGATGAATGCGTTGGCCGGCGGAACGCCTCAGCAAGCCGGCCCCGACGGGTTCGCCGAGCCCGACGGAACCCCCCGTCTGATGGGCGGCATCGAAAGCGGCGGGGAAGGGACGGCCGCCGGTGCGGTGCACGCGGCGCTTCACGTGGCAGCTGCGCTGTTCGCCCGCGAGCGCACTGGCCGCGGCTGCTTCCTGGACGCCTCGGCCGCCGATTCGGTCCTGGCCTCGGCATGGATCGCCGCGACTTACGCCCTCAACGAACGCCGGATCACGGACCGGCGCAGCCTGCCCGGCGCCGACTCCGACGGGCAATCCAGCGCGAAGTATGAGTTCTACCGCACCGCCGACGACAGGTTCGTCCTGTTCTGTTGCATCGAGCCCAAGTTCTGGAACCGGTTTTGCCAAATCATCGGCCGCGGCGACCTCGTCGATGCCGGCGGTACCCAAAGCGGCCCGGTCGATTTCGCCACCGGTCAAGACGAGCTGCGTCGGCAGCTCCGCGACATCCTCGCCACCAGGAGCCAGTCCGAATGGGTCCGGCTCGCCGCTGCGGAAGATCTGCCCATCGGCCCCGCCCACCGGGCCGCCGACCTGTTGGCGGACCCGCACCTGTCGGCGCGTCAGATTCTGGTGCCTGGCCACCATCCGGTGGCTGGTGATTTCACCTACATCGGTGAGCCCGTGATCGTGGCCGGTCAGCCTTACGAGCCCCCGCGGGGAGCGCCGCTTCTCGGCGAACACACCCAAGAGATCCTCAAGGAACTAGGCGAGCTCCGGCGGGCGACCTGAACGCCGACTCGGCGACCGCCGTCGCCGGGTTCAGCTCGCGCAGTCGGTCATCTCCCAGGCGTATCTGGCCAGGGTGAACTGCAGCCCCGCCGGGCCGGGGTGCGGTCGCGCGGGCTGCGCGGGCAGCGACCGCCGCGACGCCGTGCGCCGGGGCGTTACCCGCAGCGCCCGCGCCACGAACGGCAGGATGATGTGTTCGGCCAGCGCACGCGCATCTTGCCCGGTGACATTCGGGCGGTCGAAGACAGTACTTGAGATGAGGAAGAAGATGGCCTTGGCTTCGGCAGCCGGGTCAGCACACGCCACATTTCCCAACCGGTGTCCTTCATCGAGCGCCTCGGCCAGCGGCGCCGTCAGCGCGACCGCGCACCGTTGGACCACCTCGGAGTATTCGGGCAGCAGCTTGCGCCAGTGCAAGGCGAACAACGACGCCGGCTTGATGATCCGTTGATCGAACGACAGGTCGATCAGGGCGTCGATGTAGAGCCAGACCCGATCGACGGGTGAGGACGCATCGCCTCCCAGTGACTTCAGGTAATCCGCGATGGCGAGCAGTTCGCCTTCCAGCAGCGCCGAGAGCAGATCGTCCTTGCCGTCGAAGTGCCGGTAGAAGCTTCTCGTCGACAGTCGCGCCTGGCGCAGTACGCTTTCCAGTTTGAAGCCCCACCACCCGCCGCGCTCCAGCACATGCTCGGCCGCTGCCATCAACTGCAGTCGCTCCGTATGGTGGTTTTCCGCCGCGGCAGCGGCATCGTGATGCGCCGAGGTCGTCGCCTCGGCCGATCCCTGGGCCGATCTGAGCGAGTCACCGGCCGCCCGCTGCGTCTGCTGCATGTTGTCACCTTTCAGCGCCGACCATGGTGTTTCAGGTCCTGCGCACCGGAGCCTTTCCAACGCTCGGCGCAACCTAGCTTACTATGTTTACCACCACGGCCGACCTCGTCGGTACTGCCCCCGGTCGCCGGCGCAAAGCGCGTTTGCACCGCCGAGAGCCCACCCGGGTCGCCACCGGCGGTAACGTCTCGACGCAGCGGCAGGAAGGTTGTTGAGGTGGAGATCCAGCTGGATGAATCACAGTGGGCGGCAAGCGCCGTAAGCACGTTGTGGCAAAACGATTTTCCACTCGACGAGGAGGACGCGCCCGAGGCGGGGGCCGCCGCCTGTCCGGTGCGCTGAGTCCCAAATGATGGGGACTGATCCAGAGTTGCGGGAGACCAAACAGCCGAAGACAGTCTGGATCCGGAGGCTTGCATGGGCATCACGTTGACCGACGCGCAGGAGGAACTCCGCGATCTGGTGCGGGGGTTCCTGGCCGAAAAGGCGCCGAGGGAGGCGGTAAGGCGTTGGATGGATTCTGACACAGGTTATGACCCGGAGTTGTGGCGTCAGATGGCCACGCAACTGGGATTGCACGGCCTCGCGCTGCCCGAGCGGTACGGCGGAGCGGGGTACGGACTGACCGAACTCGTCGTGGTCTTCGAAGAGATGGGCCGCAGCCTGCTCGCCGCGCCGTTTTTCTCCACGATCGGCCTCGCCGCGCAAACGCTGCTCGCTAGCGGGGACGACGAGGCGTGCCGCCGATACCTCCCGGGCATCGCTCAAGGCGAGTTGACCGCCACCTTGGCGATCTGCGACGAGAACGGCTCCTGGAACCTGCCCGACATCACCACCTCGGCGAAGCGCTTCGACGGTGTGTGGCGTTTGTCCGGAACGAAGATGTTCGTCATCGACGGCCAGACCGCCGAGGTCATCCTGGTCATCGCCCGCGCGGACGACGGGCTCGGCCTGTTCGCCGTCGACGGAGACACCCCGGGACTCACCACCACGCGCCTGGACGCGCTGGACCCGACGCGGCGGCTGGCCCGCGTGGACCTGCAAGACTGCCGCGGCCAGCGGATCGGACCCCGCGGAGACGCCACATCGTTTTTGCGCAAGGCGATCGACGTGGCGAACGTCGCGCTGGCCGCCGAACAGGTCGGTGGTGCGCAGGCCTGCCTTGATGCCGCGGTCGAATACGCCAAGTTCCGCGTGCAGTTCAATCGGCCGATCGGATCGTTCCAAGCGATCAAGCACAAGTGTGCCGACGTCCTGCTCGACATCGAATCCGCCAAGGCCGCCGTGCTCTACGCCGCATCACTGACCACCGACGCGGCCGACAACGCCTCGGACGACGCCTCCGCCGAGGAGGAATTCGCGATCTGCGCATCGCTGGTCTCGGCGTGCTGTTCGGCCGCCTACACCCACGCGGCCAAGGAGAACATCCAGATTCACGGCGGCATCGGCTTCACCTGGGAGCACGACGCCCATCTGTATCTGAAGCGCGCCAAGACCTCTGAGCTGCTCTTCGGGGCGCCCTCGGTGCACCGGGCCCGGATCGCCGAGCTGGTGGGCATCTGAAAAGTGGAGTCTGACGTGACCGAAGTGATCGCAGATGCGGACATGCCCGGCGTGCGAGCCGCTGCGTCCGACACCGACGAGGAATTCCGGGCGGCCCTGCGCTCCTGGCTGAGCGACCAGCACCCCGGCCGGCGACCGAAGGATCCCGCCGAACGCCTCGCGTGGCAGAAGGCGTGGCTGGCCAAGCTCTACGACGCGGGTTTCGCCGGACCGAGTTGGCCCCGCGAATACGGCGGGATGGATCTGCCGTTCGCCCGCCAGATCATCTACCAAGAGGAATACGTACGCGCCCGCGTCCCCGGGCCGCTCGGCACCGGTCTGGGCATCGTGGGGCCCACCCTGATTACCCACGGCTCCGAGGAACAGAAGCGCCGGTTCCTGCCGTCCATGCTGCGCGGGGACACGGTGTGGGCGCAGGGATTCTCCGAACCGGAAGCCGGGTCGGATTTGCCGGCGCTGCGCGCCACGGCGCGGCGGGACGGCGATGAATACGTCGTCAACGGGCAGAAGGTGTGGAACACCGCCGCGGACATCGCCGACATCCTCTTCACCCTGGTGCGGACCGGATCACGCGAGTCTCGCGCCAAGGGGATCAGCTACCTCCTGATCGACGCCCACGCGCCCGGGGTGACCATCCGCCCGCTGCGGGACATCACCGGAGGCGCAGACTTCTCCGAGATTTTCTTCGAGGACGCGCGGGTGCCGGTGAGCAACCGTATCGGCGAGGAAAACGACGGCTGGCGCCTGGTGCGGACCAGCCTCGGTCACGAACGGGCGGCGGGCACCATGAACCAGGCCGCCATGTACCGCCGGGTCTTGACCGAACTGATCGAATTGGCCAGGTCGCGGGGCGCCACCAGCGATCCGATCGTGCGAGATCGGCTGGCGGACTTCGAGATTCGCGTGCGCATCATGGGTTACCAGGGCATGCGGACCATCGAGTCTATCCTGGCCAAGGGCGAACCCGGCCCCGGCGCGTCCACGTCGCGGCTGTTCATCACCGCCTTCGAGCAGGACCTGCACGAGTTCGCCGTTGACCTGCTCGGAAGTTACGGGACGCTGGGTCGCGGCGACGCGCACAGCGTCGAACGGGGGCGCTGGGTATGGGGATTCCTGCGGACCCGGGCCTCCACCATCGGCACCGGCACCTCCGAGATCCAGCGCAACACCGTCGCAGAGCAGGTTCTCGGTCTGCCCTACGACCCGGCGATGCCCCCGCGGTGAGCGACTCCTCAGCGGTGCCCGCTGCGACGGTGGCATTGGGTCGCGACCTGGCGGCAGGCATGGAGGTGCTGATGCTAAGGCGCACCCGCGATGCCTCGTTCGCTGCGGGAGCGTGGGTGTTCCCGGGCGGGCGGGTCGATCCCGCCGACGCCGTTGGTCATCCGTTTGACAGCCTGGAGGCGGCCAGGCGGGCGGCCGTAAGGGAAACCGCTGAGGAGGCCGGGATCGATGTGGGCGCAACGGACTTGTATCCCGTGGCCAGGTGGACCCCGGGTATGGAGGTACCGAAACGGTTCGTGACGTGGATGCTGTTCGGGCGCGCCCCCGAGCGCACGCAGGTGACCGTCGACGGTGCCGAAATCATCGACTACCGCTGGCTGCGCCCCGGCGACGCCTTGAGCGCACACGCCCGGCGCGAGTTCTTGTTGCTGCCGCCCACGTGGATGACGCTGCACTTCCTGAACGACTACTCCTGCTGCGCGGCCGCCATCGAAGGCATCAATCGGACCCCGGTCGAGAGCTACGAGAGCCGACTGGGGGCGACCGACGAATGCCGTGTCGTGCTCTGGCACGGTGATGCGGGATACGACACCGCCGACGCCACGGCCCCTGGTGAGCGCCATCGACTGGTGCTGGCGCGCGCCGGTTGGCGCCTGGAGAAGTCCACGTAGCGAGCATGGGAGTGCTTCATGGAATTGGTCGAAACGGTCGTCGAGGGATCAATCGCGACGGTGACTTTCTCGAGGCCGCCGGTCAACGCGCTGAACCGCCAGGCCCTCGGGGAGATAGCTTTCGCATTCGAATCTTTGGAAAACCAACGGGTTTCGGTCGCGGTGTTCCGGACCGGCGGTGAGAAGGCCTTCATCGCCGGGGCCGACCTCAAAGAGATCGACGCCGAGCGGGAAATCGGTCCGGCCGAGGCGGTAGACCGGGGCACCGTGGCTCGCCGGGCGCTGGAGGCGCTGGCCCACTGCGCGGTGCCCGTCGTCGCCGCGGTTGACGGGCCGGCGATCGGTGGCGGACTGTCCTTTGCGGCGTTGAGCGACATCGTGGTCGCCAGCGAGCGAGCCCGGTTCGGGACCACCGAGATCAACGTCGGACTGCTCGGTGCGAGCGCACACCTTCGTCGAATGGTCGGCCCCATGCGCGCTCGCGAACTCTATTTGTCCGGCCGCATTGTCGACGCCCACGAGATGGCCGGCTACGGGGGAATCGCCTACGTCGTGCCACATGCCGAGCTGGAAGCCACCGTGCAGCGGGTGGCGAGCGAACTGGCCGCGAAGAGCCCCCTCGCCCTGCGGATGGCTAAGCAGGCCATGGACCGCACCGAGGACCTGCCGGTGCACGAGGGTTACCGAATCGAGCAGGACTACACCAACCGGCTGCTCGCCCTGCAGGACTCCGCCGAGGCGCGCCGGGCGTTCCTCGAGCGCCGACCTCCGCACTGGCAGTGGCGGTAGCCGCCCGCGGCCAGCTACCCGGCGCCGAGTGCCGTTTCTGCGGGCAGCACCGCGGCGGCGACTCGACGGCGATGCCAGGACGGCGACCCGAAGAGGGCCCGGTCGAGCAGGGCCCGCTTGAGCCACAGATGCGCGTCGTGTTCCCACGTGAAGCCGATTCCGCCGTGTGCCTGCACCGCGTCGGTGCAGACCCGAACGGCCGCGTCGCACGCGTACGCCTTGGCGGACGAAACCGCCACCGCCGCCGCGCCGTCATCCTGCTCGTCCGGTGGCCGGCACAGGGCGTCGAGCGCCAGAGTAATGCCGGCCCGGCTGCACTCGACGGCCACCGCCATATCGGCGCACTTGTGCTTGATCGCCTGGAAGGAACCGATCGGTCGGCCGAACTGCTGGCGCACCTGCGCATACGCCGCGGTCTGCTCCATGGTTCGCTCGGCCACGCCCACCGCGTCGCACGCGATCGCAAACGCTGCCGCCGACTGCACCCGGGCGACCAAAGCGTCGGCGGCGTCGGCGATGGCCAGCACTCGGGCCGCCGGCACCGCGACGCCGTCGAACGTCACCGTGCCGAGCCTGCGGGTCTGGTCGGTGCTGGCCGCGGGGGTGACCGTGGCCTCCCGGGCGTCAACGGCGGCGATGAGCACCCCGTCCTCGCCGCGGGCGGCGACGATGAGGTCATCGGCACCCGGTGCGTCGAGTACAAAGCCAGCCACACCGTCGATGACGAACCGCCCGTTTCGCCGGGCCCACTTGAGGGCCCAGTTCGTCTGTGGCAGCTGGCCTTCGGGGCCGCCTACGATCACAGCGGCGCGGCGCTCCCCGGTCACCAGGGCCGGCAGCATCTGGGCGGCCAGCGCGCGGTTCTCACCGCCGAGCAGGGCCGTCGGGGCCAGGACCGCGCTGGCGATGAGTGGCAAAGGTACTGTGCGGCGCCCCAATTCGTGCAGCACCACGGCAATCTCCGCAAGACCCGCTCCCACACCATCGAACTCCTCGGGCACCAGCAGACCGAGGAGATCCAGCTCGGCGGCGGTGTGCCACAGCTCGATGTCGTAACCCTGGGGGGTCGCCAGCGCGGTGCGCACCCGCTCCGACGAGGCTCGATCATCGAGCAGGTTGCGGACCATGTCACGCAAGTCGTCGAGTTCGTTCACCGGTGGTCTCCTTAGCTGTCGCCCGGAGCGCGCGGCTCACGCGGCAATCCGAGGCGCTGCTCGCCGATGATGTTGCGCTGAATTTCGTTGGAGCCGCCGGCGATCGTCCAGGAGAAAGAGTTCAGGAAATCGCCCAGCCAATTGCCGGTTTCCCAACCCGCGGAGAGCAGCAGCGAATATTGGAGTTGGCCGGGCAGTCCCTGCAATTGCGTCGCGTAATCCATCAAGCGCTGCAGTAGTTCGCTGTAGTACAGCTTGATGATGGAGGCTTCGGTGCCCACCCCTCCGCGCGACATCATGGACTCGATCAGGCGCTGGCACATCGCCCGCAGGATCTGTACCTCACCGTAGAAGCCGGCGAGCCGCTCCCGGACCGCCGGGTCGGCCAGTACCGGTGAGCCGTCCTCCATGGTCCAGCCCGCGGCTCCATCGACGAGGTGCTGAAATCCGTTGCGGTGCAGCCGTTCGGCGAGCTCGAGGATGGCGATGCCGCGCTCCGATGCGAGGGTCGTCGCGGCAACCTGCCAGCCTTGGTTCTCCGGACCGAGCAGATTGGCCACCGGCACTTCGACGTCGTTGAGGAACAGCTCGCAGAACTCGGCGGCGCCGGTGGCTTGTTTGATGGGCCGCACGGTGATGCCCGGGCTGCGCATGTCCATCAGGAGATAGCTGATGCCTCGCCGCTTCGGGGCGTCGCGGTCGGTGCGCACGAGGATGAAGCACCAGTCGGCGTGCTTGGCCCAACTGGTCCAGATTTTCTGGCCATTGAGCACGTATACGTCGCCGCGGCGGTCCGCCCGGGTGGCCAAAGACGCGAGGTCCGAACCGGCGCCCGGCTCCGAGAACCCCTGGCACCACACCTCGCCGTTGCGGATCCCGGGGAGGAAACGATTCTTTTGCTCGTCGGTGCCGAAGTGCAGGATGGCCGGAGCGGCGTTGTTGATCGCGACCTGGTAGAGCCCCAGCCGCGGTGCGTCGGCCCGCGCCAGCTCTTCGGCCAGGATGGCCTGTTGAGGCAGCGGCATGTCGCAGCCGCCCATACTCTTCGGCCAGTGCGGCGCCAGGAAACCGCCCGACTCCAATGTCGCGCGCCACTCACGTTGAAAAGCGACCACCGCTTCGTCGTCGGCGTCTGCCTGGGTCTCGCGCCAGCCCTTGGGAACCTGCTCCTCACACCAGCCGCGCACCCGGGTCCGGAACTGTTCGAGCGACTCCTGCTCCACCGCGCCGGACCTCACGGCTTGTTCGTGCTGCCCGCGTCGACGGGCAGCTGAACCCCGGTGATGTACCGCGAGTCGTCGGAGATCAGGAACAGCACGGTCTTTGACACCTCCCCGGGTTCGATGGCGCCGATCGGCACGTACTCCTCGCCGACCGGGGTGTCGAGGTCGGGCAGGACATTCGTCGCGCCCGGCACGAACAAGGGTTGCGCGGCGGCGACTTCGGGAACGCTCGGATCGGAGCCCATCGCGGAGTTGACCCCGGTGGGATGGATCGTGTTCACCCGGATCCGTTGTGGGCCAAGTTCGTTGGCGAACGCCTTCATCAGTCCGACGACGCCGTGCTTGCTGGCCACGTAATGGGCGTAGGGCACCTGGCCCTTGATGCCGGCCACCGAACTGGTCAACACCATCGATCCACCGCCGGCGGCGATGAGGTGTGGCGCGGTGGCCCGGATCGTGTTGAAAACTCCCTTGAGATTGGTGTCGACGACGAGGTCGAAGATCTCCGGCGAAATGCCCAACGAGCCCTCGGGATGGAACGTGATGACACCGGCATTCGCGATTACCGCGTCAAGTCGGCCGAACTGCTCGACCGCTTGTGCCGCGGCTGCGTCCATCGCAGCCGCATCGCGGACGTCGGCCCGGATGGTCAGGCAGCGCCCGCCCGCCTTCTCGACCAGCTCCCGGGTGCGCTCGAGATCCTCCGGCGTCGCCGCCGGATAACGGACCCGTTTGCTGGTCTGGGCGCACACGTCGATGGCGACGATGTCGGCCCCCTCCTCGGCCAACAGCTGGGCATGGGAGCGGCCCTGTCCCACACCGGCTCCGGTGATCAGCACGACCTTTCCCGCAACCCGGCCCCGTCGACTCACTGTCGGCACCCCTTTCTCTCCTGACGTCCATCGGCAACCAGCATGGCGGGATTCCCTGCCGGAATTGGCACCGTTGGGTGAGAACGGAAATTTCAGCTGCGGGGCGGCGTGAACCTCCGCATGGTTGATATCGGCAAGAACTACCGCAGGCCGATGGCGCGGTCGATGAACGGCAGCACCATGTGCTCGATTTCCTCGCGCGGTGTGGCGCCGCCCAGGGTCGCCTGGTCTGCGGTGATGCCCGCAACCAGATAGAAGATCGCCCGGGCGTCCGCGAGCGGATCCGAAGAGGTGAATTCACCACGGGCAACGCCTGATTCGATCGCCTCGGCCAACGGGGCGATGAGAGTCTCGGTGCAGCGATGGATCGCCTCGGGATACTCCGGCAACAGTTCTCGCCAGTGGGAGGCGAACAGCGATGACGGCTTGACCAGATCTTCGCGGTACGCCATGTCGATGGTGGCGGCGATATAGGTGCGCACCTTGTCCGCCGGGCTATCGGCGGCAACGGTGCGTTTTCGCAGCGCCACCGCGGCGCGGCCGAGCTCCATCTCGAGCAGCGCCAGCAGCAGGTCGGTCTTCTTCTCGAAGTGCCGGTAGAAGCTGCGGGTCGACAGGTTCGCCTGCCTGAGGACGCTTTCGACCTTGAACCCCCACCAGCCGCTGCGTTCCAGCACCTGCATCGCCGCGCTGAGCAGCCGCTCGCGCTCGGGATCGGTATTGTCCGCTTCGCAGGCATCCGGGGTGGCGGCGTCCGGGATTTCACCGGCGGGGCCTTCGTCCGCGGAACGGGCTGGGGATCGCCGCTCGTGACCGGCCATGGTCATCGCCTAGGTCTCCCTAATGCTCAGGTACAGGTCACACTGTAGCGCCTGCAGTGTCGGGCCCCTCGAATTCCGAGAACCAGCTTTGCGGTCGAGCACTGGCGTTATGCGGCCGCGGGACGTGTGATGGTCCAATGAGTCCCCCGTCGGCGCCAGGTGCGGCCCCAGGTGCCGCCTCCGTGCCGGCCGCGCCCGACGTGCTGGGGCTGATCGAGTCCTCTAACCGATCCGGCACGGCGCTGCGGGACGCCACGCGCAGCGTGTCATACGCAGAACTGGCGCCGCTGGTTCGGCGCCGGGCCGCGGCGCTTGCCCGCCATGGCGTGGCCGCGGGCGACCGAGTCGTGGTGATCGTTCCCAACTCGGCGGCCGCGCTCGAGCTGTACCTGGCCTGCCTGCTGCTTGGTGCGGTCTGGGTCGGCATCAGCCCAGCAGCACCCGAGGCAGAGCGGCAGCGGCTGTGCGCCCTGGTGCGGCCCGCGCTCGTCGTGGTCGAGGATCCGGTCGGCCAACCGAGCGATTGGCACGTCGTCGACTTGCCGACGATCCTCGGGGACGCCTCGCCTCCGCTACAGGATCGGCCGCCCGCGGCCGACCTGCCCTGCGCCATTGCGTTCACCAGTGGCACTACGGGGACGGCCAGACCGGTGGTCCACACGCGCGCCGGCGCCTCGCTGACCGCCGCCGCGACGGCGACACGGTTCCGCGAGGATGATCGCGTCGGGGCGATCCTGCCGCTCAGCATCCACAACGTGATGGTCGTCGGGCCGATGGCCGCGTTGCTGGCCGGGGCGACCGTCGTGATACTCACCCAGCTCAGCGCGCGTGGAGTCGCCCAAGCTTGCGCGCGCGACCAACTCACCATGCTGAGCGCGCTGGTGCCCACCACGATCTACGACCTGGTGCACGACGACGGCATCTCACCCGACTCGCTGCGCTCGCTGCGGTGGGCGGGCAGCGGGGGAGCGGACCTCTCCGAGAGCCTGCGCGCCGGCTTCGAAGAAAAGTTCGCCGTCGGGGTGCTCGGCTCATACGGGCTGACCGAAGCCGGAGGGGCGGTGTGTCTGGAGGCGCCCGGCGCTCCCCACCGCCCGGGATCTAGCGGCGTTGCGTTGCCCCACATCAGGATTGAAGTTCGGGACGGGAGCGGGCAGGTGCTCGGTCCGGGCCATCGCGGCAGGTTGTACGTCTGCCCGGCCACCGGCGGGCCGTGGCCGGGGCTCTTCAGCCCACCCCGTTGGGTCTGGACCCAGGACGGCATGCGGGCCCGGCCGACGGGCACCTGCCTGGCCACCGGCGATTTCGGCTCGCTGGACGCCGACAGCGCCGTGTACGTCCACGCCCGGGAGACGGGGGTGATCGTCCGCGGCGGTGTCAACGTCACCGCCGGCGAGATCGAAACCGTCCTGGGCGGTCTCGACACCGTTCGCGAGGTGGCGGTCGTCGGCGAGCCCGACGACCGGCTCGGTGAGCGGATCGTTGCGTTCGTCGAGCCACGTCCCGGGACTGCGGCCGATGCCGATCAATTGCGCGCGCACGCTCGAGCGCTGTTGTCGCACAGCAAGGTTCCCGACGAGTTCGTCATCATGCAGGCGTTACCGCGCAACGCGCTCGGCAAGGTGGTACGGACGGAGTTGGGCCGCAGCCGGCCTAGGCCAGGCTGACGTAGACGTTCTTGACGCGCTGGAACTCTCGCAGTCCCCACCGCCCGCCTTCACGGCCGAACCCGCTCTGTTTGACCCCGCCGAAGGGGACCCCGGCGGGAACGACCGGCATCCCGTTGATCGCCACGCCACCGGCGTCCATGGCCGCGGCCAGTGTGTGTGCCCGGCGCAGATCTTTAGTGTGCAGATACGACGCCAGGCCGTAGGCGGTGTCGTTGGCGATCTCGACGGCCTGCGCGTCGCTGCTGAACCGCAGGATCGACAGCACCGGGCCGAAGACCTCGTGCTGAGCCAGGTCGCTGCCGGGCTCGACGTCGCCGAAAACCGTTGGGGCGTAAAAATACCCGCCGCCCAGCGCGGTCAGCCGCTCGCCACCGTGGAGCAGGATGCCGCTGCGGTCGCGTTTGGCCGCCTCGACCATCGCCGACACGCGGCCCAGCTGCGGGTCGCTGGCCAACGGCCCCATGAGGGTGGCGGCGTCCCACGGGTCGCCGACCGGGATTTGCGCGGCGGCCCCGGCCACCGCGGCGACCACGTCGTCGTAGATGTCGTTGTGCACCAGCAGCCGGGTGGGCAGCATGCAGCCCTGGCCCGACAGGGTGACCAGGCCGCCGAACACCGCGATTTGGATCGCGGTGGCCAGGTCTGCGTCGGGGAACACGATGTTGGCCGATTTGCCGCCCAGTTCCAGCACCACCGGCTTGAGTGATTGTCCCGCCGCGCTGAGCACCTTCCGGGCGGTCTCCCCGCCGCCGGTGAACGTGATCTTGTCGACGCCGGGATGCGAACAGAGCGCTGCGCCCGCGTCGCCGGTGCCGGCGATGACATTGAGGACCCCGGGCGGCAGGCCGGCCTCGGCCGCGACTTCGGCGAACCGCAGCGCGGTGAACGGCGCGTTCTCCGGCGGCTTGAGCACCACGCAATTGCCCGCGGCCAGGGCGGGCGCCACCTTCATGCCGATCGACACCAACGGGCCGTTCCAGGGGATGATGGTGCCGATCACGCCCAGCGGCTCATCCAGGGTGTAGTCGAGCGCACTGCCGTCTGGAATCGGGATCACCTCACCGGCGCTCTTACCGATCCAGCCTGCGTAGTAGGTGAACCAGTCGGCGGCTATCTGTGCGCTGCTGCCCGCCATCTGGTTGGCGATGCCGATTTCATAGGTGGCGATATCGGCGAAACGCTTACCCTCGGCGAGCAGGCGCCGCGCGATGTCCAGCAGAATGTCCCGCCGGCGGTCGAGATGAAGGGCGCGCCAGCCCGGAAAGGCCGCTTTGGCGGCGGCCACCGCGGCGTCGACCTCGGCCGGACCGGCCAACGGCACCACCGCCTGCACCTCACCCGAACCGGGGTAGCGGTGCTCGTAGCGCCCACCCCCGCCCGACTCGACCTCTTCGGCTCCGATGATCAACCGGGGGCGCGGTAAAGCTTCCGGCAGAGTCAGACTCACCGCGGTCACCTTTCAGTTCGCGACCCGTGCAGGCCGACGTCGGATGTCATCAGTCAAGTCGCACTCCGCAGCCGGCAAGCGACGTGGGCCGCCGAGCGGTTATGCCGAGGCCTGGTACTGAGCGATCAATTCTTGCGACAGGGGGAAGCGGAAGAGTTCCTCGGCGTTCTTGTGCGTCATGAGATCGATTTCGTTTTGGGGAATTCCGTCGAAGACGACCTTCGCCGACGCCTGCGTCTTCGGGAACGGAGTGTCGGCGTGCGGGTAGTCGGATTCCCACAGGATGCGGTCGACCCGGAAGTCATGGCGATACTTGATCCCGATCGGCTCCTCGATCATGCAGAAGTACATGCTGCGCTCCGCGACCTCGGACGGCTTGATATGCGCGTTCTGCACGTGCGACCAGTACTGGTGACGTTCCCACTGCCGGTCGGCGCGTTCCAGTGCGGCGGGGATCCAGCCGATGCCGCCTTCCGACCAGACCACCTTGGCGTCGGGGTACTTCCGCAGCAGCGGGCTCACCATGAGATTGACCGACGAGCGCATCGCATAGGCGAACGCCGATGCGATCTCGGTCATCGGGTTGACGCCCTCCAGCGACACCGCGGCCCCACCGGACCCGATGTGCATGCAGATCGGCGTCTCATCAGCCTCCGCGGCGGCGAACAGCGGCTCCCAGTAGCCATTGTGGAAATTCGGCAGATCGACGAGGTGGGGGTCCTCGATGAAGCAGATCGCTCTGCTGCCCAAACCCACACAGCGCTCGTGCTCCCGGACGGCGAGGTCGATGTCCCAGACCGGCAGGATGTGCATGGGCACGAACACGTCCGGTCCGGCGCCGCACCACTCCTCGAGCATGTAGTCGTTCCAGGCCCGCACGCACGCCAGGGCCAGATCCTTGTCGTCGAAGGTGGCGAACTTGCGGCCGCCGAAGCCCGGCAACGTCGGGAACGACACGGAGGCGAAGATTCCGTTGGACAACAGGTCCTTGCGACGTTCCTCGGGTTGGTAGCAGCCCGGAATCATGTCTTCGAACCGAGCGGGCTCCATGCCCCACTCTTCGCGCGGCTTGCCCGCCACGGCATTGAGGCCCATCGTCAGTTCCTGGCCGCCGTCCCATTGCCACACCTGGCGACCGTCGACTTCCACCACATGCGGGGCGCGGTCGCGGTACTTCGCGGGCACACGGTCCACCCACACGTGAGCCGGCTCCACGATATGGTCGTCGACGCTGAACAATGTGAACATCGGTGTTCCTTTGGTCGCTCGCAGATTCGGTGGCGAACACGCTGCCCGCCCGCTGTGTCGATCGTCGCACTATTGCGGCCAGATTTGACCGGGCCGGCTGAGAACAGGATTTGCACCGGCGACCGCGACCGGCACTTCCACGCCGTGACGGGACGTCTCTATCCTCAATCCGATTCGACCAAGGGAGGGCGCGTGCGAACCGATACGACGCCGGCGGGGAATCGCGACCATGGCGCGATTTGGGCCCAAACCCGTAGCCGCATCGTCGAGCTGCTGAATTCCGTTCCCGAGGGCGGCGCCAACACCCCGTTACCGACGGCGCCCGGCGCCACCGTCCGCGACGTGGTAGCCCACCTCGTCGGGACTGCGGCATCGCCGCCGGATTCCGCCGCGCTCTTTCCTCCCTCCGCCGGGGAGGCGGCCCGCTCACAGACGCTCGCGGAGCTGCTCGACCGCTGGAAGTCGGCGTCGGGCGAGCTGGAGGGTGTGCTCCGCGCAAACCCCGCGGTCGCCGGCTTCTACATCGCCGATGCCGCGATGTGCGAACACGATCTGCGCACCGCGCTGAATCGCCCCGCGGCCCGTGACGACGAGTCGGTCAAGGTGGCGCTTGACGAGTTATCCGGACGGTTCTCCGACCGCGCGGCGGCCAGGGGCCTGCCGCCGCTCCGCGTGACGGTCGAGCAGTGGGGCACCATCATCGGCGATGGTCGCGCCGTGCGTTGCGTCGTTGCCGACCGCTTCGAATTCGTGCGCGCCATGTCCGGCCGCCGGTCGGCCGCCGAAATCGGCCGCTGGAACTGGGGGACCGACCCGGCGCCTTATCTTCCGGTCATTTCCGAAGCCCCGCTGCCCGAACACGAGATCCACGAACGGGACCCCCGCGTGCCCGCGCACATGCGCGACCGCGAATTCGTCCTGTAAGGCCAGGGCTCTATGATCGAGCCGGCGCCGGAAGGTGCTCGGCGCCGAGACGACGCCCGGGCGTGAACGTCGCGGGCGCCGTGATCCAGCCGTTCACGATGCCAATGCTCGGGTAGCGCACCGCCTTGGAATGATCGACCGTGTAGTCGGGCAGGCGTTCCAGCACGCGACTGACCATGGCGGCGAGTTCTGTCCTGGCGATGTGCGAGCCGAGGCAGCGATGGATCCCGATGCCAAAAGTGGTGTGGCGGTTAGGGAATCGAGCGAGGATGACCTCGTCCGGGTTCTCGAATACGGTTTCGTCGTGGTTGGCCGACGCCCAGCTCATGAGCACGCGCTCGCCCGGCCGCAGCTCGACGCCACCGAGGGTGACCGGCTTGGTCACCGTCCGCGCGAGGGCTTGCTGTGGAGTAAAGCACCGCAGGAACTCCTCGCACGCCTGCGGAATTCGCGACGGGTCATCGATCAGAAGTTGACGTTGCTCGGGGTGGTCGGCCAGGTAGATCAGCGCATTCGCGGCGACGCCGGTCGTCGTGTCGTATCCGCCGACGACGACGAGGTTGATGATGGACGCGATCATCTCGTCGGGCATCGGCTTTCCGTTGACCTCGGCTTTGACCAGCGCACTGATCGCATCGTCACGGGGGTTGGCCCGGCGGTCGGCGACGACTGCGAAAATTCCGCCGATCAGCCTGAAGTACCGCTTGAGTAGTTCGTCCCGTTCGACCGGCGGGGTGTAGATCATCTCGTGCATCACGTCGGCGTACTCCCGCCAGTCTTCGAGCGGCAGGCCGAGGAATTCCGAGGTGAACAACGCGGGAACCGGATTCGCCAAGTCACCGACCAGATCGATCGAGCCGGTCTCGATCACCTCGTCGAGGCAAACATCGACCCAGTGATTGATGCGTGGGTGCCAGCTTTCGCTCACCGCGGGGGAGAACATCGGATTCAGCAACTTGCGGTACGGCGTGTACTCCGGCGGATCCATCTCGATCGGGAAGTGCGGGACCGGTGCCGGTGGGATCGTCACCCCGAGCGGACTCACCCCGTTCACCGTGTGGCCCGACGCGAATGTCTCGTCATCCTTGGCCACCCGGACGACGTCCTCATACCGGGTAACCACCCAGAACCCGCCGTGGGCATCGCTGTGCGCCACCGGGCAGTGCGCACGAAGCTCGGCGTTGATGGCCGTCGAGTGCTCGGCATACTCCGGTGAATGGTGATCGAACTCGGTTTGCTTGTCCCCGTCGACCGTCGTCACCGCTGCCTCCTTCGAGTCCTGCGTCACCCGGTCAATTAGAACGGATGCCCGGGCGTGTGAAGAGTGACCAAACCGCAAATGGCAATCTCGCGAAGGGCGGGTGCGGCGCGCTGGCGTGGCCGGGGCGGTTGCCGCCCGGAAAAGTGGAGCTTTGTCGCAAGCGCGAGGTTAGGCTAACGTCCTTGACGACATAGTCAACATAGTTTTATTGGTGAAGCATGAGACTGCGACCGCGGTGGTCGGATGCAAGTGGGGAACGCGCGGAGTCTTCCGCACGGTCGTTGTTGCGCCGCGCCGCATTCTGGGCGCTGATCGCGGGTGTGGCGCGGTCCCGACGCCCCACCCGGTTGCTGGCACGCCCACTGCCCGGCCTCGCCTCTGCCGCCGGCGTCGTCCCGCTCACCGTAGTCAGCCTTGTGGTCAGCGAGTTCCCGATGCACGTCCTCGTAGCCCAGGCAACCTCGGCCGCAGGGCTTGTCGGTCGGGGCGCGCTGCGCACTCCGCGGGGAGTGCTGGGGTTTGCGGTTGCGCTCAGCGCTTGGTACGGGCTGTGGGCGGCGCGGCGGGACGCGCTGCGCGCCGCTGATGTTCTCGATGCGAGTCTGCGGAGTTCGCTAGGCGCGGGATACCGAAAGCGCTTGCCGCCAGATCTCCCTGACGAATCCCAACTTTCCCTGCGCGACATCTGGTTTCCGCGCTTCACCGAACGTAGCCGATATCTGCACCGGGAGGATTTGTCCTACGGAGACTTCGGAAAACGCAATCACCTGGATATCTGGCGGCGCAACGATCTGCCGCTCGACGCGCGGTCGCCGGTGCTCATCCAAATTCACGGCAGCGCATGGACGAAAGGCAGCAAACGGGGTCAGGGCTATCCGCTGATGGCGCACATGGCGGAGCGCGGTTGGGTGTGTGTGGCGATCAATTATTCACTGGCGCCTGCCGCGCGATGGCCGGCGCACATCATCGACGTCAAGCGGGCGATCGCCTGGGTCAAACGCGAAATCGCGGACCACGGAGGCGATCCCGATTTCATCGTGCTGGCGGGTGGCTCGGCCGGGGGGCACCTGTCCGCGTTGGCGGCGCTGACCGCCAACGACCCCGTCTTTCAGCCGGGTTTCGAAGACGCCGATACCTCGGTGCGCGCGGCCGTTCCCCTCTATGGCGTGTACGACCTCCTCGATCGCGCGGGTGACTCACCCGCGCAGCAGGAGGAGTTCTTGAGCCGGATCGTGATCGGGGCGCCGCAGCACGAGGCGTACGAGGTGTGGGACCAGGGTTCACCCCTGTCACAGCTGCGGCCCGACGCGCCGCCGATCTTCGTCATTCACGGCGGCATCGACACCTTCACCAATCACGAGCAGGCGCGTGCCTTCGCCGACGCGCTGCGTGCGGTCTCGCGCAACCCGGTCGCCTATGCGGAACTTCCCGGCGCCCAGCACTCCTTCGATGTGCTGCCGACCGCCCGCACCGCGGCGACCGTCGAGGCCATCGACCGATTCCTGACGTTCGTTCGCAACACCACCGACCGCGAGGCCGCCGGCGAGCACGCCGACGCGGTGTCCGGGCTAGGCGGCTGACTTTTCCAGGATGTGGACGCCGCAGGCCGAGCCCAGGCCGATCACGTGGGCCAGGCCGACTTTGGCTTTGGCGATCTGGCGGTCGCCGGCCTCGCCACGCAGGTGGTGGCAGATCTCCCAGATGTTGGCGATGCCGGTGGCCGCGATGGGGTGGCCCTTGGACTGCAGCCCGCCCGAGACGTTGACCGGTGTCGAGCCGTCGCGCCAGGTGGCGCCGGAGTTGAAGAAGTCGGCGGCACCGCCCTCGTCGCACAGCATCAGATTGTCGTAGTGCACGAGTTCGGCGGTGGCGAAGCAGTCGTGCAGCTCGACCAGGTTGAGGTCGTTCGGGCCGACGCCGGCCTGCTCGTAGGCGGTCGCGGCGG